>JBGQFF010000063.1:0-14219 GCA_041496745.1 Gammaproteobacteria bacterium
TCGGCGCCGCGCGAAAGCAGGTTCGCGACCACGTGCAGCCGGTAGGACAGCAGGTCCCGGATGCCGGGCAGCTCATTCGTCGAAGAACGGGGTCTCATGCGCGCCGCGGGCTGGGTGCGCTCGTCGCGCGGTGCGATCACGGTGCTCATCGTTGACAGCCTAGCGCCGGATAGTTGATGATGTCAACTATGATGACCGGGGTGACGCTCTGCGCGCGCTTCTTCGATTCCTCCTTCGGCGGCGTGGGCGGCCACCCGGCGAAGGTGAGGTACGGCGGCGGCCACACCGGGATCGATCTGGACGGATTGCTCGCCACAGCCGAGTATTGCGAACAGGTGCTTGGCCGTGAGCTGCACGGCCGCGTGACGAGAAGCGGATTGAGCCTGACGAAATGAAACCACCCTATCGCGCCGACCAGGTCGGCAGCCTGCTGCGCCCGGCGGAACTCGCGGAGGCGCGAAAGCAATGGAAGCAGGGCGCGCTGAGCGCCGACAAGCTGAAGGCGATCGAGGACCGCGCCATCCGCGAGGCGGTGGCGAAGCAGGAGGCCATCGGCCTGCAGGCGGTCACCGACGGCGAGTTCCGCCGCGACTGGTGGCACCTCGATTTCCTCGGCCAGCTCGGCGGCGTGACGACGAAAGTCGGCAACGCGCTCTCCCAGGACGAGCAGTGGCGCAAGCTCGAGCTGATCGTCGAGACGGCACGCGAGGTGTGGGGAGGCGCCTGAGTGGAATTCAAGGACTACTACGCGACGCTGGGCGTGGCGCGCGACGCCGGCGCCGAGGAGATCAAGAAGGCGTTCCGCCGGCTCGCGCGCAAGTACCACCCGGACGTGAGCAAGGAAGCGAACGCCGAGGCGCGGATGAAGGAGATCAACGAGGCGAACGCCGTGCTCTCCGACACGGAGAAGCGCGCCGCCTACGACGCGCTCGGCTCGGGGCACCGGCCGGGCGAGGAGTTCCGCCCGCCGCCGGACTGGGACGCCGGCTTCGAGTTCTCGAGGCCCGGTACCGGCGACGGCGCCGGCGGAGACTTCAGCGATTTCTTCGCCGAACTGTTCGGGCGCATGGGCGGTGCGCGCCACGCCCGCGGGCCGCGGCATCGCGGCGAGGACCATTACGCCAGGATCCTGCTCGACATCGAGGATGCGTGGCAAGGTGCGGCCAGGCAGATCAGCCTGCGCGTGCCAAAGCTGGACGGCGAGGGGCGCGTGGTGCTCGACACGCGCACGCTGCAGGTGCAGATCCCAAAGGGCGTGCGCGAGGGACAGCTCATCCGCCTCGCCAACCAGGGGGCGCCCGGCGTGCAGGGCGAGCCCTCCGGCGACCTGCTGCTCGAGGTGCACCTGAAGCCGCACCCGCGCTTTCGCGTCGAGGGCCGCGACCTGCACATCGAACTGCCGTTGGCGCCCTGGGAGGCTGCGCTCGGCGCGGTGGTGCCTGTCGCCCTGCCCGACGGCGGCGAGCTCAAGGTGCGCATCCCGCCCGGGGCGCAGAGCGGCCGGCGGCTGCGCGTGCCCGGCAAGGGCGTGCCCGGCGCAACCCCGGGCGACCTCGAACTGACCGTGCGCGTGGTGCTGCCGGGCGCCGATACTGCGCGCGCGAGGGAACTGTACGAAACGATGGCGCGCGAACTCGGCTTCGACCCGCGCCCACCCGCGGGAGGCTGACCATGCGCGACGAAGATCTCCTCATCGGGTCGCTGCTCGAAGACGCCTGCCTGACCCTCGAGGAACTGTGCAGCGCCTGCGCCCTCAGCCAGGACTGGGTCGAGCGCCGCGTGCGCGAGGGCCTGTTGCCGATGGCGGGCGAAACGCCGGAGGCCTGGCGTTTCAGCAGCCGCGACCTGCGGCGCGCGCGCGTGATCTGGCGCTACGAGCGCGATTTCGAGGCCGAGCCCGAACTGGCCGCGCTGGTGGCGGACCTGATGGAGGAAATCGAGGCCCTGCGCGCGCGCCTGCGCCGCGCCGGCGTGGCGTAGGCCCGGGAGCCTGAAGCCGTTCAGCGCTTGCGGCGCGTTCTTGCGGTGGGCTTGAGCACGAAGTCGTACCTGCACTCCGCCTCGCCCGCCGCGTTCTTCCTGAAATTCACGATCAGCGAATTTTTTACGCCGAACACCGCGTCGGAATCGAGATACTTGTCGCCCTTCACGAACAGGTGCGTCACCAGCTTGTCGCAGCCGGGCGCCTCGATCATGAAGTGCAGGTGCCCGGGGCGCATCGGGTGGCGGCCGGTAGCCACCAGCATCTTGCCCACCGGGCCGTCGTGCGGCACCGGGTAGCTCACCGGCTTCACGCAGCGGAAGTAAAACCTGCCCAGCACGTCCGAGCGCAAGCGCGCGCGCAGGTTGGTGCCGTCGGGCTTTTGCACGTCGTAAAAGCCGTCGCCGCCCGCCTCCCACACGTCGATCAGCGCGCCCGCGACCGGCTTGCCTTTCATGTCTTTCACCGTGCAGTCGACTACGCAGGGTTCGCCCGGCGTGCCCGGCTTGGTGATGTTCGCGCCGAGCGGCATTTCCGGAGCGCCTCCAACGTAGAACGGGCCGAGCACGGTAGATTCCGTAGCATTGCCAACCTTGCCGTAGTTGATGAAGTCCACCAGCATCGACACGCCGAGCGTGTCCGACATCAGGATGAACTCCTGGCGCTTGTCGTCGCACATGTGGCCGGTGTGCGTGAGGAACTGGATCCCGCGGAACCACTCCTCCTGCGTGGGGCGCACCTCGCGCACGAAGGCGTGCAGGTGCTTGACCAGACTCTGCATGATCTTGCGCGTGCGCGCCTCGGGCGCCTTGCCGACGCGCTTGAGCACTTCGGCGGTCAACGTTTTCTCGCTGAAGTTGCGGATTGCCATGGCACCTCCTCGGGCCGCGAATGCTAACATCGTCCGTCACTGGAGGAGACCGCATGCGCCGACTCGCCGTGCTGCTTTTCGCTGCCGCATTGTCCCTGCCCGCCGCCGCGCAGGACAAGACCCTCAAGTTCGTGCTCGGCTATCCGCCGGGGGCCTCGAGCGATCTGCTGACCCGGCTGCTGGCCGACAAGATGCGCCCTGCCCTCGGCATGAACACGATCGTCGAGAACCGGACCGGCGCTGGCGGCATCGTCGGCACCGAAGCGGTGAAGAACGCGCCGCCCGATGGCGCCACCATCCTGCTGACCCCCCTGGCTCCCATGGTCGCGTTCCCGCATTCGCACGGTGCCGCAGTGCGCTACGACCCGTTCAAGGATTTTGCGCCCGTAGCGCACATCTGCGACTTCCAGCTCGCGTTGGTCGTGAACGCCGATCTACCGGCAATGAACGTCGCGGAGTACGTCGCACTGGTGAAGCGGGATCCGAAGGCGGGCGACTATGCCTCGGCAGCAGCGGGCAGCCTGCCGCACTACCTCGGCGTGATGTTCTCGAAGGCCGCGGGGCTCAACATGACTCACGTTCCGTATCGCGGCACCGCTCCTGCGCTGCAGGCGCTGGCCGGCGGCGAGGTCAAGGCGGCGATGTTCGTGCTGGCCGATGCGCTGACGCTGGTGCGATCGGGCAAGGCGCGCCTGCTGGCCGTAGCCGGGACGAAGCGCGCCTCGCTCGCGCCCGACGTGCCGACGTTCAAGGAGGTGGGCTACGACCTCGAGGCGAGTGCCTGGTACGCGCTGTTCGCGCCCGCGGGAACGCCCAAGGACCTGATCGAGAAGTACGCCAAAGCCGCCATCGACGCAGTGCGCTCGCCGGACATGATGCAGCGGTTGGAACATATGGGCCTCGAGCCGACCGGCCTGCCGCCGGCGGACCTGGCGCGCATTCTGCGCAACGACTACGACAAGTGGGGGCCCGTGATCCGCGCTTCCGGCTTCAAGCCCGGCAGTTGAATCTCGTGTTTTCGTCGCAGATCGAGCCCGCGGAGCGCTGGCTGCCGCTGCTCGAGCGCGCGCTGCCGCAGGACAGACTCACCCTCGAGCCAAGCGCCGACATCGACGTCGCGCTGGTCGCGACACCCCATCCCGGCACCTTCGCCAAGCTGCCCAACCTGAAACTCGTGCAGTCGCTGTGGATGGGAGTGGAGACGCTGCTCGCGGATCCGGAGCTGCCGCGACAGGTACCGCTCGCGCGCCTGGTGGACCCGGGCATGGTCGGCGCGATGTCGGAGACCGTGCTCGCGCACGTGCTCGACTGGCACCGGCACCTGTATCTCTATCGGTTGTGGCAACAGCGACGCAAATGGAAGCGCCGCCGGCAGTTCCTGGCCTCGGACCGCACCGTGGGCTTGCTGGGACTCGGCGAGTTGGGCACCGACGCTTCGCGCAAGCTGCTGGCGCTGGGCTTCAAGGTCTGCGGCTGGAGCCGGCGGCCCAAGCGCATCGCGGGCGTGCATTGCTCGAACGACCTCGGCGAAATACTCGGCATGAGCGACGCGCTCGTGTGCCTGTTGCCGCTCACCGACCAGACGCGCGGCGTGCTGAATGCGGCGGCCTTCGCGCAGATGCCCAAGGGCGGCTGCGTGATCAACGTCGCGCGCGGCGGGCACGTGGTGATCGCAGACCTGCTGGCGGCGCTCGATTCGGGCCACCTCGCGCACGCCTATCTCGACGTGTTCGAGCCTGAGCCGCCGCCCATGGATTCGCCGCTTTGGTCTCACCCTGGGGTGACTGTCACTCCACATTCCGCTGCGCTCACCGAGCCGCGCACCGCGGTGCCCAAGATCGCGGAGAACATCGAGCGCTTGCGACGCGGCGAGGCGCCGCTGCACCTGGTGGACCGCAGCGCGGGCTATTGATCGTACGGTGGGCCAATGGCCCACCCTACGCGGGATACCAGTCCTTGCCGCGCCCCTCCGGGGTGAAGTCGAGCAGGTTCCACAAGGGCCAGATCATGTCGACGTGCCGGTTGTTCTGCCCGGGGTCGGCCTTGGCGAACAGCAGCTCGGTGCCGTAGAAGTGCCGTATCGCGCCCCTGCGCCGCACGAACACGTTCAGCATCGGCGACTGAGAGCCGTCGGCCGCCTCGCCGAAGTAATCCGCGTTGTAGCTGTTGCCTGCCGAGGACAGCAGGCGCAGGTTCGACCAGCCGCGGCCGCGCGCAAATTCCAGGACTCGCGCGAGGGGCGATTTCGCGATCACCACGAGATTCGCACGCTGCGCGATGTGCGGCGCGTTGCCGTTCAGGCCGTCGAGCATCGAGGTGCACATCGGGCAGGCCTTCGCCATCTGCGGCCCGTACATGAAACTGTAGGCGACCAGCGTGTCACGTTCGCCGAATAGCTCGGACAACGTCACTTTGCGCGGCGGGACTCCTTCCTCGAACAGGTAGTCCTGCGGCACTTTGCCGCCCGCCGGCAGCTTGCGGCGCATCGCCGCCACCTTCTCGACCTGGCGACGCAGCGCGATCTCGGCGCGCAGCAGGCGGTTGCGCGCCGCGCGGTAGGGCTTGCTTTCATTCGGAAATTTCATGGCCCCTCCTTGCAAAACGGAAAGCATACGCCGCCGAACATCTGCGGTACGGCCGACTCTAAAAGCGCGTACTCAGTCCGATCACGGCCGCCCGACGCGCGGTAAGCTGCACTCCGTTCACATACTGGTACACAGGCGCTTGCAGAAAACCGTAGATGCGGACGTCTTTGCTGGCCGCGATGCTGACGCCGGGGCTGAGATGGAACGATCTGCCCCCGCTGTCCTCGGGCTCCGCGTTCTCGCCGGAATCGCGCGACCTGTGCAGCGCATTGACCTGCAGGATCAGGCTCACGCGTTCGGACGCGTCGTAGCGCACGCCGGCATCGAGCGAAATACGCCGGCCAGGTTTGAAGCCATCGCGCGAATCGAGCGGCACCTGCAGCAGCCCCTGCGCAAACCACGACAAGTCTTTCAGCGGCAGCACCTGGGCGTAGTAGGCGCCCAGCAGCGCATCGGTCGTGCCGCTCCCGGGTTGCAGCGGGCGCTCCGCTTGCTCGCCGTCGGCGTTCTGCAGGTCGAAGCGTCCGGTTGCGAGCTTCAGCCCGAAATTGACACCCAGGGTGCCGAGGCTGTGGTTGGCGGACTCGTAGGTGCCGATGCGGTACCGCGCGAGCACGCGGGTATCTCCGAGCTTCGAGAAGTCCCACGACTCCGGCTCCTGCGTCGCGGTATGGATGTGCAGGTGCTTGCGCTTCACGAGCGGCAGCGACACATTGACGCCCCAGTCGGCGTTGAACGTGTAGTCGAGGCTCGCCAGCCAGTTGCGGTTGTCGGTCTCGACCTCGTCGTGGTCGCGTGGAATTTCCCCGATCGCCACCCGGCGCCGGCCCTCCTGCAGCCGGTCCTGGTGGATCGACTCGTAACGCAGGTCGAGGCGCCATCCGGGCTGCGACCACGCGCCGTGCGTGTCCCAGTTGGTATTGATTACGCAGAACGCCGAGCCGCACGACGCATGCGCTACGTCCGCCAGCCCGGCGGCGGCGAGCAGCACGATCCCATGCCTGAACATTTCCGTCTCCCGTTTGCATGATTGAACACCGCGCGGCACACGCCGCGCGGACTGCTACCGCGGGTGAATCAGCAGAGTGCCGGAGGCGCCCGCGGCTGCGCGGGCGGAGAGCAGAGGCAGGCAGCAGGGAGCGCGGCGGAAGGTACCGCCACGGAGTACGACACTACCTCGATTCGCAGGGCGGGGACCGGCGCGGCCGGAATCGCCGCGAGGCGCTCCGCGCCAAACACGCACAGCGCGCAGTGCTCGTGCTGAGAAGCACTACGCTGCTCGAGCGGCGCATTGCTGCCGGGCAGCTCGAGGTAATGCGTGATGCCCTCGATCGTGCACACCGGCACCAGCAGTTTGGCGCTGTTCGGCTTGGCGTGCGCGAGTAGCGGCCACAGCGCCTGCAACATCAGCGCGATGATCGCCAGCCAGACCGGGAAACTCCTGCGCATCACGCGCGCATCCTAGCGGCCGACGCCCGCGGGCAAGTCGCCGAACTCCCTGCGCGCGACGAACCCCATTGCCCGCATGTTCGTGCCGGGCAGCGTCACCGACACCACCTGCAGCGCCGCGGCGTCCTGGCCGCTCGCGACCAGCCCGAACAGATCGCGCAGGGCCGCGTACACCGAGCGCACCAGCGGGACCTCCAGCAGCAGGCCCATGCCGGTGCGGTAGTACTCGTCCGGCATCAGCCATTTCAGTTGCGCGCCAAAGAAGCGCTCCATGGCCGCCACCAGCCAAAGGACAAGGTAGAGGGTGGCCAGCACCGGCAACACGGTGAGCAACCCGGCGAGGAAAATCCTGCCTACGGAATTCATGCGTACTCTCCTTTCCTGCTCAGTAGGGTGGGCCAACGGCCCACCCTACCGCGCGAGATAGCCCGAGTCCACCGGCAGCGTGATGCCGGTGATGCAGCGCGCCGCGGGGCTGGCGAGGAACAGGATCGCCGCGGCGATGTCCTCGACCTCGGGCAGCACGCCGAGGGGCGTGTGCTGCATCACCTTCTTCAGCAACTCCGGGTTGGAGAAGATCGGCGTGGTGAGGCCGGTGCGCACGAAAGTCGGCGCCACCGCATTCACGCGGATGCCGAACTCGGCGAATTCGAGCGCCAATGCGCGCGTCAGGTTTACCACAGCACCCTTTGAGGCCTGATACGCGGGATTGGGGAACAGCCCGCCGGACAAACCCATGATCGAGGCGAGGTTCACGATCGCGCCGCCGCCGTGCTGCTTCATGGAGCGGGCGGCCGCGCGGGAACAGAGAAACAGTCCGGTGAGGTTGACGTTCAGGACCCGGTCCCATTCCTCGCGGGTGATGTCGAAGGAGGTCTTGCGGATTGCGATGCCGGCGTTGTTGACCAGGATGTCGACTTTGCCGAGCTGTGCGAACACCTTGTCGACAGCACGCTCGTCCGTGACGTCGCACTGCAAAATGCTTTCGCCCGGCTCGACATCGAGCCGGGCGACCGTGGAACCCCGGGAGACGAAGAGGTCGGCCGTGGCTTTGCCAATACCGCGCGCAGCTCCCGTGACAACGACAGACTTCCCCTTTACGTCAAACAAGTCCATGGGGTCGGTAGTATAGGGGGATGCACGACTTCGTCATTCGCAATGCGCTTCTCCTCGACGGGCTGGGCTCCGCGCCCGTCCACGGCGATCTCGCCGTGAAGGACGGCAAGATCTCCGAAATCGGCAAGTCGCTTTCCGGCAAGGAAGTTCTCGACGCCTCCGGCCTCGCCCTGATGCCCGGCATCATCGACAACCACACGCACTATGACGCGCAGATCACCTGGGACCCGCTGGTCTCGCCCTCGCCCGCGCTCGGCGTCACCACCGCGATCATCGGCAACTGCGGCTTCACCATCGCGCCCTGCCGACCCGCCGACCGCGAGTTGGTGATGAAGAACCTGACGCAGGTCGAAGGCATGTCGCTCGAGGTGCTGCGCGCCGGCATCCGCTGGGATTTCGAGACCATCCCGGAGTATTTCGACATGCTCGAGCGCCAGGGGAGCGCGATCAACATCGCCGGCTTCGTAGGCCACTCTTCCGTGCGCACCTACGTGATGGGCGAAGACGCCCCCAGGCGCGCGGCGACGAAGGACGAGGTCGCGCGCATGCGCGCGCTGGTGCTCGAAGGCATGCGCGCCGGCGCCGTCGGTTTCGCCACCAGCACTTCGCCCGCGCACAACGGCCACGGCGGGCTGCCGATGCCCTCGCGGCTCGCCGACGACGCCGAGCTGCGCGCGCTGGTCGGCGCGCTGAGGCAAGCCGGGCGCGGCGTGTTCATGCTCACCAAGGGCGGGCACACCAAGGTAGCGTTCCTCGAGGAACTGGCGGCCGAGTGCGCGCGGCCGGTGGTGATCGCGGCGCTGCTGCACAACAGCACCAACCCGCGCGCCGTGTTCGATGACCTCGAGGCGATTTCGGCGGCGAACGCGCGCGGCCGCAGGCTGGTGGGCGCGATCTCCTGCTGCCCGCTGTCCATGGACTTCACGCTGCACTCGCCCTATACCTTCGAGGGCCTGGAAGCCTGGCAGCCGGCGCTTTCGCTGAAAGGCGCCGCCTACGAGGCCAAGCTGAAGGACAAGGGTTTCCGCGACGCGCTGCGTGCGGAGCTGCAGCGGCCGGCGCATTTCCGCCTGTTCAACGGGCAGTGGGACCAGGTCGAGGTGGTGGAATCCGCGAGGAAGGATGCAGAGCAGCGCTCGATCGGCGAACTCGCGCGCGCCGCCGGCGAGGATCCGCTGGATTTCATACTCGACCTCGCGCTCGGCGAGAAGCTCGACACGGTGTTCAACGCCATGCTGCTCAACTCCGACGAGCAAGCCGTCGGCGCGATGCTGCGCCACCCCGCGAGCCTGGTGTCGTTGTCCGACGCCGGTGCGCATCTCACCTTCTTCAACGACGCCGGCTTCGGCCTGCACCTGCTCGGGCACTGGGTGCGCGAGCGCGGCGCGCTCATGCTGGAGGACGCGGTGCGCCGCCTCACGAGCGCGCCCGCGCAACTGTTCGGCATCCGTGGCCGCGGCGCCCTCAGGCCCGGCTATGCCGCTGATTTGATGCTGTTTGACCCGGCGGCCGTCGGCCGCGGCGCGAAGCAGCGCGTATTCGACCTGCCAGGCGGGCACCCTCGCCTGACGACGCCGGCGCAAGGCGTGCACGGCGTCTGGGTCAACGGCGTGCGCGACCTGCGCACGCTGCCGGGACGCATGTTGCGCGAATTTTCCGCGTAGGGTGGGCCTCTGGCCCACCATTTGTGGGCCGTTGGCCCACCATTTGTGGGCCGTTGGCCCACCGTACAGCGTCGCCGCCGGACGACGCGCGGGGCTCCGCTTGGAAACCCAAGCTTTTGTTTTCACTGAAGTTCGTGGCAGGCACGAAGGATGCGTGCGTGTTGTTCCGGCCTACAACCCACCGGGAGACCGCAATGCTCCAGAAAGACAGCTTGTTCCGCCGCAGCGAATCGTTCTTCCGTTCGCCCACTCCGTTGCCGCCCGCGCCCGCCGCGGGCACGGCTGCAATGCCGCCGGCCGCGGCAGAGGCCGCCAAACCGGTGGACAAATCCGACGAGCGCAAGGAAGCCAAGCTGATCGTCGGCCCCGACATCAAGATGAAGGGGGTGGAAATCGCCAACTGCGACACGCTGGTGGTCGAGGGCCGCATCGAGGCCACGCTCGACTCGCGCGTGCTGCAGATCGCGCAGAACGGCATCTTCTGCGGCACCGTCGCGGTGGACACGGCGGAGATCCATGGCCGCCTGGAAGGCGAGCTCACGGTGCGCAAGCAGCTCGTGATCCATGCCACCGGCAAGGTGTCGGGCAAGATCCACTACGCCAAGATCAAGGTCGAGGAAGGCGCCGAGCTCTCCGGCGAGATCAGCATGATGGAACGCGGGCCGCAGGGCGTCATCGTCAAACGCACGGGTACTTGACGGAGGCGCGCAAGCGCGCAACATTGGCCGCCATGAAGATGGCGGCGCGATGAGCGAACCTGCGGACTGGGCCTTCCCCTCCGAGCTGCGGCCGCGGCCGGAGGACTGGCGCTTCGACCTCGACGCCGCACTCGCCTCGCTGGTGCTGGTCCGCGCCGAGATTCCCGAGGACGCGTTCACCGCCCAGATCCTCGGCACCGAGCGCGCGGGCAACGGCGTCGTGATCCGCGACGACGGGCTGGTGCTGACCATCGGCTACCTGATCACCGAGGCCACCTCGGTCTGGCTCGCCACCGGCCGCGGCACGGTGCTCGCCGGGCATCCCCTCGCTTACGACCAACAGACCGGCTTCGGCCTGGTGCTGCCGCTCGGCAAGCCGGGCGTGCCCGCGCTGCCGCGCGGCTCCGCCGCACGCTGCCAGGTCGGCGACGACGTGGTGGTCGCGGGCCACGGCGGGCGCGCGCACGCGTTGAAGGCGAACATCTTCGACAAGCGCGAGTTCGCGGGCTACTGGGAGTACGTGCTCGACGAAGCGCTGTTCGCCGCGCCCGCGCACCCGCAGTGGGGCGGCTCGGCGCTGATCGGCGCGGACGGCAAGCTGCTGGGCATCGGCTCGCTGCTGGTGGAGGAGAAAGCCGGCGAGCGCAGCATGCAGGGCAACATGTTCGTGCCGGTGGACCTGCTCGAGCCGATCCTCGAGGACCTCGTTACCCGCGGCCGCGCGCAGCACCCGGCGCGTCCCTGGCTCGGCATGTACGCCACCGAGATCGGCAACAAGCTGGTGGTGGCGGGCCTGGCGGGCGGCGGGCCGGCGGAGCGCGCGGGGCTCAAGATCGGCGACGTGGTGCTCGAGGTGTCGGGCGTCGGCGTGCGCGGGCTGGCCGAGCTGTTCCGCAGCATCTGGCGCCTGGGCCCCGCCGGCTGCGAGGTGCCGCTCACCATCGCGCGCACCGGCGCGAAGATGAACGTGCGCCTGCTATCGGCCGACCGCAGCGATTTCCTGAAGAAGCCGAGCCTGCACTAGAGGCATCCGCTCCCCAGTAACGGGTAGACCGCCAAGCCTTCGCAGGGAGTACCCTCTGCGCGCGGAGGGCGGCGATGAAAGCAGGCACGGAGCCCGTCACCATCGCGCTCGTCGAAGACGACGACGAGGCGCGCAAACGCCTTGTCGCTTCGATCCGCACGGATCCGTCGCTGCGCCTGACGGGCGAATTCCGTACCGGCGCCGAAGCGATAGCCGGCCTGGCGGTGGAGGTGCCCGACGTGTTCCTCGTCGATCTCGGCCTGCCCGACATGCCGGGCCTGGAGATCGTCCGGCGCATCGCCACGCAGCATCCATCCTGCGACATCCTCGTCGTCACCATTTTCGGCGACGAGGAGACCGTGATCGGCGCACTCGAGGCAGGCGCGCGCGGCTACCTGCTCAAGGGAGCGCTCGAGCGCGACATCGCGATCGACATCCGCCACCTGCGCAACGGCGGCTCGCCGCTCTCGCCGGTCATCGCCCGGCAGGTGCTCAAGCGCCTCGTACCCGGGAGGTCCGCGCAGCCCGCGGGGGCGCTCCTCACGCCGCGCGAGTCCGAGATCCTGAATGCCATCGCACGCGGCTTCTCCTATGCGGAGACCGCGAACCTGCTGCACCTCTCCGTGCAGACGGTGCATACGCACCTGAAGAACATCTATAAGAAGCTCGAGGTGCATTCCAATACCGAGGCGGTGTTTGAGGCCGACCGGAGAAGGCTGTTGTGAACAGGCTCTACTTCGCGCTGCTGCTGGCATTCGCGATTTCGACGCTCGCCGCGCAGGAGCACGGCGTGCAGACGATCGAGCGTGCCGATTCGGTGGGGACGTGGGGATATCAGTTTCCGGATGACGAGCGGGCCGTCGCGTGGTCACCGGTCGCATTACCACACAACATGTTCCGCGATCCGCCCGCGACGCCCTGGGTGTGGTATCGACTTCGCCTGACGTACGACTTCGCGCCTTCGCGCAGCCAGAGCATCTATCTGCCCCGGCTCCCCGTGACCGACCTGACCCTATATGTGAACCGGCAGCCGATCTGGCAACTGGGCGAGAGCTACGGCAGGGGCTCGTCGCTCACGGCAGTCCTGATTCCCATCCCGCCCGGACTGCTGCGTGCCGGCGACAATGAAATCCACCTTTACGTGACCGGGTACTCGCGCTGGTACCACGGCATCCCGCGCGTGCAAGTCGGCGACACGAAGGTGCTTGCCGAGCGGGCGGGGATGCGCGCATTGATCCAGGGGCAGATGATCCACATCGTCGCGGCGGCGTTCGGGGCGATTGGCGTGCTCGCGCTGTGGCTGTGGATGCGCGGCGGGCGCGATCCGGTGCTTTTCTGGTATGCCGTCAGCGGCATCTTGTTGTTCGCGGCCACCGCGCTGTGGTACCTGACACTGTGGCGCGACGAATTCGAAGTCGTGCGCAGCGCATTCGTGTTCCTGCGCTTCAACGGGTACCTCATGCCACTCCTCGTCTTGCATCTGCGCCTCGCGCAACGCAGGCATCCCTGGCTCGAGGGCATCTTGTGGACTGCGCTGGCGGTTGCGGTCCTCAGCACGGCAATGCCGCGCCCGTGGCAACCGCTGGCGTGGACCGGTTGGGGAATCCTGTTCGCGGCATTGCCGGCGTTTTTCATCATTCCGCTCCTGCGCTCGCCCGAACTGCGGCGCCAGCCTGCAGTGGTGCTGCTCCTGGTCGCAGATGTGGTCGCCGCGCTGTTGAATTTGCACGACTGGGCGCTGCGCTTCGGCTGGCTCGACTTCGATCGGCCCTATCTCATCTATTTCGTCCCTCCGTTCGTGATGCTGGCAGCCGCGGTGCCGATCGTCGAGCGCATGCTGGCGGGCATGGCCGCGACGCGGCGCATGAACGTCGAGCTTGAGCGCCGTGTCAGCGAAAAGGCGCGCGAGATCGAAGCGAGCCACGAGCGGCTGCGCCTGGCGCAGCGCGAGAAGACGCTTACCGACGAGCGCCGGCGCATCATGGCGGACATGCACGACGGACTGGGGGCGCGGCTAGTGAGCCTCCTGAGCGTCGCGCAGTCGGGCAAGGCCAAGCCTGCGGAGATCAGCGACGGCATCGCGGCGGCGCTCGACGAGCTGCGCCTCACGGTCGACTCGGTGCAGCCGGTGGAAGGCGACGTCGGCGTGGTGCTCGGCAACGTGCGCCACCGCATGCGCTCGGTCTTCGAGCACGCGGGCATCGGCTTTCTGTGGAACGTGTCGGCGCTGCCGCGCATGGAGAACCTCACGCCCGAGCGCATTCTCGCCATCCAGCGCATCTTCCTCGAAGTGTTCTCGAATGCGCTCAAGCATTCCGGCGCGCGTACCGTGGCGGTGTCCGCGGCGCGCATTCCCGGGGCGGTGCAAGTCGCCATCGCGGACAACGGCTGCGGCTTCGAGGCGGGCGCGATGCACGCGGGCAACGGACTGGCCAATCTGCGGATGCGCGCCGCGCAGGCGGGCGGCACACTTGCCGTTGAATCCGGTCCCGGCATCGGGACGCGCGTCACGCTTTCTCTCCCCCTCGCCAACGACGACTCCTCCGGACTACCCGGAAGTGGGGAGAAGGAAGCGACCTACCCCATTCAAGGGATGTTGCCCAAGCCCGCGCCGGCTTAGCCTTCGATTTCTCCCGAGAATGGTCGGCGATCCTTCCCGGGGGCGACGGGCGCCGCCCATCAACTACGTAGGGAGGGCTATATGCAACGAAAGATAGGTTTCATTTCGGCGGCTGCGCTCGTGGCGGCTGCCGCAGCCGGTTCCGCGGCCGCCGCGGATCTTCCGAAGGAGGGTAATTACGACCTCACCAGCTGCTGGTCGGGCGTCAGCA
>JBGQFF010000064.1:0-14174 GCA_041496745.1 Gammaproteobacteria bacterium
AGCTGCAGCCACGCGGTGAAGAAATTGAAGCCGCCGGAGACCAGCAGGGTGCGGATCCCGCGCTCGCGGCAGCGGCGCACCAGCGCCTCTGCGCCGGGCGAGAGGTGCATGCGCTGCTCGCAGATCTGCTCGAGCGCGGCTTCTTCCAGCCCGGCGAGGAGCGCGACGCGGCGCCGCAGCGACTCGGCGTAGTCGATCTCACCGCGCATCGCCTGCGCGGTGATGAAGGCGATGCGCTCGCGGATGCCGAGCATGTCGCCCATCTCGTCGATGCTCTCGATCGTGACGAGCGTGGAATCCATGTCCATCGCCACCAGGCGCAGCTCGGCCAGCCTGCGCTCCTCCGGCACCCACGCGAAGTCGAGGCCCCGCTGCGCACACCAGGGCTGCACGCCGGGCTGCTCGGCGGCGCGCGTGAGCCGCCATGCGCAAGTCCCGAGCGTGACGACGTGCGTCGCGCCAGTGAGCGCGACGATCTCGCCGATCGCGTCGTTCGACAGCGGCGCGCCCTGCAGCACGAGGTTCATGCGGCGAGCTGCAGGAGGAGTTCCTGCACCGCCTTGGCGCGCTCGGGCCAGCCTGGCATCTTCGCCTCCATGCGCAGCTTCTCCGGGCCGGAAAGGCGCAGGTCCTTGCGCCGCTGCACCATGGAGATGATCTTCGCGCCGTCGATCGGCGGGTTCTTGATGAACTGCAGCTGCACGGACTCGTGCGTCGCGTCCACGCGCGCCACGCCCACCGGCTTGGCGGCAATGCGCAGCGCGTGGCATTCGAGGAGCGCGCGCGCCGCCTCCGGCAGGTTGCCGAAGCGGTCCACCAGCTCCTCGCGCAGCTCGTCGAGCTGCTCGCGCGCTTCGCAGTTCGCCATGCGCTTGTACAAGGTGAGCCGCTCGTGCACGTCGCTGCAATAGGTCTCGGGCAGGAGCGCCGGGGTGTGCAGGTTGATATCGGTGGAGATGTCCAGCGGCTGCTCGAGGTCCACGTGGCGCCCGGACTTCAGCGCGCGCACCGCGCGCTCGAGCATCTGCGAGTAGAGGTTGAAGCCCACTTCCTGGATCTCCCCCGACTGCGACTCGCCCAGCACTTCTCCCGCGCCGCGGATCTCCAGGTCGTGCATGGCGAGGTAGAAGCCCGAGCCGAGTTCCTCCATCATCTGGATCGCTTCCAGGCGCTTTTTCGCCTGCGCACCGATCGCCTCCTCGGGCGGCGTGAGCAGGTAGGCGTAAGCCTGGTGGTGCGACCGGCCGACTCTTCCGCGCAACTGATGCAATTGCGCGAGTCCGAATTTGTCGGCGCGGTGGATGACGATGGTGTTGGCGGTGGGGACATCGATGCCGGTCTCGATGATGGTGGTGCAAAGCAGCAGGCTGTGGCGCTGGGCGTAGAAGTCGCGCATCACGCGCTCGAGATCGCGCTCGCGCATCTGCCCGTGCGCCACGGCGATGCGCGCCTCGGGCAGGAGCTTCGCCAGGCGCTCGTGCATGCGCTCGATGCTCTGCACTTCGTTGTGCAGGAAGTACACCTGGCCGCCGCGCTTGAGTTCGCGCAGCGCCGCCTCGCGGATCAGGCCCTCGGAAAAGGGCGCGGCGAAGGTCTTGATGGCGAGGCGCCTCTGCGGCGCGGTGGCGATCGTGGAGAACTCGCGCAGGCCCTCGAGCGACAGGGCCAGCGTCCTGGGGATCGGCGTCGCGGTGAGCGTGAGCACGTCCACTTGCGCGCGCAGCGCCTTCAGCGCCTCTTTCTGGCGCACGCCGAAGCGGTGCTCCTCGTCGATGATGGCGAGTCCCAGGCGCCCGAACTTCACGTCCTTGGACAGCAGCTTGTGCGTGCCGATGACGATGTCGACTTCGCCCGCGGCCAATGCCCTGAGCGTCTGCGCGGCCTGCTTGCCGGTCCTGAAGCGCGACAGCTCGGCGATTTTCACCGGCCAGTCGGCGAAGCGGTCGGAGAAGGTCTGGAAATGCTGCTCCACCAGCAGCGTGGTGGGGCACAGGATCGCCACCTGCATGTTGTCGGCGACGGCGACGAAGGCTGCGCGCAGCGCCACCTCGGTCTTGCCGAAGCCGACGTCGCCGCAGATCAGGCGGTCCATCGGCTTGCCCGAGGCCATGTCCTGGATCACCGCCTGGATGGCGGCGGCCTGGTCGGGCGTCTCCTCGAAGCCGAAACCGTCGGCAAAGGCGTCCAGGTCGTGCGCCTGGACGCGGAAGGCGTGGCCCTCGCGCGCCGCGCGCCTGGCATACAGCGCCAGCAACTCGGCGGCGGTGTCGCGCACCTGCTTCGCCGCCTTGGCCTTCGCCTTGTCCCATTGCCCGCTGCCCAGCTTGTGCAGCGGCGCGGCCTCGGCCTCGGCGCCGGAGTAGCGCGAAATCACCGCCAGCTGCGACACCGGCACGTAGAGCTTGTCGCCGCCTTCGTACTGCAAGTGCAGGAACTCGGTGGGGCCTTCGCCGAGGTCCATCCCGGCGAGGCCCTGGTAGCGGCCGATGCCGTGCTGCGCGTGCACCACCGGATCGCCGATGCGAAGTTCGGAGAGATCGCGCAGCATGCCTTCCACCGAGCTCTTCTTCTGCTCGGCGCGCGCGCGGCGCCGCTGCGTGCCGGCATAGAGTTCCGCTTCGGTGACCACGCACCAGCCTTCCGCGGGAAGGCAGAATCCGTTGGCCAGCGGCGCCACGGCGATGGCGAAGCGCTCGCTCGAGCGCAGCCACTCCTCGAAATTCGCGCAGGGCGCGGGCTGCAACCCATACTCGGCGAAGTAGCTGAGCATGGTTTCGCGCCGCCCCGCGGATTCGGCAGCCACCAGCACCCGCAGGCCGCAGTTGCCGAGGAAACCCTTGAACGCCGCGAGCGGGTCCTGCGCGCGCCGGTCCACCGCGAGCGCAGGCAGGGCCTCGCTGGCAAGGCCTCGCTCGAGCTCAGCGTGCGCAAATCCCTTGGCGGCCAGGTGGAACTCTTCGGCGGGCACGAAAATCTGCGCGGGCGTCAGCAGCGGCCGGTCGCGGTCGCCGCCCAGAAATTTGAAGCGCGAGTTGGTGTCGCGCCAGAATGTTTCGATGGCGGCCGGGACATCGCCGTGCCGGACGAACGTCGTGTCCGGCGGCAGGTAGTCGAAGATCGTCGCCACCGCGTCGAAGAACAGCGGCAGGTAGTACTCGATGCCCGCGGCGGCGATGCCGTTGGAGACGTCGCGGTACAGGCCCTTCTTCGACGGGTCGCCTTCGAAGATTTCGCGGAAGCGGCTGCGGAATTTCGCGCGGCCGGCATCATCCAGCGGGAACTCGCGCGCCGGCAGCATGCGCACTTCCTTCACCGTGTAGAGCGTGCGCTGGGTGTCCACGTCGAAGGTGCGGATGGTCTCGATGACCTCGTCGTCGAGGTCCAGGCGGTAGGGCAGCTGGCTGCCCGCGGGAAACAGGTCGATCAGTCCGCCGCGGATGCAGAATTCGCCCGGCGCCACCACCTGCGTGACGTGGTGGTAGCCGGCGACCGCGAGCTGCTGGCGCAATGCCTCCACGTCGAGCGGCTTGCCCTGGCCGAGGAAGAAAGTGCGCGCGGCGAGGTACGACGGCGGGCACAGGCGCACCAGCGCCGTTTGCGCGTGCACCACGGCGATGTCGAACTCGCCGCGCTGGATCCGGTAAAGCGTCGCGAGGCGCTCGGAGACCAGGTCCTGGTGCGGCGAGAACGAGTCGTAAGGCAGCGTTTCCCAGTCGGGCAGCAGGCACACGCGCAGTTGCGGGGCGAACCAGGCGATCTCTTCGACGAGGCGTTGCGCGTCGAGCGCGGTGGCGCTGACCACGGCGAGGGGCCTGCACGCCTCGGCGATGCGGCACAGGGCGAGCGCATCCGCCGAGCCGGCGAGCCGGGCGTCGTGCGCCTTACCGGGGAGCGGGTCGCGGAGCATGCCGAAAGCAATTATACTTGCTTGAATTCATGGAGTTTTTGCTTTGACCTGCTACGCTCTGATCCCGGCGGCGGGCCGCGGCAGCCGCTTTGCCGCCGCCCAGCCCAAGCAGTACTTCGCGCTCGCGGGTAAACCCATGCTGTGGCATGCCGTCGCGGCCCTTTGCCGGCCGCCGGTGGAGTTGGTGTTCGTGGTGCTCGCGCCGGGAGATACCGCTTTCGCCGGCTACGACTGGAGCGCCTACGCCGGAAAGATCGAGCCGCTGTACTGCGGGGGCGCGACGCGGCGCGACTCGGTGTACAACGGGCTGGTGGCGGCGATGGCGGAAGTGCACGCCGACGACTGGATGATGGTGCACGACGCGGCGCGGCCCTGCCTGCCGCCCGCCGACCTGGCGCGGCTCTACGAGGATTGCCGGAACGACGAGATCGGCGGCATCCTCGCGCTGCCCGTCGCGGACACGGTGAAGCGCGTGAGCAAGGACGAGACCGGCGCGCAGCGCATTGCCGGCACCGAGGACCGCGCGCAGCTGTGGCTGGCGCAGACGCCGCAGATGTTCCGCGCCGGGCTGCTGGCGCAGGCGCTGCGCCAGGCGAAGGGCGCGGTGACCGACGAGGCAAGCGCGGTGGAGCAACTGGGCCTGAAGCCGAGGCTCGTGCCTGGCAGCCGCGAGAACCTCAAGGTCACTTACCCGGAAGACTTGGCCATTGCGCAAGCGATCCTTGCTTCGCAGGCGATCCACTCGAGGCGATGACATGCGCATAGGACAGGGCTTCGACGTTCACGCGCTGGTCCCAGGCGGGAAGCTGGTGATCGGCGGCGTGCACATTCCCTACCACCTCGGGCTGGAAGGGCATTCCGACGCCGACGTGCTGCTGCACGCGATCTGCGACGCCTTGCTCGGCGCAGCCGGGCTGGGCGACATCGGGCGGCACTATCCGGACACGGACGCCCAATACTCCGAGATCGACAGCCGCGAACTGCTGCGCGGCGTGGCCGCCAAGCTGGCCGCCGGCAAGTGGCGCGTGGTCAACCTGGACGCCACCGTCATCGCGCAGGCGCCGCGCATGGCGCCGCATTTCTCCGCCATGACCGCGAACATTGCCGCAGACCTGTCTGTCGCCCCGGCCGTGGTCAACCTCAAGGCCACCACCACCGAGGGCCTGGGCTTCACCGGCCGCGGCGAGGGCATTGCCGCCATGGCGGTGGCATTGATCGAGAGCGCCTGACATGTATTCGCCGCCCTACAACCGCATCGAAGAGCGCAAGGAACTGCTGGAGTTCATGCGCGCCAACAGCTTCGCCGTCCTGGTCACCGCCACCGGCGGCACTCCGGTGGCCTCGCACCTGCCGGTGACCGTCGCCGACGGCGAGGCTGGCATCGTCATCCATTCGCACATGGCGAGGAACAACCCGCAGTGGCAGGAATTCTTCGACGACGAGGTGCTGGTGGTGTTTTCCGGCCCGCACGCCTATGTCTCGCCGCGCTGGTACGAGGGAAAGGAGCGCGTGCCGACCTGGAATTACGCCGCGGTACACGCTTACGGCAAGGTGACGGTCACCGGGGAGCGCAAGGCGAAGCACGCCGCGCAGCGCGCGCTGGTGGCGCAGCTCGACCCGCAGTGGCTGCCGAAATTCGATGCGCTGCGCCCCGAGTACGTCGAGAACATGCTGCATGGCATCGTCACCTTCGACATCGCCGTCACGCGCCTCGAGACGCGCTGGAAGCTGTCGCAGAACCGCGGCCGCCGCGAGCAGGAACTGATCGCCGCGGAACTGGACAAGTCGGACGACGTTTCGGTGCGCGCGCTCGCCGCGCTCACGCGCAGGCACCTGGTCGAAGAGTGAACCTGCGGCGCTGATGCGCCTGTTCTTTGCCTGCTGGCCGCCGCCCGCGGTGGCCCAAGCGCTGGCGCGATGGGCGCGCGCGGCGCAGCGCGACTGCGGCGGGCGCGCGACGCGCGAGGAGGCGATTCACCTCACGCTGGCGTTCCTGGGTGACGCCGAGCCGGAAGCGGCGCAGGCGGCCGCGCGCCAGGCGCGCGGCGAGGCAAGCTCGTTCGTCCTGACCGAAGCTCGCTTCTGGGCGCACAATCGCATCGTCTGGGTAGGTCCGGAGAAATGCCCGGCCGCGCTCGCGGCGCTGGCGAGGAATCTGGGGGAAGAGCGCGAGTTCGCCGCCCACGTCACGCTGATCCGCAAGGCGCGCGCGCCGAAGCGGCTGCCCGCGCTGCCGGCGCTCGAATGGCCGGTGACGGAGTTCCTGCTGGTGAACTCGCACCTCGGGCCTGAAGGCCCGAGCTACGAGGTGCTCGAGCGCTTCCCGCTCCCGTAGCCTGGGCCGACGGCCCAGGACCCGGGCCAGCGGCCCAGGCTACTCGATGCATGCAATGTGCGTTGACTCTGGTCAAGGAGCTGGCAGGACGAGCCGCGCGGCCAGTCCCCCACCTTCCCGGGCGGCCAGTTCGAAGCGCCCGCCGTGGGCACGCGCGACGCGCTCGACGATGGCCAGACCCAGTCCGGCGCCTCCCTGGCCGCTGCGCGCCTCGTCGAGCCGCGTGAAGGGCCGCTTCAGGCGCGCGACATCGCCGGCCGGGATACCGGGCCCGCGGTCGAGCACCTCCAGCACCACGTGGCCGTCGCGCCGCGAGGTGCCCACCTCGATTTCGCCCTCGGCGTAGCGCAGGGCGTTGTCCACCAGGTTCATGAGCGCGCGATGCAGTGCCATGCGCGCGGCGGCGAGGGTCACGCCGCTCGCGCCCGTGCGCCGCACCGGCTTATCGAGCTTCGCAAAATACGCGACCACCTCGTCGGCCAGCGCGTCCACCGCCACCGCTTCGCGCGCCTCGCCGTCGCCGCGCGCGAATTCGAGGAACTGGCCGATCACCTGGTCCATCTCCTCGATGTCGGCATTCATGCCCTGAGCCGCCGCGGCCTCCGCGCCGCTCATTTCCACCGCCAGCCGCAGGCGCGACAGGGGCGTGCGCAGGTCGTGCGAGATGCCGGCGAGCACCATGGCGCGCTCGCGCTCCATCGAAGCGAGGTCGCCGGCCATGCGGTTGAACGCCGACTGCACCGAGCGCAGCTCGCGCGCGCCGGCTTCCGCGAGCGGCGCGGGGACCTCGCCGCGGCCGATGCGCCGCGCGGCCTCGGCGAGGCCGGCGAGCGGCCGCGCGATGCTCGAGGCGATGAGCCACGCGCCGAGCAGGGCGAGCGCGAGCAGCGCCGCGCCCCAGCCCAGCCAGCCCAGCCCGAAGTCCGGGTCGAAGCGCTCGCGCGGCAGCATCACCCAGAACTCGTCCTCGTCGATGTAGAAGCTGACCCAGAAGCCCCGCATGCCGTCGCGCGCGGCGGCGAAGCGCGTCGCCGCGCCGAGCTGCGCGCGCACGCGCGCGGCGACGCGCTCGAGCAGTCCCTCGGGGCGCAGCGGCGCGAGCTTCTCCTCGTTGGTCACCGGGTAGATGCGGATGCCCTCGCGCTCGTTCAGCTCGATCAGCAGCTCGCGGCGCAGGACCGGGTCGGCGCTCACCAGCGCGGCGCGGGTGAGGTTGACCACGCTAACTGTCTGCCGGGCCAGCTCGCGCGCGCGCGGCTCGCGCTCGTAGACCCGCAGGATCTGGAACGAGGCCAGCACCGACACCACGATCAGCGCGGCGATCAACAGGAACGATCGCCAGAACAGCGTCATCGGGGCGTGCCGTCGGGCACGAACACGTAGCCGTGGCCCCACACCGTCTGGATGAGGCGTGGCTTGGCGTGATCTTCCTCGATGAGCTTGCGCAGGCGCGAGATCTGCACGTCGATGGAGCGGTCGAACACCTCGTACTCGCGGCCGCGTGCCAGCTCCATCAGCTTATCGCGCGACAGCGGCTGGCGCGGGTGCTGCACCAGGACCCTGAGCACGGAGTATTCGCCGGTGGTGAGCGCCACCGGCTTGCCGTCCTTCTTCAGCTCGCGCGTCGCGGGGTTGAACTCGAAGGCGCCGAAGCGGTGCAGGCCGCCTTCCGCATCGGGCGCACCAGGCAGACCCTGGCGCGGCTTGCGCCGCAGCACCGCCTGGATGCGCGCCACCAGCTCGCGCGGGTTGAAGGGCTTGGGGAGGTAGTCATCGGCGCCCATCTCCAGGCCGACGATGCGGTCCACCTCGTCGCCCTTGGCGGTGAGCATGATGATGGCGGGCGCCGTGCCCGTGGCGCGCAGCCGCCGGCAGATGGCGAGGCCGTCCTCGCCGGGCAGCATCAGGTCGAGCACGATCAGGTCGTAGCGCTCGCGCGCGAGGTACTTGTCCATTTCCGGGGCGTCGCGCACCGCGCGCACCTCGAACTTCTGCTCGCCGAGGTAGCGCGTGAGCAGGTCGCGCAGGCGCTGGTCGTCGTCGACCACCAGGATGCGGGTTTTGAGTTCGGCCATGGGGTGGGGAAGAGTAACGGATTGTCACAAATTACCGTTGACCTGACACACCGTGCAAGGTCAAAGATCCGTACTATGGCAGCGTCATGAAGGTCCTGGTTCCCCTCCTGCTCGCGGCGGCCGTATTCGCGGCCGGGTCCGCGCTCGCCCAGCCGCCGCCGCAGGGGCGCGGCGCGAAGATGCAGAAGCAGGGCATGCAGCCGCGCGAGCGGATGCGCGACGATCGCCAGGAGTTCCGCCGCGAGCGCAGGGACGGGGAGCGTGGCCGTTTCTCGCGCGAGGAGCGCGACAAGCTGCGCCAGGACCTGTTGGACGCCAACCGGGAGATGAAGGGAAGGCGGTAGGAAAATCGGGGTCAGAGCCCGATTTCTTCCGGATTCCGAAATCGGGCTCTGACCCCGATTTTCAGAGCAGGTGGGCGATCGAGTTGGCGTAGTAGCGAAGTAGCGGCAACTCTTCGGCCTGCGCGTAATACAGCCCTTCGCGCTCGCCCACCAGCCGCCTTTGCCGAAGCATGCGTAGCCCCACGTTGACCGCGTAGTCGAAATCCTTGCGCGGCACGTAGACGTGCGCGCCGCGCGCCTGTAACTGTTCCACCAGCCGGCCGACTTCGCCTTTCAATTCCATCTCCGAGATCGCCTTGTCGCCATGGCGCACGAACACGGTGGCGATCAAAGGCACCGGCAGCACCGGCACGATGCTCCCCACCGCATCCATCAGGTGGTTGCCCAGCGCGGCCATCGCGCGCCTGCGCTCCTCGCCCGAGAGCTTGTGGAAGTCGAGGTTGCGCTCGCGGCAGTAGGCGCGCATGGACACCGGCGCGCCGAAGTTGACGCAGGCGTAGCCGAAGCGGTGCCACTCGCTGCACAGCATCAGCCCGAAATTGTGCATGGCGAAGCCAAACGTCGTCCCCAGCGCCTGCAGGCGCCCGCGCCGCCTCGCCTCGGGATCGATCGAGCGCAACAGCGTGCGGTCCTCCAGCACGCGGTCGTAGTTGATGCCCAGCGGCACGAACACCAGGTCGCGCTCACCGTCCTCGCGGAAGCCGCGCATCATGTAGTCGATGGCGCCGAGCCTGGGCTCGCGCATGCGCCCGTCGCGCGTGAGGCCGCCCTCCGGGAACACCGCCTGCGGCACGCCGGCCTCCGTCGCCATCACGATGTAGCGCTCGAGCACACGCCGGTACAGTTCGTCCTTGGAGTTGCGGCGCACGAAGTAGGCGCCCATCGAGCGGATCAGCGCCGACAGCGGCCAGATGCGCGCCCATTCGCCCACCGCGTAGGAAAGCGCCGTCTGGTCGGCGGCGAGGTAGCTGGCGAGCACATAGTCCATGTTGGAGCGGTGGTTCATCACGAACACCACGGTGGAGTCGGGCTCCACGCGCGCCAGGTTCTCCGAATCCACGTAGCCCAGGCGCACGCGGTAGAGCAGCTGCGCCACGCGCTTGCCAACCCAGTAGCCGATGCGAAAGTAAAGGTAGGCATTGAACGCCGGGACGGTCTCGCGCGCATAACGCTCCACGCGGTGCAGCGCGGCCGTCAGCGGGACGTTGTTCTCGCGCGAGTACTCCTCGGCGGAGCGCTGCACCTTCGGATCGGTGAGCAGCCGGTGGATCAGCGCCTGGCGGCGCGTGCGCTGGAACGGCCGGATGCCGATGCGAAGTCGTTTTCCGACCTCGTCGATGACCTGGTTCGCCGGATGCATCACCATCCAGCGCAGGGCGGGCATCAGCACGTGTTCGTAGAACGCCCACGCCGCGAGCAGCGCGCCCGCGACCGCCAGCCACAGCGGAACCGCGACGGTGTCCAGCATCTTCCCCCCGAAGGAAGTCTAGCCTATCGGCCGCGCCGCTCGCGCGCGAACAGGTACAGGCCGCTGGCGATGACGATGGCGGCGCCGATCCATACCTCCTTATCCGGCACGTCGCCGAACACGAGGTAGCCGAACAGCGCCATGTACAGCACCTGCTGGTAAAGGAACGGCGCCAGCGCACTGGCGGGCGCGTAGCGGTGGGCCAGGGCGAGGAGGTAGTGCCCGGTGCCGCCGAACACGCCGAGCAGACAGATCATTAGCCACTCGATCCAGCCGGCCGGCGACTGCCAGGCGGCAATGGCGAAGGGCGCGAGGCCGATGCTCGCCACCACCGCGGGCAGGAACTGGATGGTCTCCGGCGGATCGTAGGCCGCGAGCTTGCGCGTCAGCATGTTGAAGAACGCGTACAGCACCGCGTTGGCGAGCGACAGCAGCATCGCCGGGTGAAAGGACTCCGAGCCGGGACGCACGATCACCAGCACGCCGGCGAAGCCGATGAGGATGGCGGCCCAGCGCTTCGCGTCCAGCCTCTCGCCGAGCAGCGGCGCGCTCAACAGCGCGACCAGGATCGGCACGGTGAAGAAGATCGAGGCAGTGACGGTGAGCTGCAGGAACTGCAGCGCCCAGAAGTTTATGCCCGTCATGGCCATGAACATCAACCCGCGCACCAGGTGCCAGCGCAGGTGGCGGGTGCGCACCAGCGCCATGCCGCGCAGCGGGAACAGCAGGGCGGAGGCGAAGACGGCATGCGCGAGGAAGCGCAGCCAGACCACCACCAGCACCGGCACGCTGCCCACCAGCCATTTCGCGCTGCCGTCGAGCAGCGTGAACATGACGTAGGTGAGCGAGATCAGGCCGATGCCGGTGAGGCGATTCCCCGCGCTGTCCGCGTGCAGCACTAAAGCGCGCGCTTCACCGCGTTCGTGACGGCGCGCGTGTCGTGCACGCCGCCGAGGTCCGGCGTGAACACCTGCTCTTCGGTGGTGCGCTCGATGGCCTGCATCAGCCGCGCGGCGGCTTTCGGCTCGCCCAGATGCTCCAGCATCATCGCCGCGGTCCAGAAGGTGGCGATCGGATTGGCGACGCCCTTGCCGATGATGTCGAAGGCCGAGCCGTGAATCGGCTCGAACATCGAGGGAAATTTGCGCTCCGGATTGAGGTTGGCGGTCGGTGCAATACCCAATGAACCGCTCAATGCGGCAGCCAAGTCCGACAGGATGTCGGCGTGCAGGTTCGACGCGACGATGGTGTCGAGCGACGCGGGTTTGAGCACCATGCGCGCGGTCATCGCGTCCACCAGGATGCGATCGGTCTTCACCTCCGGATACTTCTTCGCCACCTCGTAGAAGATCTCGTCCCACAGCACCATGCCGTGGCGCTGGGCGTTGGACTTGGTCACCAGCGTGAGCAGCTTGCGCGGACGCTTGCGCGCCAGCTCGAACGCGAAGCGATGGATGCGCTCCACGCCGACGCGCGTGAACACCGAAGTTTCAGTCGCGATCTCCTCCGGCAGTCCCTTGTGCACGCGCCCGCCCGAGCCCGAATACTCGCCCTCGGAGTTCTCGCGGATGATGACCCAGTCGATGTCCTTGCCGTTGGCGAGCGGGCTGGTGACGCCCGGCAGCACGCGCGAGGGACGCACATTGGCGTACTGGTCGAAGCCCTGGCAGATCGGCAGCCTGAGGCCCCACAGTGAAATGTGGTCGGGCACCTCGGGCGCCCCGACCGCGCCGAAGAAGATGGCGTCGAAAGTTTTCAGCTTCTCCAGGCCGCCTTCGGGGATGTAGGCGCCGGTCTTCAGGTAGCGCGCGGAGCTCCAGTCAAAATGCTCGAAGGCGAGCTTGAAGCCTTCTTTCGCGGCGAGCGCTTCGAGCACCTCGATGCCGGCGGGAATGACCTCGTTGCCGATCCCGTCGCCCGGGATGGCGGCAATGCGGTAGGACTTCACGCCGCGGCGCGCTTGGAAGCTCCGCGCACTGCCTCGGCCACCGCGGCGCCGACCTCCATGGTGCAAGCCTTGCCCTTCATGTCGGGCGTGTGCGGGCCCTCGACGATCACGCGCTCGATGGCGCGCACGACGTCGGCCGCCGCCTTCGGGTGGCCGAGATGCTCGAGCATCAGGGCGCCGGACCAGATCTGCCCGATGGGATTGGCGATTTTCCGCCCGGCGATGTCGGGCGCCGAGCCATGCACCGGCTCGAAGATCGAGGGCGCGGTCCTCTCCGGGTTGATGTTGCCCGAGGGCGCGATGCCGATGGTGCCCGCGGTGGCGGGGCCCAGGTCGGACAGGATGTCGCCGAACAGGTTCGAGGCGACGATGACATCGAAGCGGTCGGGATTCAGCACCATCTGGATGGACAGGCCGTCCACGTGGTACTGGTCGGCCCGGATGCCGGGGTACTGCTTCTTCATTTCGGCGAAGCGCTCGTCCCAGTAGGGCATGGTGATCGAGATGCCATTCGACTTGGTGCAGGAAGTGACGTGCTGCTTGCGGATATTCGCCAGTTCGAACGCGTACTTCATGATGCGGTCCACGCCTTTGCGGGAGAACACCGACTGCTGCGTCACCACCTCGCGCTCGGTGCCTTCGAACATGCGTCCGCCGACGTTGCCGTACTCGCCCTCGGTGTTCTCGCGCACCACCAGGTAGTCGATGTCGCCGGGCTTGCGGCCCGCGAGCGGGCAGGGCAGGCCCTCGAACAGGCGCACCGGCCGCAGGTTGACGTACAGGTCGAACCAGCGCCGGAAATTGATCAGCAGCCCCCAGGCCGAGATATGGTCGGCAACGATCGCCGGGTTGCCCACCGCGCCGAAATAGATGGCGTCGAACTTGCGCAGGATCTGCGGCGCGTCGTCCGGGCACATTTTCCCGTGCGCCTGGTACCAGTCGCAGCTCCAGGGGAATTCCTCCCACTTGAAGCGCAGGCCATGCTTCGCGCCGGCGGCCTCCAGCACGCGCACGCCTTCGGGCATCACTTCGCGGCCGATGCCGTCGCCGGGGATCACTGCGATTTTGTGTACTTTCATGGCCGCGAGTATAGCTAGAATCGGCGGATGAAATTCGCCGCCATCGAGACTTGCACCGAGTGGTGTTCGGTCGCGCTGTGGCGCGATGGCGAGCTCGCCGGCATCGAGGAGCGCGCCGGCCACCGCCACGGCGAACTCGCCCTGCCGATGCTCGAGCGGCTGCTCCGGGCCGCGCGGCTCGAGGCCGCGGATCTCGACGCGGTGGCCTTTGGCGCTGGGCCGGGCTCCTTCACCGGCCTGCGCATCGCCTGCGGCATCGCACAAGGCCTGGCGTTTGCGCGCAGCCTGCCGGTCCTTGCCGTCTCCTC
Source organism: Gammaproteobacteria bacterium (assembly GCA_041496745.1). GTDB lineage: Bacteria > Pseudomonadota > Gammaproteobacteria > Burkholderiales > SG8-39 > JAABQT01. The sequence continues at coordinate 13,465 of JBGQFF010000064.1, forward strand.
GCTCGAGGCGATGGCCGAGGAGTGCGGCGCGCCACGCGTGGTGGCCTGCCTCGATGCGCGCATGGGCGAGGTATATTATTCGGCGCTCGAGAAACGCGGCGCGCGCTGGGAGGAAGTGATCCCGGCGCAGTGCGTGGCGCCGGCCGCGGCGCCGCGGCCGCCGGGCGAAGGCTGGGTGGGTTGCGGCAACGGTTTTAGCGTCTACGGCGCGATGGGGCTGCGCCCGGTCTACCCGGAGATCCACCCGGGCGCGGTCGCGCTGGCGCGCCTCGCCGCGCCGCGGCTCGCCGCCGGAGAAGGCGTGGACGCGGCGCAGGCCGCACCGCACTACCTGCGCGACAAGGTCGCGTTGACGACGGAAGAACGCAGACGCCGATGAGCGCAGTGCTCAAGCAGACCCCGCAGCTCCTGCCGATGGGCGAGGCCGACCTCGACGCGGTGCTGGCGATCGAGCAGGCCGTCTACACGCATCCCTGGACGCGCGGCAACTTCGCCGACGCTCTGCGCAGCGGCAACCAGTGCCGCACCTGGCGCCTGGGTGGAGAACTGGTCGGCTATTTCGTGCTGCTGGCCGCCGCCGGCGAAGCGCATCTGCTCAATCTGTCGATCGCCGAAGGGCGGCAGCGGCGCGGCCACGGCGCGGCGCTGCTGCGCGAGGCGATGCGCGTGGCGCGCGAGAGCGGGGCGCGCATCATCTTTCTCGAGGTGCG
>JBGQFF010000065.1:0-14085 GCA_041496745.1 Gammaproteobacteria bacterium
AGCCCGGCGGGGCCGTGGAATCGGCTGGCTCCGCCGAGGAGCGCCTGGAAGGTGAGCCACTCGCTAACGAAACCATTGAGCGGGGGGAGGGCCGAGATCGCGACGGCGCCGAGTAGGAACAGCCCCGCCGTCCAGGGCATGCGCTGGGCGAGTCCGCCGAGTTCCTCGATGTTGCGCACGTGCGTGCGGCAGAGGACGCTGCCCGCGCCGAGGAACAGGAGCCCTTTGAATGCCGCGTGGTTGACGGTGTGAAGGAGTGCGGCGGTGAGCGCGACGGTCGCGAGGGCGCCGCCTGCGTCCTCGCGGCGCCACAGTATCATCGCCAACCCCACCCCGATGAGGATGATGCCGATGTTCTCGACGCTGTGGAACGCGAGCAGGCGCTTCAAGTCGTGCTGCTGCAGCGCGTAGAGCACGCCGAGCACGGCCGAGATCGTGCCCGCGACGAGCACGGTCCATCCCCAGGAGGCCGGGAGCGGCTCGGCAACCGGGGCGAGGAGGTCGAAGCCGAAGCGCAGCATTCCGTAGATCGCGACTTTGAGCATGACGCCCGACATCAGCGCCGATACGTGGCTCGGGGCCGCTGGGTGCGCGCGAGGCAGCCAGACGTGGAGCGGGACCACGCCGGCCTTGGTGGCGAAGCCCCCGAACGCCAGGAAGAACAGCGTCGTTCGTGTCGTGCCGTCGAGGTCGCCCGCCGCAGCGCGAAGGGCCGCAAAGTCGAATGCTCCGGCCCGCTCGGTGAGGGCAAGAAATGCGACCAGAAGCAGGGCCGTCCCGCCGTGGGTCATCACCATGTAGAGGAGCCCAGCCCGCGCGTTCTCGCCATCCCGGTCGTCGGAGACGACGAGGACGTAGCTGGCGAGCGTCATGCCTTCCCAGCAGAGCAGGAAGCTCAACGCGTCGCCGGCACAGCAGACGAACACCATGCAACCCAGGAACACATTCAGCGCGAACGCCTGCGCCGCCTGCCGCGCCGGTCCCGCATCCGGCGAGTGCGCCCGGAGGTAGGCCGGACCGTAGATGGCGGCCGCGACGGCCACGACGGAGATGACGAGCAGGAAGTAGGCTGAGAGCCCGTCCACCGCGAGCGAAAGCCGGGCGAACGGGAACAGGTCAGGGAGCGGCTGCGTCAACGTGCGGCCCGGGTCGCCGAGGAGCACGCCGAGCGAAACGCCGAGGCCCGCCACCGCCCCCGCGAGCGCGGCCAGGTGACCCACCACGAGCGCGAGTCGGCCCGACCACTGCGCCAGCAGGGACGCAAGCGCCCCTGCCCCGTAGCACGCCGCCATCAGAAGCGTGCCCGTCAGCAGCCATTCCTGGGTAGGCGGCGATGAGATCACGTCGGCATCTGGAGGCCAGCTGCCATTTCAAATCGTGCTGCATGAGCGCGCACAGCACACCGAACAGTCGCGGCGCCGGGCAGCATCAGGAAACCAGGATGGCGTGGAGCGCGCCGAGTTCCACTACGTCAACACGATGATAGCCGCCACGATCAGTCCCGCGATGGCGCCCGCCGCCACGAAAGCGGTGTCGCGCCGGTTCCAGCCGCCGCCCGCCATCAACGCGGCCTGCAGCGTGAGCGGCAGGGTGCTGGCGTTGGGGTCGATGGCCTTGTCCGCGTCGCTGAGCGCCACCAGGCGCTGCGTCGCTTCAAGCGAATCGAAGGTGTGCGACAGCCCGCGCACCGGCGCGGCGTCCAGCGGCGGCACTTCCTCCTCTGCGCGGCGCGAGCGCTCGACGGGCTGGGCGAGGAGGGCGGCCTTGACGTCCGTATCCACAACGGCGCGCATCGGGCCCGGCGCCAGCGCCGTCAGCGGCAGCGTCGTGGTGGCGCTCGGCGCGACGTGCACCTGGTGCTCGCATTCGCGCAGGCCGCGCGCGATCTCGGCGGCGCTCTGGAAGCGCTCATCCAGGGCCTTGGCGAGCATGCGCCCGATGATCATGTCGAGCGCGGCGGGCGCCGCCGGGTTGATGGCGCTGGGCGCCGGCGGCACGAAGTTCACGATCTGGTACATCACCGCGTTCACGCTCTCACCCGAGAAGGGCGCCGCGCCGGTCAGCATCTCGTAGAGGATCGCGCCGAGGGAAAAGATGTCGGAGCGGTGGTCGGCGCGCTTGCCGATCACCTGCTCGGGCGACATGTACTTGGGCGAGCCCATCATCATGCCGGTCTGCGTCTGTACGTTGGAGGAACGCATGCGCGCGATGCCGAAGTCGGTGATCTTCACCGGTCCGCTCTCTGGCACCATGATGTTCGCCGGCTTGATGTCGCGGTGCACCACGCCGCGCTCGTGCGCGTAGGCCAGGCCTTCCGCCACCTGCGCGGCGATCGACAGCGCGCGCGGCACCGCCAGCGGCTTGCCCGGCAGCAGCAGCGTGCGCAGTTCCGGTCCCTCGATATACTCCATCGCCATGTAGCAGGCGTTCTCGGTCTTGCCGATGTCGTACACCGTGACGATGTTGGTATGGTTCAGCCCGCCGGCGGCGCGCGCCTCCTGGTAGAAGCGCTTTTCGTACATCTCGGCGCCGTCCTTGTCCATCCCCATGTTGATGGTCTTGATGGCGACGGTGCGCTCGAGCATCGGGTCCTTCGCCTTGTAGACGATGCCCATCGCCCCGCGTCCGATCTCGGCCACCAGTTCGAAGCGGCCGAGCTTGGTCTCTTCCATGGAGTGGGGACTGGCGCCGGCTAGCGGCCGGCCTTGACCGAGCGGAACACCGGCCCCCAGGTGGGGTGGCCCGCCTCGGCGGGACCCAGATCGAGGTCGGGTTCGACCACCAGCGCCTTGCGGAACTCATCGCGGCACGCGGAAGTGCGCCCGGAGACGCAATGGATGAACGCCAGGTGCTTGTGCGCCTTCACGCGGTCGGACCGGCCGAGGCCCTGGTCGATCGCCGCCTGCAGCTGCCGGGATGCGTCGGCATAGTTGCCGTCCTCGTACAGGCGCAGCCCCGTGGCGAGCGCCGGCGCGCCCTTGCTGATGCCGAAGAGGCTCTTGAAATCCGCGCGCATGCTGCGCATCGGTTCGGTCTGGCAGCCGGCGAGGAGCAGCGCGCCGACCACTGCGAGGATTGCCGCGTACTTCATGCCTCGTTCCCCCAGGAGCTGCATTGCGATCTGCGGCCCGCCGGCGGGATGCCCCGTGCCGCGGTGCCTTCTGGCGGAAGATACCACCCGTGCGGCAGGTCAGCGAAACTGGTGCCGGATGCGCACCGGCTCGCCAGAGCGCACTTCGATGCGCTTGGTGTGGGCGGGGAAGGAGGTGTTGCGCACTTCGATGGTGTGCGGCCCGGGTGGCAATTCGATCGTGCGCAGCGGCGGGCTGACGCCGCGGCTCCTGCCGTCCACGAACACTTCGCCCCAGGGCAGGATCGCGAGTTGGATCGTGCCGGCGGCAACCACCGGGGCCGGGCCCGGGGCGGCCCCCGCCGGTTCGGGTTTGGGCGCCGGCTTGGCCGCCGCGGTCTGGGTGCGCGGCGCCTTGGCGACGGGCTTCTTCATCGGCCCCGGCGGGGTGTCGGCTTTCGGCGATTCGACCGGCTGCTCGGCCTTGGGCGCAGGCGCCGGCTTGTTGGCGGCGACAACTTCAGCCTTCCGCGCTGACACGGACTCGACCTTGGCTACCGCCGCGGGCTTTTCCACGCGCGAGGCGGGGTTCACGACGGGTTTGGCTGCGGCGCTGGGACCGGGCAAGGCCTCGGGCGGTGGCTTCATCTGCGCGCGGACGGCGACCCCCCCGCCCACCAGCAGCGCGAACGCCAGCGGCGCGCCGACCAGCGCCATGCGGTTGAAGCCGAATGGGCGCGCGTCGGTGAGCTCGCCGAGCAGCCGCGGCGCCGCGCCGCGCGGCGCCACGCGCTCCGAACCGGTCTCCAGCACGCGCCGCGCGGCGTCGGTGCCGATGCCGACCGAGTACACCTCGTGCTCGCGCACGTGCTTGTCGGTGCGCGCGCCGACGTAGCTGAACAGGCTGGCGTAGTCCAGCGACAGGCAGGACACCACCTCGTAGAAGGAGCGCGACACCAGCAGCTGGCCGGACTGCGAGAAGCTCATCACGCGCTGCGCGACATTGATGCCGTCGCCGATGATGTTCATCTGGCCGTTGATGTCCTTGACCAGGCGCACCGGGCCCAGGTTGATGCCGATGCGGATGGCGATCGCGCCGGTGGCCTCGGCGCGCGCCGCGGCGCGCAGCGACATGGCCACGAACAGCGCGTCTTCCGGGTCGCCAAGGAAGGTGATCGCCGCGCCGTCGCCGGTGTCGAGCACCACGCGGTCGCGCGCCGGCACGTTCTCCAGGGCGGAGCTGAGCAGCTTGTTGAACGCTTGCTTGAACAGCAATTGCTCCGCCACCGGCTTCGTCGAGTACTCGACGATGTCCAGGAACACGATGCTGCAAACCAGCGTGCGGCTGGGCTGTTCGATCATGCGTCGAGCCGGGAGCGGCGCGGCGGCCGCGGGGAAAGCTATTTTACGCGCATGCCCGGTTGCGCCCCGGTGTCCGGCGAAATGAGGAATATTCCCGCTTCCTCGCCCGAGGCAGCGAGCACCATGCCTTCGGACACCCCGAATTTCATCGTGCGCGGGGCGAGATTCGCCACCACCACTGCGAGTTTTCCCTCGAGCCTGGCCGGGTCGTAGGCCGACTTGATGCCGGCGAACACGGTGCGCGTGCCGCCGCCGAGGTCGAGGGTAAGTTTCAGCAGCTTGTCGGCGCCCTCCACGTGCTCGGCCCGGGCGATTCTCGCCACGCGCAGGTCAAGTTTGTTGAAGTCGTCGATCGTGACAATGTCTGACACGGATTTCTCCTTGGCGGCGTGCTGCTGCTGTTCTGCGTGGCGCTGCGGAGCAGTGGCCTGCGGCACCGATGCGATGTCGAACAGCGCGTCAAGTTGCCTGTCATCAACACGACTGGTGAGGTGCTTGTAAGCCCCGATCACGTGATCCTGACCCAGATACTTCTGCAGATCGTTCCAGGAGAATTGCTTGACGCCCAACATCTGCGCCGACAGATCTGCCGTGCGCGGCAGCACCGGTGCCAGCAGGATCGCCAGGAATCGGAATGCTTCCATCGCCTCCGAACATACGATGTATAGCCGCGTCTCTTGGTCAGACCGTTTGGCCAGCTCCCACGGCTTCTCGGCGTCCACGAATCGGTTCACGTCGTCCGCGAGGTCCATGATGCGCCGAATCGCTTTGCCGAACTCGCGGGCCTCATAGAAAGCCGCAATTTCCGGTGCGGCGTTCTGCACTGTTGAGGCAATGTCCAAGACAGACTCCTTCTTCTGTCCTACGCCATGCAACTTCCCGCCAAACCGCTTCGTGATGAACGGGGCACACCGGCTGGCAATGTTCACGAACTTGCCCACCAGATCGCTATTCACGCGCGCCAGGAAATCGTCGGGATTGAAATCCAAATCCTCGACGTTGGCGTTCAGCTTGGCCGCGATGTAGTAGCGCAGCCACTCCGGATTCATGCCCAGCTCGAGGTAGCGCAGCGGACTGATGCCGGTGCCGCGCGACTTGGACATCTTGTCGCCGGACACGGTGATGAAGCCGTGCACGTAGACGTGGTCGGGCACCTTGTAGGGCTTGCCCGCGTATTCCAGCATCGCCGGCCAGAACAGGGTGTGGAAGTAGATGATGTCCTTGCCGATGAAGTGGATCTGCTCGGTGCCCGGGTCCTGCAGGAACTTCTCGAAGTCGATGCCGGCCTTGGCGCAGTAGTTCTTGAAGCTGGCAAGGTAGCCGATCGGCGCATCGAGCCAGACATAGAGGTACTTCTCCTCGGCGATGTCGGGCACGCGGATGCCGAAGTAGGGCGGGTCGCGCGAGATGTCCCAGTCCCCCAGCGCCTTGTCGCCTTCCCCGTCCAGCCACTCCTTCGCCTTGTTGACCACCTGCGGCTGCAGGCGCCCGGGCTGCTCCAGCCAGCGCCTGAGGAAGGCCTTGCACTTGGGGTCCGACAGGCGGAAGAAATGATGCTCGGAGGTCTTCAGCACCGGCGCGGCGCCGGACAGGGTCGAGTACGGGTTCTTCAGGTCGGTCGCCGAGTACGCCGCGCTGCAGTTCTCGCAGGCATCCCCGTACTGGTCCTTGGCGCCGCAGTTCGGGCACTCGCCTTTGATGTAGCGGTCGGCCAGGAACATGCTTTTCACGGGATCGAAGAACTGCTCGACCGGCTTGGTGTAGACCAGCCCCGCCTCCTTCAGCCGGCGGTAGATGTCCTGCGACAGCTCGGTGTTCTCCGCCGAATGCGTCGAATGCCAGTTGTCGAAGGCGATGTGGAAACCGTCGAGATACTGCTTGCGGCCCTTGGCGATCGCGGCGACGAACTCCTCGGGCGCCTTGCCGGCTTTCTCCGCGGCGAGCATGATCGGCGCGCCATGTGCGTCGTCCGCGCCGACGAAATGCACCACATGGCCTTGCATGCGCTGGAACCGCACCCAGATGTCGGCCTGGATGTACTCCATGATGTGGCCGATGTGGAACGGCCCGTTGGCGTAGGGCAGCGCGGTGGTGACGAACAGCCTGCGTTGCGGCATTGCTGGCCCGAGGAAAACGCGGATTTTAGCTTACACTTGCAGCATGCCCCTGAGTGAATCCGACGTCCGCTCGCTCCTTGCCAACCTGGTCGATCCGAACACCGGCAAGGACTACGTCAGCACGCGCTCGGTGAAGGGTCTCAAGGTGGCCGGCGCCGACGTGCAGCTCGAGATCGAGCTGGGCTATCCCGGCAAGAGCCAGTTCGAGCCGCTCAAGCGCTCGCTGGTCTCGACGCTGAAGCAGGCCGGCGCCGCCAATGTGAGCGTGAGCGTGGGCTCGAAGGTGGTGTCGCACTCGGTGCAGCGCGGCGTGAAGCTGGTGCCGGGCATCAAGAACATCATCGCCGTGGCCTCCGGCAAGGGCGGTGTGGGCAAGAGCACCACCGCGGTGAACCTCGCGCTGGCGCTCGCCGCCGAGGGCGCCTCGGTCGGCATCCTCGACGCCGACATCTATGGCCCGTCGCAGCCGATGATGCTCGGCATCTCGGGCCGGCCCGAGTCGAAGGACGGCAAAGGCCTCGAACCGATGATGGGGCACGGTTTGCAGGCCATTTCGATCGGCTTTCTCATCGACGTCGACACGCCGATGGTGTGGCGCGGCCCGATGGTGACGCAGGCCCTCGAGCAGCTGCTGAAGGACACGCGCTGGCGCGAGCTCGACTACCTGGTGGTGGACCTGCCGCCCGGCACCGGCGACATCCAGCTGACCCTCGCGCAGAAGGTGCCGGTTACCGGCGCGGTGATCGTCACCACGCCGCAGGACATCGCGCTGATCGACGCGCGCAAGGGCCTCAAGATGTTCGAGAAGGTCGGCATCCCGATCCTGGGCGTGGTGGAGAACATGTCGATCCACGTGTGCCCCAAGTGCGGCCACGAGAGCCACATTTTCGGCAGCGGCGGCGCCGAGCGCATGTGCAAGGACTACGGCACCGAGCTCCTCGGCCAGTTGCCGCTCGACCAATCGATCCGCGAGCAGGCCGATTCGGGCAAGCCGACGGTGGTCGCCGACCCCGACGGCAAGGCGGCGGAGATCTACCGGCGCATCGCGCGGCGCTGCGCGGTAAAGATCGCCGAGTCGCAGAAGGACATGACCGGCAAGTTCCCCAACATCGTGGTGCAGAATACGTGAGCGTCAAATCGGACAAGTGGATCCGCCGCATGGCGGCGCAGGGCATGATCGAGCCCTTCGAGGCCGGGCAGGTGAAGGAGGTCGCCGGCAAGCGCGTGGTGTCCTACGGCACCTCCAGCTACGGCTACGACATCCGCTGCTCGGACGAATTCAAGATCTTCACCAACATCAACTCGACCATCGTCGACCCCAAGGCGTTCGACGCCAAGTCCTTCGTCGACTTCAAGGGCGAGGTGTGCATCATCCCGCCCAACTCCTTCGCGCTGGCGCGCACCGTGGAGTTCTTCCGCATCCCGCGCAGCGTGCTCACCATCTGCCTCGGCAAGTCCACCTATGCGCGCTGCGGCATCATCGTCAACGTCACGCCCCTCGAGCCCGAGTGGCAGGGCCACGTGACGCTGGAGTTCTCCAATACCACGCCGCTGCCGGCGAAGATCTACGCCGGCGAGGGTTGCGCGCAGGTGATCTTCCTGGAGTCGGACGAGGTCTGCGAAACCTCCTACCGCGACCGCGGCGGCAAGTACCAGGGCCAGCGCGGCGTCACCCTGCCGCGCATCTGACCCACAATCTCTAGTAGTGCGGCTGGTTAGCGTTTCTACCTATAGTAGTTTCTCAACGTCGGCGGTGCGCGGCCCCCAGTGCGACGCTTCAACAACCTGTCACAAAGCCCTTGACTCACTGGGGGTCATCCCTATAATCGGCCCAAGTTTTCGCTGTCGGCTCAACGGACTATGAAGAAAGGGGAGGTCGTCATGACAAGCCAAAGGAACTCGGTGCGCAATTCCCGAGTCGTCATTCGCGACATTCCTGAGACCTAGAGAATCGCGGGAGAACATTGATGGGCGATCGCCCCAGTAGCCTCGTACGCAACAGACAGCAGACTTCGCTTCCGCAAGAACAACTCTTCGACACGCATCCCGAAGTCAGCCTCGACTTCGAGATCGTCCGCCAGGCCGCACGGCAGAAATACACGCGGCCGTTCCTGATCATCGACACCGCCATCGTGCGCGACAAACTGCGCCGCTTCCGCGACGCCATGCCGCGCGTGCGCCCGCACTACGCGGTAAAGGCCAATCCCGACCGGCGCGTGCTGAAGGCGCTGGTGCAGGAAGGCGCGGGCTTCGAGATCGCCTCGACCACCGAGCTCGACCTGCTGCTTTCCCTGGGCGTGCCCGCGGCAGAAGTGATTTTCTCCAACCCGATGCGCTCGCGCGAGGCGGACGCCTACGCCGCGGCGAAGGGCGTGCGCTGGTTCGTCGTCGACAGCGTGGACGAGCTGCGCCGCATGCACGGGGTGGATCCGACGGCGCGGCTTTACCTGCGCATCGCCACCCCGAACATCGGCAGCGACTGGCCCCTGTCCGGCAAGTTCGGCGCGGGCGCTGGAGAGACGCGCGAGATCATCGCCCTCGCGGCGAAGCTTGGCGCGGACCTCGCGGGCGTCACCTTTCACGCCGGCTCGCAGTGCCGCAACCCGGAGAACTGGCGCGTCGGCATCGAAAAAGCGCGCACTGTGTTCGACGCCATGACCAAGGCCGGGCTCAAGCCACGCCTGCTCGACATCGGCGGCGGCTTCCCGGTGCGCCACGTCAAGCCGATTCCCTCGATCGAGGTGATCGGCGAGGTGGTGAACGAGGCGCTGAAGGCGTTCCCGGAGGACGTGCAGGTTGTCGCCGAGCCGGGCCGCTACCTGGTATCCGACGCCGGCTATTTCGTATGCCGCGTGCTCGGCACCGCGACGCGCGGCGGCAAGCGCTGGATGCACTGGGATGCCGGCCTGTTCGGCGGCGTGATCGAGACCACCGAGGGGCTGAAATACAAGATCCGCACCGACCGCTCGGGGCCGGACCTCGCCTGGAACGTCGCCGGGCCGACCTGCGATTCGGTGGACGTGGTGATGCGCGAGGAGCCGCTGCCCTCGGACCTGCAGGAGGGCGATTTCATCTACCTGCGCAACGCGGGCGCCTACACCACGGCCTACGCCAGCGAGTTCAACGGCTTCCCGCTGCCGGAAGTGCGGGTGTTCGAATCCAAGCCGAAGTGATACACGGTAGGGCGGGCCTCGGCCCACCACCGGTGGGCTGTTAGCCCACCCTACGCTTTCTCGTATAGCACGAAATCGAACCGCAGGCCGTCGGCGCTGGTCTGCGGTTTGCGCTGCGTCTCGCGCCAGGCTGAGCGGTCGAACCGGGGAAAGCGCGCGTCTCCGGCGTAGTCCCGCTGGATCTCCGTGAGCACGAGCCCGTCTGCGAGGGGCAGCGCGGCCGAATAGAGTTCGCCGCCGCCGATGACGAACACCGTCGGCTCGGCCGCGCAGAGCGCGAGCGCCCCGTCGAGGGAGGAGGCGACGCTTGCGCCGGGCGCCTCGTAGCCCGGCGCGCGCGTGACGACGATGTTCTCGCGCCCGGGCAGCGCCTTGCCCAGGGACTCCCAAGTCTTGCGCCCCATGATCAGCGGGTGGCCCAGGGTGAGCGCCTTGAAATGCTTCAGGTCCTCCGGCAGGTGCCAGGGCAGCTTGCCGTTCGCCCCGATGACCCCGTTGGCCGCCACGGCCGCGACTAAATACACGCGCGGACAAGCGGACTCGGCTGCTGCCTGTGACATATGGCTCGCCCTGACATTGTTTTACGTGAGATTATAGGAACATGGCACCTCAGGACACCTCCCCGAGGGCGGCCCTGCGTTTTCCGCGTTCCTTCCTCGGCTTGCTGGTGACGGGATTTCTCCTCGTCGCGGCGCCGCTTGCCGGAGCGCTGCTCTACTCGGCATGGAATACGCAGCACCTGGCGGAGCAGAGCCGCAACGCGGTGTACAACGCGGCGCAGGCCGCGCGCGGCAGCCGCGCCCTGGTCAACCGCATCGGCTCGATCGAGCGGCTCGCGCAGCAGGTCGCGGTATTGCCCGATCCCGAGCTGGTGCAGGACTACGAGCGGCTGCACCTCGGTTTCAAGCAGCTGACGGAGGAGTTGGCGCGCCTGCCGCTCGACGGCGAGCAGTTCGCCGCGCTTCGTCGCACCATCGGCGAGGAGCAGGCGCTCTATGACCTCCTCGCCCCGCACGCGGCCGCGCCGCCGGACGCGCGCGCCGTGGCGGCGCGGGTGGCCGACCTCGCCGAGAGCGCGCATGAAGTGCTGGCCATCAGCTATCGCGTCGCCGATGGCGAGGTCGAGCGGCTGCGCGCCGCCGCAGAGGGCGTGCAGCGCCGCTTGCTGCAGCTCGTGCTCGCCACCATCGCGGTGGCGCTGGCCATCGCGCTGGCGCTGACGCGGGTCATCGCGCGCCCGATCGCCGAGCTCGACGCTTCCATCCGCCAGCTCGGCGGCGCAGATTTCGCGCAGCCGATCCGCGTTTCCGGACCGCAGGACCTGCGCGACCTGGGAGAGCGGCTCGACTGGCTGCGGCGCAGGCTGACGGAATTGGAGGCGCAGAAGAACCGATTCCTGCGCCACCTGTCTCATGAGCTCAAGACGCCGCTTGCCTCGCTGCGCGAGGGGGCGGAGTTGCTCAACGACCAGGTCGCCGGTCCGCTCGCGCCGCCGCAGCGCGCGGTGGTCGGCATCATGCGCGACAACAGCGTGAAGCTGCAGAAGCTGATCGAGGAACTGCTGGACTACCAGCGCGCATTGCACGCCGCCGCCTCGCTCGAGGTGAAGCCGGTGCAGCTCGACGCGCTGGTGCGCGAGGTGGCCGAGGCGCACAGGCTGTCCGCGCTCGCCAAGGAGCAGCGCGTGGCGCTGGAGCTGTCGCCGGTAGCGGTGCACGCCGACCCGGAGAAGCTGCGTTCCATCGTCGACAATTTGCTCGGCAACGCCATCAAGTTCACGCCGCCCGGCGGCACCATCTCGGTGCTGGCGCGCGAGGCAGACGGCCGCGTCACCATCGAGGTGATCGACTCCGGCCCGGGGGTGCCGCTGGAGGAGCGCGAGGCGGTGTTCGAATCGTTCTTTCGCGGCAGCGCCAAGGCCGGCGGCCGCATCGAGGGCAGCGGGCTGGGCTTGGCCATCGCCCGCGAGTTCGCCGAGGCGCACGGCGGGCGCATCGCCCTGGTCGCCGGCGGGCCGGGCGGGCACTTCCGCGTCACGTTGCCCAAGCGGCCGGAGCCCCTGGTGCTGGCGGAGGCGGCATGAGGCTGGCCGCAGGACTGATCATCCTCCTTCTCGCGGGCTGCGCGGTTCTGCGGCCCGGCGCTGGCGAATCGGTGCAGGTAAGCGAGGTCGTCGGCGCAGCGGTGGCCGCCTCGCGCGCCGCGCCAGAGGAGCAGCGCCGGCAGTTGAACCACGCACAACAGATGTTCGCCGCGGTGCAGGATGACGTGAACCGCGTGCGCCTCGCGGCCCTGCTGGCCACGCTGCCGGCGCCATTGCGCGACGACGCGCGCGCCGCGGCATTGCTCGAGCCGCTCGCCGCGCGCCGCCCGGAAACGCCGCTCGTGCAGTTCGCTGGATTGCTCGCGGCAGGCGCGGCCGAGCGCCAGAGAATCGCGCGCGACCTGCGCGCAGCAGAGAAGCGCGAGGAGGCCGCCGAGGAGCGCGCCAGCACTCTGCGCCAGCAGGTGGACGCGCTCAAGTCCATCGAACGCGGCATCCTCGAGCGCGAAGAGCGCCGCCGCACAACGAACAGGTGACCCCATGAGCCAGGAATCCCCCTCCATCCTGCTGGTCGACGACGATCGCGGCCTGCTGCAGCTGATCTCGATGCGGCTGAACGCCGCCGGCTACCGCGTCACCGCGGTCGAGTCGGCCGATGCGGCGCTCGCCAGCCTCGCGGTGCAGCGCCCGCAGCTGGTTATCACCGACCTGCGCATGCAGGGCATGGACGGCCTCGGGCTGTTCGATGCCATCCACCGCCAGGCGCCGTCGTTGCCGGTGGTGATCCTTACGGCGCACGGCACCATTCCCGACGCGGTGGCGGCGACGCGCCGCGGGGTGTTCAGCTTCCTCACCAAGCCCTTCGAGCCGAAGGTGCTGCTGGAAACGGTCGCCGACGCGCTGCGCCTGTCGAGCGCGCCGAGCGGCGACGGCGAGTACTGGCGCGCCGAGATCATCACGCGCTCGGCATCCATGGAGGCGCTGCTCGGCCAGGCGCAGCGCGTGGCGGCGTCGGACGCCAGCGTGTGCATCTTCGGCGCGAGCGGCACCGGCAAGGAGCTGCTGGCACGGGCCATCCATCGCGCCAGCCGCCGCGCCGGCGCCCCTTTCGTCGCCATCAACTGCGGCGCAATCCCAGAGGGTCTGCTCGAGTCGGAGCTGTTCGGGCACAAGAAGGGCGCGTTCACCGGCGCGATCCAGGACCGCCGCGGCCTGTTCCAGGCCGCGGAAGGCGGCACGCTGTTCCTCGACGAGGTCGGCGACATGCCGCCGGCGCTGCAGGTGAAGCTGCTGCGCTCGCTCGAGCACCGCGTGGTGCGCCCGGTCGGATCCAACGACGACGTGGCGGTGGACGTGCGCATCATCTCCGCCACGCACCGCAAGCTCGAGGAGCGCATCGCCACGGGCGAGTTCCGCGAGGACCTGTACTACCGCCTCAACGTGGTGAAGCTCGAACTGCCCGCGCTGGCACAGCGGCGCGAGGACGTGCCCCTGCTCGCCGGTCATTTCCTCGTGCGCCTCGCGCAACGCTACGGCCGGCCACGCCTGGGAATCTCGCCGGAGGCGATGGAGCTGCTGGTGTCGGCCGCCTGGCCGGGAAACGTGCGCCAGCTGCTCAATGTGGTCGAGCGTGCGGTCGCGCTTACCGCTACCGAGGTGATTCCCGCCTCGCTCGTGCGCCAGGCGCTGGATGCGGGCGCGGGCTCGCTTACGCCGCTCGACGAGGCGCGCCGCGCTTTCGAACGCGAATACCTGGTGCGCATCCTCAAGATCACCGGCGGCAATGTCACGCAAGCCGCGCGCCTGGCTGGCCGCAACCGCACTGAGTTCTATCGCTTGCTCGAGCGCCATGCGCTCGAGCCGGCGATGTTCAAGGCAAAAGTCGCCGCGGAGTCCTGACCGTCGCTTGCCGGCGACAGGAAAACCCGCGCCCTGTCAGGGCCTTGGCCACAACGTGAAATCGTCTGTCGCCCAGGGGAGACGATTTCGCCGCTTCCTGCGGCGCCAATTCGGTCGTGAATCACGTTTAACTCATTGATATCGCTGGGACGCTCCAGACTGGCACGGCGGTTGCAAGGAACTGTGAGGCCATGGAACAAGCCAAGAGCAAAATGGAGTTTCCGGTCCTTGCGCAAGCCGCTGCGGGCTTCGCTATCAGTGCCTGCGTGCTGATCGGCATCGGCGGCACCATCTACAAGCTGATCGCGCCGGAGGGCTGGTTCGTGCGGGCCTTCGGGCACAGTTTCGGCCTCGGCGCGGCGCTGCTCGCCGCGTTGCTCGGCGCCGCGGCGGTGGTCTGGGCGCTGCCGGGCTGGATGC
>JBGQFF010000066.1:0-13718 GCA_041496745.1 Gammaproteobacteria bacterium
CGCACGCACGTGGGCGCAGGCCTGCTGCGCCGCCTCGTGCGTGGCGACCACGTCCATGCCGTCGGCTTTCATGGTCGCCATGCCGAAGGCCGCCGCCTTCACGCACAGGTCGGTCTGCGATTCCGAGCGCTCCAGCGCCGTGCCCATGGCGTAGAGGTTGTTCTCGCAGAAAAACGCCACCGGCAGCCGCCAGAGCTGCGCCAGGTTCATGGTCTCGTGGAACGCGCCTTCGGCCACCGCGCCTTCGCCGAAGAAGCAGGCGGTGACGCGCTTTTCCTTCGCCAGCATCGCGGCGAGCGCAAGGCCCGCGGCGATCGGCAACCCGCCGCCGACGATGGCGTTGCCGCCGTAGAAGCGCCTGGCGGCGTCGAACAGGTGCATCGAGCCGCCGCGCCCGCCCGAGCAGCCCTCGCGCTTGCCGTACATCTCCGCCATGATGGCGCCCATCGGTACGCCGCGCAGCAGCGCGTGGCCGTGCTCGCGGTAGGTGGCGACCACGTTGTCCTGCGGCTCGAGCGCACCCATCGCGCCGGCGGCGACCGCCTCCTCGCCGATGTAAAGGTGCAGGAAGCCGCGAATTTTTCCTGCGCCATAGAGCTCCGCGCATTTCTCCTCCAGGCGGCGGATGCGCAGCATGTCGGCGAGGAGCCGGCGAGACAGCTCGGGGGCCAGCGGCACCGGGCCGGAAGGCGGCGGCGGGATTCTCACGCGCCCGCCTCCAGCGTCGAGGTATCGCCCTCGGGCAGCCCGAGTTCCCTCGCCTTGAGCAGGCGCCGCATGATCTTGCCGCTGCGCGTGCGCGGCAGCGTGGCCGCGAATTCGATTTCCTTGGGCGCCACCGCGGCGCCGAGGTGCTTGCGCGCGTGGCCGAGGAGCTGCATGCGCAGTTCTTCGGTGGGCGCAAAGCCGGTTCTGAGCATGACGAAAGCCTTCACGACCTCGCCCACCACCGGGTCGGGCTTGCCGATGACGCCCGCCTCGGCCACCGCCGGGTGCTCCATCAGCGCGCTCTCCACCTCGAAGGGCCCGATCAGGTGGCCGGCGGACTTGATCACGTCGTCGGCGCGGCCGACGAACCAGTAGTAGCCGTCGGCGTCGCGCTTCGCCAGGTCGCCGGTGAAGTACCAGCCCTCGCCGAAGCACTTGCGGTAGCGTTCCTCCTGGCCGAGATAGCCGCGGAACATGGAAGGCCAGCCCGCGCGCAGCGCCAGCTCGCCCTGCACGTCGGCGGCCTCCACCACGCGGATGCCCGACTTGTCGCGCTGCACGATGCCCGCTTGCACGCCGGGCAGCGGCTTGCCCATCGAGCCGGGCTTGACGTCCATCGCCGGCGTATTGGCGATCATGATGCCGCCGGTCTCGGTCTGCCACCAGTTGTCGTGGATCGGCAGGCCGAGCGCGTCCTTGCCCCACCAGACCGCCTCCGGGTTGAGCGGCTCGCCCACGCTCGCCACGAAGCGCAGCTGCGGAAAGCTGAACTTGCGCGCCAGTTCGGCGCCGGATTTCATCAGCATGCGGATCGCGGTCGGCGCCGTGTACCAGACGGTGACGCGCTCATCCTGCAGGATGCGGTACCAGCGCTCGGCGTCGAAATCCGCCTCGTCCACGATGCTGGTGACCCCGTGCACCAGCGGCGCGACGATGCCGTAGGAAGTTCCCGTCACCCAGCCGGGATCGGCGGTGCACCAGAACACGTCCTCCGGGTGCAGGTCGAGCGCGGTCTTGCCGGTGGCGTAGTGCGCGACCACGGCGCCGTGCACGTGCACGGCGCCTTTGGGCATGCCGGTGGTGCCGCTGGTGAAGTGCAGGAAGGAGGTGTCCTCCGGCCCGGTCTGCTCGACGGCGAAGCGCTCGGAGGCCTTGTCGAGCAGCGCGCGCGCCTCGGCGCCGTCCACGCGCAGCACGTGCTGCAACGTCGGCATCTCGCCGGCGACCTTCTTCACCTTGCGTTCGTACAGCGCCTCGGTGGTCACCAGCACCTTGCCGGCGCCGAGGTTGATGCGCGTCTTGAGCGGCTCGGGGCCGAAGGCCGAAAACAGCGGCGCCACCGCGGCGCCGCACTTGAGCCCGCCGAGCACCGCCGCGTACAGCTCCGGGATGCGCCCGCAAAGCACGAACACGGCATCGCCCTTGGCCACGCCCAGGCCGCGCAGCACGTTGGCGAAGCGGCTGGAGTACGCCGAGAGATCCCGGAAGCTGAAGTCGCGCCGCGCGCCCTGCGCGCCGAGCCAGCGGATGGCCACGCGGTCCGCGAGCGGCCCGGCCGCATGCCGGTCCACCGCCTCGTAAGCGATGTTCAGGCCGCCGCCGGGCAGGCCCGCGAGCGCGCGGCGCGCTTCCACCCAGCCGAGAGGCGCGTTGGGCGGCACGCGCAGGTCGGCGGCGGTCTTCCTGATGATGGCGGGCCGTTGCACCGGACCATGCTGACCGAACGCGCTCTCGCGGCTTTGACGTACGTCAACCGGCGCGGCGCCCTGCTGCGCACAATGCGCCATGGCCGGGTACCCGCAGCAACTGGAGCGCCGGCGCACGCTCGCCGACGGGCGTTCGGTCCTCATCCGGCCGATCCGCGCCGAAGACGAGCCGCGCGAGCGCCTGTTCTTCGAGCAGCTCTCGGGCGAGAGCCGGCAGCAGCGCTTCATGAAGTTCGTGCACTCGGTGTCGGACAAGCTGGTGCATTTCTTCACCCACATCGACTACGACCGGCACATGGCCTTGGTCTGCGAAGCCGAGGTCGCGGGCAAGCCGGAGTTGGTCGGGGAGGCGCGCTACGTCGCCAACGCGGACGGTCGCAGCTGCGAGTTCGCGGTGGTGATCGCCGACGCCTGGCACAAGTCGGGCATCGCCGGCCTGCTGATGGAAGCGCTGATCCGCGCCGCGCAGGCGCGCGGCTTCAGGACCATGGAGGGCCTGGTGCTGCGCGAAAACCGCGACATGCTGCGCTTCGTGAAGGCGCTCGGTTTCGAGGCGACGCCGGTGCCGATGGAGGCGACCATGGTGCGCGTGGAGAGGAAGCTTTGAGCGAGACGGTATTCCAGGCCCGCGCCCTCACCAAGGTCTACCGCATGGGCGAAGCCGAAGTGCACGCGCTGCGCGGCGTGGACCTCGAGATCCGCGCCGGCGAGTTCATCGTGCTGCTCGGCCCCTCGGGCAGCGGCAAGTCGACCCTGCTCAACATCCTCGGCGGCCTGGACACGCCGACCACAGGCGACGTGCGCTTCCTCGAGCACCAGCTCACCGGCGCCGATGAGGCCGAGCTCACGCGCTACCGGCGCGAGCACGTCGGCTTCGTGTTCCAGTTCTACAACCTCATCCCCAGCCTCACCGTGCGCGAGAACGTCGAGCTGGTGACCGACATCGCAGCCGCGCCGATGCGCGCGGACGAGGCGCTCGCCTGGGTGGGCCTGGGCGAGCGGCTCGATCATTTCCCCTCGCAGCTCTCCGGCGGCGAGCAGCAGCGCGTGGCCATCGCGCGCGCCATCGCCAAGCGCCCGCAGGTGCTGCTGTGCGACGAGCCCACCGGCGCGCTCGACTACGAGACGGGCAAGCTGGTGCTCGAGGTGATCGCCAAGACCAACGCCGAGCTCGGCACCACGGCGATGGTGATCACGCACAACGCGGCCATCTCGGGCATGGCGGACCGCGTGCTGCGCCTGGGCAACGGCAGGATCGTCGGCGAGGAGAAGCCGGCGCGCAAGCTCACGCCGGCGGAGATCTCCTGGTGAAGTCCCTCGACCGCAAGCTGCTGCGGGATCTCTGGTCGCTGAAGACCCAGGTAGTGTCCATCGCGCTGGTGATCGCCTGCGGCATCGGCGGCTTCATCGGCTCGATCTCCACCTACAGCTCGCTGCTGTGGTCGCGCGGGGACTACTACGACACGGCGCGCTTCGCGCACGTGTTCGCCACCGCCAAGCGCGCGCCGCAGTCCCTGGCGGCGAAGATCCACGCCATCGCGGGGGTCGCCGAAGTCGAGACGCGCGTGGTGCGCGACTCGCAGCTCTCCCTTCCCGGGGTGACGCCGCCGATGATCGCGCGCCTCATCGGCTTCGATTTCGCGCACCCGCCGGGGATGAACCGCCTGACGCTGAAGAGCGGGCGCTGGCCGGCGCCGGGGGCGAAAGGCGAGGTGCTGGTGAACCAGCGCTTCCTCGAGGCGCGCAGCCTCAAGCTCGGCGCGCAGATGAACGTGCTGCTCAACGGCAAGCTCGAGCGCCTGGCGCTGGTCGGCACGGTGCTCACGCCCGAATACATCTACGCCACGCGCGGCGGCGGCATGCCCGACGACGAGTGGTTCGCGGTGCTGTGGATCGACGCGCAGGCGCTCGCCGCCGCCTTCAACATGGAAGGCACGTTCAACTCGGTGCTGCTGCGCCTGCAGCGCGGCACCTCGCCCGAGGCGACGGTGGAGGCGCTCGATCGCCTGCTCGAGCCCTACGGCGGCTTCGGCGCGGTGGGCCGCGAGGACCAGGTGTCGCACAAGATCCTGTCGCAGGAAATCAACCAGCAGCGCATTTTCGGCACCGTGCTGCCGGCGATCTTCCTGCTGGTGGCGGCATTCATCCTCAACGTGGTGCTGCACCGGCAGGTGAACGCGCAGCGCGCCGAGATCGCGGCGCTGAAGGCGCTCGGCTACGAGGACCGCGCGATCGCCTGGCACTACCTGAAATTCGCCTCGGTGATCGTGCTGCTCGGGGTGGCGATCGGGGTGTGGCTCGGCTGGTGGCTGGGCAACGCCATGACCGGGCTGTACACCGATTTCTTCCACTTTCCCGAGTTCCACTACCGGCTCGAGCCCTGGCTGCTGCTCGCCAGCGCCGGCGCGGCGCTCGCCGCCGCCTTCGGCGGCGCGCTCGCCGCGATCCGCGGCGTAGTGCGGCTGCGCGCCGCCGAGGCGCTGCGCCCGAGCGCGCCGGCCGAATTCCGGCCGCTGATGATCGAGCGCCTCGGCTACGCCGGACTGCTCACGCCCGCGCAGCGCATGATCATGCGCAACCTGGAAAGGAAGCCCCTGCGCGCGGCGACCACCGTCGCCGGCATCGCCGGCTCGGTGGCCATCCTCATCGCGGGCACCTTCTGGTCCGACGCCATCGAGTGGTTCATGGACGTGCAGTTCAACATGGTGCAGCGCGCCCAAGTCACCGTCGGCTTCGCCGAACCGGTGTCACGCGACGCACGCTGGGAACTGGAGCGCCTGCCGGGCGTGAAGCAGGTGGAGGTGACGCGCGCCATCCCGGTGCGCCTGCGCGCCGGCCACCGCAGCTACCGCACCGCCATCAACGGCCTTGCCGACGATGCCACGCTGCTGCGCATCCTGGACGCGGAGCTGCGCGAAGCGACGCCCGCGCCAGGCGGCGTGTTGCTGACCACGCGGCTCGCCGAGCGGCTCGGTGTGGCGCCGGGCGACGAAGTCGTCGCCGAGCTGCTGGAGGGCAAGCGCATCAAGGCGCCGCTGCGCGTCAGCGGCACGGTGCGCGAACTGGCGGGCATGAACGCCTGGATGCGGCTCGAGGACCTCAACCGTTTCGCGCGCGAGGGCGCCATGGTGTCGGGCGCCGGGCTGCTGGTGGACCGCGCCCAGGAGAGCGCGCTGCTCGAGCGCCTGAAACAGATGCCCGCCGCGGCGGTGGTGATCGTCAACCGCACGCTGGTCGACACCTTCCGCGAGACCAGCGCGAAGAACGTGCTGTTCTTCACCGCCATCCTCAGCGCCTTCGCCGCCACCATCGCCGTGGGCGTGGTGTACAACAACGCGCGCATCCAGCTCGCCGAGCGCGCCTGGGAGCTGGCCAGCCTGCGCGTGCTCGGCTTCACGCGCGGCGAGGTCTCGGTGCTGCTGCTGGGGGAGCTCGCGCTGGAGATCGCTGCCGCCATCCCGCTCGGCTTTGCCGCCGGCTACGGGCTCGCGGCGCTGCTGCTCGCGCTCATGCCCCACGAAATGATCGAATTTCCGCTGGTGATTTCCCGCGCCACTTACCTGTATGCCGGGGCGGTGGTGGTCGCCGCCGGCGTGGTGAGTGCGCTCATCGTGCGCAATCGGATCGATAATCTGGACATGGTCGGGGTACTGAAGACACGCGAATGAAAAAGAGAAACCTGGTTTTGCTGGGCGCCGCGGGCGTGGTCCTCGCCGCGCTGGTGGCCTGGGCGCTGCGCCCGCAACCGGTCTCGGTGGAGACTGCCGCCGTCACGCAAGGGCCGTTCGAGCAGACGGTGACCGACGATGGCAAGACGCGCGTGCGCGACCACTACCTGATCGCCGCGCCGCTCGCGGGGCACGTGGAGCGGGTGCGCCTCGAACCCGGCGACCCGGTGCAGCAGGGCCAGGTGGTGGCGCTGCTCACGCCGACCGCGCCCGCCTTCCTCGACGCCAGGACCGCGCGCGAGCTGCAGGAGCGCGTGGGCGCGGCGGAGGCGCAGCTGGCGCGCGCCACGGCCGAGACCCTCAAGTGGCTCGCCCAGCGCGACCAGGCGCGCGCCGACCTGGAGCGCCAGGCCAAGCTCGCCGGCGGCGGCTTCGTCTCGGCGACGGCGCGCGAGCAGGCGGCGCTGGCGTTGCGCACCGCGGAGCGCTCGGCGGACGCGGCGCGCTACGCCCAGCAGGCCGCCGGGCACGACCTGGCGCAGGCGCGCGCGGCGCTCATGCGCTACCGCAGCGGCGAACCGGCGGCGAAATGGGAGGTGATCTCGCCGGTCACCGGCTCGGTGCTCAAAGTCGCGCAGAAGAGCGAAGGCCCGGTGGCGCTGGGCGCGCCGCTGCTCGAGGTCGCCGATGCGAGGAGCCTCGAGGCGGTGGTGGACGTGCTGTCGCAGGATTCGGTGGCCATCCGCCCCGGCATGGCGGCGCGCGTCGAAATCGGCCAGGGCGTGGCGCCGCTCGCGGCGCGCGTGCGCCTGGTGGAGCCCGCCGCCTTCACCAAGGTCTCCGCCCTCGGCGTGGAGGAGCAGCGCGTCAACGTGGTCCTCGATTTCGCCGAGCCGCTGGATCGCATCCAGACGATCGGCGACGCGTTCCGGGTGGAAGCGCACATCGTCACGCACCGCGAGGAGAAAGCAACCAAGGTGCCGGTGGGCGCGCTGTTCCGCGAGGGCGAAGGCTGGGCGGTGTTCGTCGCCGAGGGCAAGCGCGCGGTGAAGCGCGCGGTGAAGGTGCCGCGGCGCAACGGCGCCGAGGCGATGGTCGAGGACGGGCTGAAGCCGGGCGACCTGGTGGTGGTCTACCCCTCGGACGCCTTGCGCGACGGCTCCAGGCTCGAGGTGTCGCGCGGCGCGCGCCGGTAGATCACGTAGTACACCAGCGCTACCAGCACGCTGCCGCCGACGAGATTCCCCGCGATCACCGGCACCAGGTTGCGCCACAGGCCGGCGTATTCCACCGCCTGCCCGGAAGACGCTTGCAGCATCATCGCCAGCGGCAGGAAGTACATGTTGGCGATCGAGTGCTCGAAGCCGGCGGCGACGAAGGCCGAGATCGGGAACACGAGGGCGATGAACTTGTCCACCACGCTGCGCCCGGCGAGCGTCATCCACACCGCCATGCACACCAGCACGTTGCACAGCACGCCGCGGAAGAACGCCTCCCAGAAGGGCAGCGAGGACTTGGCTGCGGCGATCTGCAGATAGGTCTTGCCGATCGCTCCGCCGTTCATGTCGGTGTGCCCGGACAGGAACACCACCGCCGCGAGGCCCACAGCGCCGATGAAATTCGCCGCGCACACCACCACCCAGTTGTAGAGCACGTCCTTCGTGGGCAGGCAGCCGTCGGCCCAGGCCATCGCCAAGAGGTTGTTGCCGGTGAACAGCTCCGCGCCCGCCACCACCACCAGCAGCAGCCCGAGCGAGAACACCACGCCGCCGAGCACGCGCTGCGCCGCAAAGCCGAGCTGCGGGTCGCTCACCACGATGACGTAATACAGGGATCCCAGGCCGATGAAGCCCCCGGCGAGAATGCCGAGCATCGCGAGTTGCAGGAACGACATGCGCGACTTGAGCAGGCAGACGTCCTGCACGCGCTGCGCGATCTCGCGCGGCGTGTAGGCGTCGAACGACGGCAGGATGCTCATGCGTTCATCCTACCCGCAGCCAGCCGCGGCTCTCGAGCAGGCCGATGACGGCGCGCGCGCCCTCCTCCGGCGTGCCGGCGTCCCCGCGCACCACCAGCTCGGGTCGCTCCGGCGCCTCGTAGGCCGCTTGCAACCCGGGCAGCGTGGCCGACTTGCCTTCGCGCGCAGCGCGGTAAAGGCCCTTGGGGTCGCGCGCCGCGCACACCTCTAGCGGCGTGTCCACGAACACCTCGGCGAAGCGCGCAATCTGTTGCCTCGCCTCTCCCCGGTAGCGCCGCCGGTTGGCGGTCGCGTCGAACACCACGGGCGTGCCGTGCCGCGCGAGGAACGCGCCCAGATGGGCGAGCGCGGCGTAGAACCGGTCGCGCTCGCCCTCGTCGTAGTGCGGATAGGGCGTGAGCTGGGTGCGCAGCACGTCGGACTCGAGCAGCGCGGCGTCGACGCCGCGCTCGTGCAGCAGCCGCAGGAGCTCTCGCGCGATCGCGCTCTTGCCCGAAGCAGAGAGCCCGGTCAGCCATACCGCGAAGCTCATGCGCAGTAGTCGTTCGCGCGCGCCGGGTCGAAGCGTGGCGCCGCCAGCACGTTGAGCACGAAGCGCAGCACCTTGGCGCGGATCGCCGCGTCGAGCGCCGGGTACCAGATGGGGCTCGCCATCACCAGGCCGCGGAAGGCGAAGAACGGCGCCGCGACCTCGAGCATCTCCGCGTCGCCGGAGCGCTCCAGGGTGCGGTCCCAGAAGCGGCGGAACAGGCGCTCGAAATCGCCTTCCAGGCGGCCCGAGCGCTGCAGCGAGAAAAACAGGTAGTTGAGCGTCAGGCAGGTAACGTCGTCGGCCGCGTCGCCCCATTCGCCGCGCGAGCGGTCGAGCACGCTGAAGTCCGTGCCGTCGCGGAACAGGAGGTTCCACGGATGGAAATCGCCGTGCACCTGGCGCAGGCGGTGCGTGCGCGGCTTGAGCTTCCAGCGCCAGGCGAGGCAGCGCTGCTCGATCTCGCGCAGCGTCGCCGCGGGCACCGGCCCGTCCGCCGGATAGCTGTCGACGATGCCGAAGATGCATTCGCCGTGGCCGAGCAGCTCGCGCACGCGGCGCAGGTACAGGCCCGGGTCCGGGCCCGGCACGCGGTGGATGGCGACGAGGTAATCGCACAGCGCGTCCGCGCGCTCGAAGTCGAGCGCGACTGCCTGCCCCGTGGCCCGCAGCCGCAGCAGGTCGTCGGCGTACTCGTGCCCCTCCACGAACTCGGCCAGCATGAACAGCTCCTCGGCGCTGCCGAGGGGCACCAGCTCGCCGCTCGCGCGCACCGCCCCCACGTCGAGCGAGGCGACGTGGCGCGGCAGCCTGCTGAAAGCGTCGTGCGCCCAGAGCAGGGCCTGGGCGCGGTCGGCCATGTGCTCGTGCCCGAAGGGTCCGGGGCGCACGCTTTCGACCACCGCGCGGCGCGGCGCGCCGTCCAGCTCGTAGTCCACGCGCAGCGGGATGCCGTAGCCGTAGCCCTTGTCGCCCTGGCGCCCGCCGCCGAGCGGCGTCACGCGCACCGCGCGCACGGGTCGCGCGTGCACGGTGCCCAGGTAGGCGGCCAGGGCCTGCGCGGTGAATGGAGACGGCACGTCGCGCCGGCGGCCTACGGCACTTCCAGGTGGCGGCGCGCCACCGCCTCGTGCTCGCGCCCGAGACGCAGCGCGGCCGCCAGGCTGCCCAGTTCGCCGGCGAGCACGCGCAGCACGTCGTCCAGCGTCACCATGCCGAACAGGCTGCCGTCCGCCGCCGCCACCGGCAGGCGGCGCACGCCGCGCTCGCTCATGGTCTTCACGACCTCGAACAGCCCGTCGTCCTCGCGCGCCAGCAGCAGTTGCGGCGACATGACGTCGCGCACCTGGATGCCCTCGGGGCGCGCGCCGGGCACCGCCACCACGGCGACCACGATGTCGCGGTCGGTGACCACGCCCACCGGCCGCGTCACCCCGTCCTTGCGCTCGGTCACCACCAGCGCGCCCACATGCGCGTTGCGCATCTGCAGCGCCGCTTCGCGCAGCGTGGCGTCGGGCTCGATCACCGCCACCGTGCGGCTGCAGAAGTCGCGCACTTTCATCGCATCGCTCCCTGTTGGGACGGCGTCGCCGCCGGGCCGAGATGGCGAGTAAACCACTCGGCGGCCAGGCGCGCCACCTCCTCCAGCGTGCCGGGTTCCTCGAACAGGTGCGTTGCGCCCGGCACGATGGCCAGGTGCTTGACGCAGCCGAGCTCGGCATAGGCCTGCTGGTTCAGCTCGATGACACCGGCGTCGTCGCCGCCGACGATGAGCAGCGTCGGCGCCTTGACCGTGCGCAGCGCGGCGTGCGAAGCGAGATCCGGCCTGCCGCCGCGCGACACCACCGCGCGGATCGCCTCCGGCATCGCCGCCGCCACCTCGAGCGCAGCAGCGGCGCCGGTGCTCGCGCCGAACAGCCCGACCGGCAGGTTCTTCGTTTGCGGCTCGCGCCCGAGCGAGCGGGCGGCGTCGGCGAGGCGCGAGCTCAGCAGCCCGATGTCGAAGCGCGTGCGGGTGACCTCGTCCTCCGCGGGCGTGAGCAAATCGATGAGCAGCGTGCCGAGGCGCGCCCCGCGCAGCTGCGCGGCGACGAACTTGTTGCGCGGCGAATGGCGGCTCGAGCCGCTGCCATGGGCGAAGAGCACCACGCCGGTGGCGCGTTGCGGGAGGATCAGGTCGGCGCCGTTCATTGCAGCAGCTTCACCACTTCTGCGTCCTCCACCTGCGGAAACGCGTCGTAGAACTGGCTCACGGCGTGGAATTCGCGCGGCGTTGCCAGGCACACCACTTCGTCGGCGTAGGGGCGCACCTTCTCCAGGCTCTCGGGCGCGGCGATCGGTACCGCGCAGACCAGGCGCGCGGGCTTCTTCGCGCGCACGGCATGCAGCGCCGCGATCATCGTCGCGCCGGTGGCGAGGCCGTCGTCCACCACGATGGCGATGCGCCCGGCCGCGTCGTGCGGCGGCCGCTGCGGCGTGTACAGCGCGCGGCGGCTGCGCAGCGTCTCGAGCTGCCGGTTCTTCTCCTCGCGCAGGTAGGCCTCGTCCGCGCCCACCTCGGCGGCGTAGTCGGCGACATAGGCCCAGCCGCTCTCGTCGATGGCGCCGACCGCGAACTCGGGGCTGCCCGGCGCGCGCAGCTTCCTCACCAGCACGATGTCCAGCTCCGCGCCGAGGGCGCCGGCGAGCACGCGGCCCATCGGCACCGCGCCGCGCGGGATCGCCAGCACGAGCGCATTCTTCCCGCGGTAGGCGTGCAGCGCCCCGGCAAGCTGCATGGCGGCGTCGGCGCGATCGCGGAATCGCATGCGCCGCTCAGCGCGTCCAGCTCACGCGCAGCAGGTTGTCGGCCTTGTTGTAGTGGAACTCCATGCGGCCCCTGTAGGCCTTGCGCAGCGCTTCGCCGATGCCGCGCGCGAGATGCGCGTCGGTGGTGGTCACCAGCAGCCCGCCGGCCTCGGGCTCGATGTTCATGATGCGCTGCAGGGGATGGTCGGCCTTTTCCGCCGCCTCGCAATTGCGCACCCGCCCCACGATCTCGTCGCGATGCGCGTCGAAGAACTTGCCCTGCAACGAGACGTAGCCGGCCGGGAAGCGGTCGCGGATGCGCTTGCAGGCCGGGCAGCGCGCGACGTGCGCCCCCGCCGGCGGCGCGCCCCAGCTCCAGCGCCCGCGATGCCATACCGCGCCGCAGTCCTGGCAGCGCGTCGGCTCGGGGAGCTTGCGCCCGGATTTGTAGGTGTCGTGCACCAGCTCCTGCAGGAGCTGCTCATGCCTCAACATGCGAAAACCGCCGCGTTCTCTTTTCATGGCACCAAGTTACGGCATGACTTGCGCGAAGCTTTGACCTTGGTCAAACGAGCGGGCTGCCGGCCCTCTACGCTGCACAGGACAAGGAGATCCGACATGGCATTGACGCCCCAGCAAGTGCAGGAACTTCGCCATCGCATCCTGGACCGCCGCCGCCAGCTCGCCGCCGAATTGCGCAGCGACGCCAGCCGGGCGCGCGACGAGCAATACGGCGAGCTGGCCGGCGCCACGCACGACACCGGCGACGAGTCCGTCGCCGACCTGCTCGCCGACGTGGGCCAGGCGGAGCTCAATCGCGACCTGGCCGAGTTGCGCGACCTGGAACTCGCCCGGCTGCGGCTCGCCGGCGGCAGCTACGGCATCTGCACCGATTGCGGCGCGCAGATCGGCTACGAGCGCCTGCGCGCCAATCCGGCCGCGGTGCGCTGCGTCGCTTGCCAGCGGGTGCACGAGAAGACCTACGCCACCCCCGGCGGGCCCACCCTCTAGGCGCTGGTCCGGTCCACGGCATCCGCCAGCGCGCGCAGCGCCGGGGAGATTTGCACGGGGTAGGGCTGTGCCGCCGGCTGCAGGGCGCGTAGCGCCACAGGCAAGCGCGCCAGCTGCCCCGCCGCATGCGAGCGCGCCGCAGCGAGCCCAGATGCGGGCAGGCGCCGGCCTTCCTGCATCACTGGGCGCAGCAGCGGCTCGCCGGGCTGCGGGTCGCTTTCCAGCGTGACCACGTCGCGCGCGAATTCGCCGCCGGCGCCGTAGTGGCGGTACACCTGCTTGCGCCCGGGCCAGGTGGCCTTGCCCGCCGAGCGCTTGCGGCGCGGCCGCCCGTCGTATTCCTGCAGCTTGTACACGGCGTCGAGGTAGGGCATGTCGGCGGAGGTCACCAGGCTGGTGCCGATGCCGAAGCTGTCGATGGGCGCGCCGGCGGCGACCAGCGCGGCAACGCGCTGCTCGTCGAGGTTGCCGCTGGCGAACACGATCGCCTCCTTCAGCCCGCCCGCGTCGAGGATTTTTCTCACCTCGCGCGACAGCGCGTCGAGGTCGCCGCTGTCCAGGCGCACGCCGCGCACGGCATGCGCCGCGGCCACCTGCACCGCCTTGCGCGCGCCCTCCACCGTGTCGTAGGTGTCGATGAGCAGCACGGCGTTCTGCGGGAACACCGAGGCGAAGTGCGCGAAGGCCTCGGCCTCGCTGTCGTGCGCCTGCACGAAGGAATGCGCCATGGTGCCGAACACGGGGATGCCGAACGCGGGAGCGGCGAGCACCGTGGAGGTGCCGGCGAAGCCGGCGAGGTAGCTGGCGCGCGCCGCGAGCAGGCCGGCCTCGGCGCCGTGCGCGCGCCGCAGCCCGAAATCGATCAGTGTCTTGCCGCCCGCCACCAGCACCGCGCGCGCCGCTTTCGAGGCGACCAGGGTCTGGAAATGCACCAGCTGCAGCAGCCGCGTCTCGAGCAGCTGCGCCTGCGGCATCGGCGCGGTGACGCGCAGGATCGGCTCGCTGGCAAAGCACGCCGTGCCTTCCTCCATGGCGTGGATGTCGCCGGTAAAGCGCAGGCGCGCCAGGTGCTCGAGGAACGCCGGCCGGAACAGCCCCGAGCGCTCGATCCACTGCAGCTCCGCGTCGCCGAAGCGCAGGCGCTCGATGAATTCGAGCGCCTGCTCCAGCCCGGCGGCGAGGAGGAAGTTGCGCCCGGGCGGGAGCTTCCTCACGAACAGCTCGAACACCGCGGTGGCGGTCATGCCGCGCTCGAAA
Source organism: Gammaproteobacteria bacterium (assembly GCA_041496745.1). Classification (GTDB taxonomy): domain Bacteria; phylum Pseudomonadota; class Gammaproteobacteria; order Burkholderiales; family SG8-39; genus JAABQT01. The sequence goes on from JBGQFF010000066.1 coordinate 13,645, forward strand.
TACGCCTGCAGCATGGTGAGCTGGTACAGGTCGGTGAGCAGCGGCGAGGAAAGCGGGTTCACCGGCCCACTGTA
>JBGQFF010000067.1:0-13676 GCA_041496745.1 Gammaproteobacteria bacterium
ACCTGCCGTCACTTCCGCCGGGAGGCCGCTGGCACACGAAGGGTTTCTTCGGCGCGGTGGCGACCGCCATCGACATCCTCGAGCTCCCCGACCCGCGCGCGGGGCTCCTCAAGGTCGTCGATGCCGCCTTCGAGGAAAGCCTGAGGCGGCTGCATATCTGAGCAACCCTCGCGCCCTCACTCCAGCGGCCGCAAATCCTCCATCACCGTCGGCAGCAGCTCGCTCACGTTGGGGTGGATGCGCACCCGCCGCTGGAACTCCTTGTACGGCGTCTTCGCATACACCGCGTCGATGAGCGAATGCACCGCCTCGTCCGCCCCGGTTCCCAGCAGGCTCGCCCCGAGAATCCTGCCGCTCGACGCCTCGACGAGAATCTTGAGAAACCCCAGCGTCTCTCCCTTCTCCACGGCGCGGGAAACCCGCGTCATCGGGCGCTTGCCCACCAGCGCCTTGATGCCCGCCTTCTTCGCTTCCGCCTCGTTCATGCCCACGCGCCCGAGCGGCGGGTCGGTATACAGGGCGTAGACGGGCACGCGGTCGGTCCACTTGCGGCCCGCGCCTTTCAGCAGGTTGTCGGCGACGATCTCGTAGTCGTTGTACGCGGTGTGGGTGAAGGCGCCCTTGCCGTTGCAGTCGCCGAGCGCCCACACGCGCGCGTTGGAGGTCCGCAGCTCCGCGTCCACCTCGATGTAGCCGTGCGCGTCGGTGCGGATGCCGGCAGCCTCGAGCCCGAGGTCCTGCGTATTCGGCGCGCGCCCTACGGCAAGAAGCAAGTGCGTGCCGCGCGCGCGCGGCGCGCCCTTCGTGCACTCCAGGCCCACCGAGACGCCGCCGGCTTCCTTCTGCACGGAGAGGCACTTCGCGTCAAGCCGCACTTCGATCCCTTCGGCTTCCAGGATCTCCTTGAGCGCGCGCGAGACGTCCTCGTCCTCGCGCGCGACGAGCCTCGGGCCCATCTCGATCACGGTGACGCGCGCCCCGAACCGGCGCAGCATCTGGCCGAACTCCAGGCCGATGTAGCTCCCGCCGGCGACGAGCAGGTGCCCGGGGAGCGCATCGAGCGTCATCATCGACTGGTTGGTGAGGTAAGGCACTTGCGCGAGGCCCGGCATGTCGGGAATGAGCGGGCGGCCGCCGACGTTGACGAAGATCCGCTCCGCGGCGAGCTCCTCGCCCTCCACGCGCACCGTGCCCGTGCCCGAGAAGCGCGCGTGCCCGCGGTAGAGCTTCGCGCCCTTCAGCCCCTTCATCCACTTCTCCACGCCCTTGCTCGAGGCGGCGACGATCGCGTCCTTGCGCGCCATCACCGCGCGCAGGTCGACGCGCGGCTCGCCCTCGATCCGCACCCCGTAGTCGGATGCGCGGCGCGCCATGTGCGCGGCGTAGGCGCTCGCCACCATCGCCTTGGTGGGCGTGCAGCCGTCGTTCACGCAGGTGCCGCCGAACGCGCCGCGCTCGATCACGGCGACGGAGAGCCCCGCGCCGGCGAGCCGCGCGGCGAGCGCGGGCCCGGCCTGGCCGGTGCCGATGACGAGGGCGTCGAAGGAGGCGGGCATGGGGGGACTATAGACCCAACCCCCCCCGCCGCCCGCCAGTGCGCTGACGCACAGACGGGCCCGGCACCGGGGGTGGAACATCGAACGATGAGATCTTCCTTCCCGATGATTCCAGCGCTTTATGCCAATTGGATGAACATCGGTTGCTCGATGCTTCCAGGCTGGCTAGCGACAGCGCCAGCCAAGGAATTGCCCCCCAAGCCTGCGCAGGCACCAGCCGAGCAGGAATGGGAGGACGAAGGCGGCAGCGTCAAGCAGCCGAAGAAACCGCAGGCGCAGCCCGCGCCGAAGCTTCCGCTCTGAGCGCGCCGCGCTGGACCTTGCTCCCCGGTCTACGTGGCGGCGAAGCTGCGGGGGATGTGGGCCTAGGATGCTTTCCCTCGTCGTTTCCACCATCGTTTTTTTCGTCGCCAGCTACTTCCTCAAGCGGCACTTCGACGGCATGGGCCTTCCCAAGGGGATGACGCGCAGCCTGATGGTGTTCTGCCTCGCGCTCCTCGCTGCCTACGGCGCAGCGGTGGCGGTCGACTGGCTGTCGCTCCACGTCTAGCGATTAATCGGGGTCTGACCCCGATTTTCTACCTGAATCGCCAGCGAAGCTCTGAGGTTCAACCGGCGTTTGATGTAGCTCAAAGACGCGCCCACGCTGCGGTAGGACCATAAGCCGTAGAGGTCGAGTCAATGGGAGAACTGGACTATGAACCCAACACTGTTTCAGATCGGCGTTGCCCTGTTAATGCTGGCCGTGGGCGTTGCCCTCATCGTGTGGTTTTCAAGATACGTGGCGGCGGCCTCGGGAAGGCGCATGGTTCGCATGCTGGCGCGTGCCGGCGTCGACCCCGAAGTTGCCAGGCGTGGTGACACCGAGGCCATCATGCGGGACGTGCGGAGCCGGTGCGGCCGCTGCCGGTCCGAGGACTTGTGCGACAGGTGGCTCGCCGGAAAAGTCGAAGGGGACAATGACTTCTGCCCCAACGCGCAGATATTTCGCAGCTTGATGAAAACCGCCGGGCGCAGCGTACCCTGATCATCAGGGCTGCCGCTGCCCGCTTACGACTTCTTCTCGAACCCGCGCACCAGGCCCGCGCGCGCCGTGCCGGCCTGCATGAGCAGCGAAAAGTCCGACCCGGCGAGAACGAGCTGCACGCCCATGCCGATGTGGCGTTCCAGCAGCTCCGGCGTGTACATGCCGCCCATGCCGGCGAACTTGCCGTGCTTCCTGCAGGCGGCGATGACCTTCTTGTAAGCCTCCGCCACCCGCGGGTCATTGAACTGGCCGGGGATGCCGAGCTCAAAGCACAGGTCGTTGGTGCCGATGAGCAGCGCGTCGATCCCCGGCACCGCGGCGATCGCCTCGCAGTGCTCGAGCCCCTTGGGCGATTCGAGCATGACGACGACGAGCGTTTCCTGGTTGACGATGCGCGCCGCCTCGCCCACGGGCATGGCGGCGAAACCGAGCTGCTGCAGGCCGCCGCCCATCGAGCGGTGCCCGAGCGGCGGGAAGCGGCAATGGTCGGCGATGCGCCGCGCGTCGAGCTCGCTCTCGACGTGCGGCACGACGATGCCCTGCGCGCCGTTGTCGAGCATGCGCGAGGCAAGCCAGTGTTCCTTGCCCGCGACGCGCACGATGGGCGTGATCCCCACCGCGAGCGAGGCGGCGGCGATCTGGGCCGCGGTGTCGGTGCCCATCGAGTTGTGCTCGCAGTCGATGAACAGCCAGTCGAAGCCCGCGGTCTTCAGGATCTGCGCGGTGTCGACGGTGCGCGCCTGGCGCAGGCCCAGGCCGACGGCGAGCTTGCCCGCGCGCAGCTGGCGCAGGGCGTGGTTGGGGACGGTGCTCACGCGGTTCTCCTCGAGATCGGGATGCGCCTACTATAGCAACGATGCGGTTCCGCTATCTGAGCCTCGGCGTCATCGCCCTCACGCTCGCGCTCGCCTACGGCATCTGGTACGCCTACAGCGTCATCCTGGTCGCGCTCCTGCACGAATACGGCTGGAGCCGCTCCGTGCTCGCCGGCGCGTTCTCCGTCTTCACGCTGGTGCACGGTGCAGTCAATCCCGTCGTGGGCGCTCTGTGCGACCGCCTCCGGCCGCTGCGCCTGATGGCAATGGGCGGCGCAGCCCTCGGCCTGGTGCTCTGGGCCGACAGCTACATCTCCACCCCCTGGCAGCTGTACCTCGGCTTCGGGGTGTTCACCGCGATGGCCGTGGCGGCCGCGGGCTGGGTCCCGGCGCTGGTGCAGGTGCAGCGCGCCTTCCAGGACCGCCTCGGTCTCGCGCTCGGCATCGTCAGCTCGGGCGTGGGCGTCGGCATGCTGCTGGTGGTGCCGCTCACCCAGCTCCTCATCGACGCCTACGGCTGGCGCACGGCATTCCGCGTGCTCGCCGCGATCTGCGTGCTGTGGATCGTGCCCTCGTCGAGTTTCCTCCTGCGCCGGGCGCCCGCGCGCAGGCACGCGCCGCAACCCGCCGCCACACCACAAAAATCCCCGTCCACGGCCACCCTCGCCGAAGCCATGCGCGGCACGCCCTTCTGGCTGATGCTCGCGGCGTTTTTCTTCGGCAACATCTGCTCGCAGACGCTGCACGTGCACCAGGTGGCCTACCTCGTCGACCAGGGCGTCACCGCGATCATCGCCGCCTCGGTGGTCGGCGTGGTCGGGGCCTCCAGCATCGTCGGCAAGACGGGCGGCGGCTGGCTCTCGGACCGCGTGGAGCGCGAGTTCGTGTACCTCGCGGGCATCGCCATCATGGTGGCGAGCGTGGCGGCGATCGCCGCGCTCGGCGCCCCGCCCGCGCGCTGGGCGATCTACGGCTACGCGGTGCTGCTGGGCCTCGGCTACTCGGTCACCGCCTCGCTCATCCCGGCGATGGTGAGCGACCGCTTCAGCGGACCGCAGTTCGGCACTATCGTCGGCGTGGGCCTGATGGGAAGCGCCGCGGGCAGCGCCATCGGCCCCTTGATGGCCGGGTACCTCTTCGACCACACGGGAAGCTACATGCTCGCCTTCACGATCGCCGCCGGCTGCGGCGTCGCAGCGGGCGCCGCGGGCTGGCGCGCGCGGACGCTGCGCGTGCGGGCTACTTCGCCCGGCGCCGGCGCAGCAGGCGCGAGAGTGTGAGCCCCTGCACCACGATCGAGAACACGACCACCACGTAGGTCACGGTGATCAGCGCGTCGCGGAACTTGCTGTTGGGAAGCGAGAGCGCGAGCGCCACCGAGATGCCGCCGCGCAAGCCGCCCCAGGTGAGGATGCCGATGACGTAGGGCGGGAAGTCGGCGCGCAGGCCCGGCACCAGAGCGGCGAGCGCCACCGACAGCAGCCGCGCGAGCAGCACCGCCGGAATCGCCAGCGCCGCTACCCAGGAATAGGCGGGATCGTAGTCCAGCCGCAGCAGCTCCAGCCCGATCATCACGAAAAGCACCGCGTTCAGGATCTCGTCGATCAGCTCCCAGAAAGTGTCGACGCGCTCGCGGCTCTTGGCGGGCATCGCATATTTGCGGCCATGGTTGCCGATCAGCACGCCGGCGACCACGATCGCGATCGGGCCGGAGACCTCCAGCTGGTTGGCGAGCGCGTAGCCGCCCGTCACCAGCGCCAGCGTGAGCAGGATCTCGACCTGGTAGTGGTCGACGCCAGCGAGCATGCGGTAGGCTGCGTAGCCGATGGCGAGGCCGAACAGCGCGCCGCCGACCACCTCGCGCGCGAACAGCGCCGCCACGTGCGCGGTGGTCGCCTTCTCGCCGCCGAGGGCGATGCCGAGCAGCAGCACGAACAGCACCACGGCGAAGCCGTCGTTGAGGAGCGACTCCCCGGCCAGCTTCATCTCGAGGGACTTCTCCACGCGCGCGTGCTTGAGGATGGCAAGCACCGAGATCGGGTCGGTGGGCGAGATCAGCGCGCCGAACAGCAGGCACCAGATGAGCGGGATGGCGTGGCCGAGCGCGGCGAAGACGCCCCACATGATGACGCCGACGAGCGCGGTGGAGAACACCACGCCGAGGCTGGCGAGGAAGCCCACGGCCCACTTGCGCTCGGCGAGCTCGCCGAGGTCGACCTGCAGCGCGCCGGCGAACAGCAGGAAGCTGAGCATGCCGTTCAGCAGCGCCTGGTCGAGCTGGACCTTGTCGAGGACCTCCTGCGCGAGGCGCTGGGAATCGAAGCCGAGCTTGCCGAGCGCGACCACGGCGAGCGAGGTGGCGAGCGAGAACAGCAGCAGCGCGATGCTGGCCGGCAGCCGGATGAAGCGGTGGTTGAGCCAGCTGAACAGCGCCGCCAGCACCAGCAGGACCGCCGCGGCGTCAAGGAATGCCATGCAGCCTCAAGACGACGCCTCCTTGTGTTTGGCCTCCAGCGCTTGCCAGCGCTCGAGCTTCTCGATGATGAGCCGCTCGATCTCGGCGCTGCGCAGCTGGTCCTCGCGCAGCACGCCGGGCGGCTGGCGGTAGTAGTCGGGCGCGCACATTTTCTCAGACAATTTCTCTTGCTCGAGCTCGAAGGCGTGGATCTCCTCCGGCAGCGCTGCGAGCTCGCGGGTCTCCTTGTAGCTGAGTTTCACCCGGCTCTTTTCCCGCGCCGCCGCCTTCGACCCCGCCTTGTCCTCCGTCACCAACGCCGGCCGCTGCCGCACCCAGTCGCTGTAGCCGCCGACGTACTCCTTCCACACCCCGCCGCCTTCCGCCGCGAGGGTCTGGGTCACGACGTTGTCCAGGAACGCCCGGTCGTGGCTCACCAGCAGCAAAGTTCCCGAGTAATCCTGCAGCGCCGCCTCCAGCAATTCGAGGGACTCGATGTCCAGGTCGTTCGTCGGCTCGTCCAGCACCAGCACGTTCGCGGGCTTCGCGAACAGCCGCGCCAGCAGGAGCCGGTTGCGTTCCCCGCCGGAGAGCATGCGCACCGGCGACTGGGCGCGGCGCGGCGGGAAGAGGAAGTCGCCGAGGTAGCTCATGACGTGCTTGCGGCCGCCGGCGAGTTCCACCCAGTCCGAGCCCGGGGCAATGGTCTCGGCGACCGTCTTCTCCGGGTCGAGCGCCTCGCGCATCTGGTCGAAGTAGGCGGGCTGGACGTTGGTGCCCCGACGCACGCCGCCTGAGTCTGGCTGCAGGGTGCCGAGGATCAGCTGGAGGAGGGTGGTTTTCCCCGCGCCGTTGGCGCCGATGAGGCCCAGGCGATCGCCGCGGCTGATGAGGAGGTCGAGGTCCTTCACAATGGGCCGGCCGGCGAAGCTCTTCGACACGCCCGCCAGTTCCGCCACCAGCCTGCCCGAGCGCTGCCCGGCGGAGAGCGACATCTTCACCGACCCCAGGCGCTCGCGCCGCGCCGCGCGCTCATCCCGCAACCTCTCCAGCCGCAGCACGCGGCCCTCGTTGCGCGTGCGCCGCGCCTCGACCCCCTTGCGGATCCAGGCTTCCTCCTCCGCCCAGAACCGGTCGAACTTGCGCTGCGCCACGGCCTCCGCGGCGAGCTCCCCCGCCTTCACCCGCTCGTAGGCGGAGTAATTGCCAGGATACGAACGCAGCATCCCGCGATCGAGCTCGAGGATGCGCGTGCAGACGCGATCGAGAAACGCGCGGTCGTGGGTGACGACGATCGCCGCCTGTTGCCGCAAGAGCAGCGTCTCGAGCTGCTCGATGCCGGAGATGTCGAGGTGGTTGGTCGGCTCATCCAGCAGGAGCAGCTCGGGCTGCAGGGCGAAGGCGAGCGCAAGCGCCGCGCGCTTCGCCTCGCCGCCGGAGGCCGCCTCGGGCGAGAGCTCCTCGTCCAGCCCGAAGCGGTGCAGGAACTCGGTGAGCCGCGCTTCCACCTGCCAGCGCTCGCGCTCGTCATGGATCGAAGGAATGTGCCCGCGCAAGAGGAGGCTCGCGCGCAGCGTGGGCGCATGCGGGAGCCTGGGCTCCTGCTCCACGAGCGACACCCGCAGGCCGTCGCTCTTGCGCAGCTCCCCGTCGTCGAGCGCCGCGGTGCCGGCGATGACCGAGAGGAGCGAAGATTTCCCGGTGCCGTTGCGGCCGATGAGGCCGATCCTCTCGCCGGAATCCAAGGAAAACGCGGCGCGATCGAGCAGCGGGAAGTCGCCGTAGGCTAGCTGCGCGTCGAGCAAAGTCAGGAGGGGCATGGGGGCGCAAGTCTAAACTGAGACAATCCAAGGCGTTGATCTGGTCATGATGCGCAACCAGGAAAACATGCCGATGCTCGCCAGCGCCTCCGGCGCCACGTTCTCCTCCTGCCGCCGCTGGCGCACGCTGCTCTGGCGCCGCTGGGACGAAGAAAAGCCCATCGCCAATTTCCTCATGCTCAACCCGAGCACTGCGGACGAAACCGCGCTCGACCCGACCTGCTCGCGGGCGAGGGACTACGCGCAGCGCTGGGGCTACGGCGCGCTGTTGGTCACGAACGTCTTCTCCTGGCGCGCCACCGACCCGGGCGAGATGAAGGCAGCGAAAGACCCGGTAGGCAAGGGCAACGACGCGGCGATTCTGCGTGCCGCAAAGGAATCGGAGCTGGTGGTCTGCGCCTGGGGCAACCACGGCGTGCACCTCGAGCGCTCAGCCCAGGTGAAGGGCCTTCTGCGCAAAGCCGGCATCGCGCTCCACGTGCTGCGCCTGAACGCCAACGGCGAGCCGGCGCACCCGCTCTACCTCCCGGGATCCCTGCGGCCCGCCCGGTGGAAATAAAAAACCCCGCGGGCGCGGGGTTTCAAGGTCAGCGGCCAGGCCTCAGGCCGGCACGGGCTGTTTCACGCCCGGCTCCACCGCGGCCGGTCTTGCCGGCGACGCCGGCTGTTTTTCCTGCTTCATCCTTTGTTCCGCTTTTTGCATCGCTTTGCGCGCCTCCTCGGCGCGGCGCAGCGTGTAAGCAATGTCGTACTCGTAGCACATGGCGCGCCTCCTTGGGTGGCGAGCCCATGCTACGCCCGCAAGTTCAGCTTTTCAACAGCGCATCCAGGTGCTCGATGTCGTTGATCACGCGCCACTCGCGCGCCCCGGCGCCCTCGACGCGCTTCTGCCAGGCCTCCAGCCGCCCCATGTAGCGCCGCGGGTCGACGTTGTCGGTCTTCAACTTGACCACGTTCACCGCCACCACACGGATGTCCTTCAGGTCGATGGGGAAATCGCGCACGGCGGCCTTGTCGAGTTCCTCCTGCATGTCGGAGAAGATGAGGATGGTCTTCCTCCTCGCCCCGGTCTCGTTCAGGAACATCGCGCCCTGGATCAGCCCCCCGGTGATGTCGGTGTACACGCTGCCGCGCGCGGTCTGCGTGAAGGCCTCCACCTGGTCACGCAGCAGGCGCTTCTGCGCGTTGGCCTGCGAGGGCCGGTTGTCAAAGGTGGCCTTGGCGATGATGTCCTTCTCGCTGAAGCTGCGGCTTTTCACGCGCGCTACCGCCAGCGAGTCCCCAGGCTGCAGGGTGCCGAGGAGGTAATTGACGATGAGCTGGGCTTTGCCGACCTCCTCGGCATAAGTGCCCGAAGTGTCCACCAGCATGTACACCGCGTGCGAGTGGCCGCGCGGATCGCTGCAGCCCGCCGCAAGACCGAGACCGAGGAGAGGCAGGGAAACGACGAACGCGCGCCGCTTCATGGCCGCTCTCCCGCCTCGAACCCGGTCACCCGGGGTTTCGGCGCGCGGCCGTTGCGCACCAGGCGCTCCACCAGCAACGGCAGCACGATCACGACGTCGTAGAGCGTGATGAGCACGCGCGTGACCTGCCGCACCAGGTTTCCGGCGAGCCGCAGCAGGACCGCCACCGCGCGCACCAGCATGACGAGCGCCGCGCCGCCCACGGTGCGCGCCGAGGTGATGAACGACTCGAGCGGAATGGCGATGAAGGCGAGCGCGAAGGGCAGGATGAAGCCGAGCAGCATCTGGCCGATGGTGGGGATGCGCGCGAGCCAGCTGTCGGAATTGGCGGCGGCCTGCGTCGCGGCGAGCGACTGCAGGAGCGCCTGCTTGTCCGCGATCAGCATGTCGCGCATCAGGGCGAGGGCCGCCTCGATCCCCGCCAGGGTGACGAGCAGGACGAAGGCGATCCACAGCATGCGCGTGCGCATGCGGTCCGGGAGCGCGTGGATCTTCGGGAACAGGCGGGTGATCCTCAGCGTCTCCATGAGGAACAGCCCCATGGTGGCTTCGACGAAGATGATCACCAGCGCGGCGACTTCGGAAGTGCGCAGCGAAGCGGTGAGGTAATCCCCCGCGCCCACCATCTCCGACATCGGCAGCGCGATCAGCTTGAAGTTGATCAGCGCGCCGCCGGCGGCGATCGCCAGCACCAGCGCGGCGATGAAGAACTGCGTCAGCGCCGACACGGTGAGCGCGTGCTCGGCCCGGTCGGTCTTCTTCACGATCTGCTCGAAGCGCTCCATCTGCCCGTCGATGGCGGCCGCGCGGTCGGCGAGGCTGGTCATCTTGGCGTCGGCCTGGGCGAGGGTCTTGTCCAGCGAGCGCCAGAACGGCATGAAGCCGTCCAGGATCTTGTGGCGCGACTCGTAGGCGCGCCGGTACTCGGCGAGTGTCTTGTCGTGAATCACCTTGATGGAGAGGTTGATCTCCTCGAGCACCCGCACCACCAGCTCGTTGCCGTTCGACTTGACCTTGGCGACCGCGGCCACCGCCTCGACCCACTCGGGCGGGGGCGGCGGCACCTCGCCGCACTTCTTGTAGTCCTCCTCGACCCGCGTGATCTCGTCGAGCAGCCTGCGTTGCAGGGCCGGGTAGCCCTCGAGGTCGCGCTTGACCAGCAGCGCCACGCGCTCGAACTCGCGCGCGATCTGCTGCTGCGCTTCTTCGCGCCCGTGCGCCAGCAGCACCGCCTTGTTGCGCTCACGCATGTCGCGCGCGGCGGCGAGCAGCCAGTGCGCGCTGATCCGCAGCGGCCCGCTGGCGAGCAGGCCGACAGCGCGCAGCAACTCGTGCACCGGCTTGCGCGCGGCGTAGAGGAACGGCATCGCGATGACAAACCACAGCAGCGCGGAGAGCGCTGCGTTACCCGGCCAGATCACCCAGAACGGAGAATCCGCCATATGGCACTCCTTTCGACTTCTTGGGGTTTCCCCCTAGGGCGCAAAGCTTAGCGCAATCGCGCGCCCCGATTCCGGCACTATTTCTCGATTGCCAGCAGTTCGACTTCGAATATCAAGGTGGCATTGGGCGGAATAGCGCCCCCCGCGCCGCGCGAGCCGTAGCCGAGGTTCGGCGGGATGGTCAGCACCCGCGTGCCGCCCACCTTCATGCCCTGCACGCCCTCGTCCCAGCCCTTGCGTAGATGAGTCCGCTTGCGGTGGTGGTCGGCATCAGTTTCCCTCCGTAGGGTGGGCCTGGGCCCACCCTACATTCCCAGCCGCTCCACAGCCAGGTAATTCCTGCGGTATTCCTCGAACGGCAGGGTGTCGCCGGCCTCAATGCTCTTTTGCTTGGCGATGGACTCGGCGGCGAGGCGCGCGAAGCGCTCCTCCTCCTGCCGCGGGAACTCCCGAGCCATCAGCGTTGCGCGGTGCCTTCGCGACAGGTCGCAGACAAATTCCGTATACGAGCCCTGGTAGCTGCGCCGCATCTCGATGAGCACGCGCGCGGACGGCGTGAGCGCGGGATCGCGCAGCACCGCCAGCTGCTGCGCGTGCGCCTCGCGGTAGGCGCTGCCGCCGAGCGCGGCGTCCACCGCCGCCGCCACCGGCGCGCATTCGGCAAGGAGCTTCTCGCCCCATTCCCTGAGACCCGTGTCTTCGGCGAGGCAGCCGAGCTTCAGCCCCGGCTCGCGCCCGCGCTGCGCGACGCACTCCTGGTTGCGCGCCACGCAGGCGATCTCTTCGGGCGTGTCGGGCGGGCTGTCGGCAAGCAGGCAATGCAGGAGGAACACGTCGAGGAAGCGCATCACCGGCAGCGTGATGCCGACCGGCGCGAAGGGATCGAGGTCCATCAGGCGCACTTCGACGTACTCCACGCCGCGCTCGCGCAGCGCATGCAGCGGGCGCTCGCCGAGCCTGATGCGGCGCTTGGGCCGGATCTTGCCGTAGAACTCGTTCTCGATCTGCAGCAGCGTGGTGGAGAGCTGGCGGTAGGTCTCGGGGCCGTCGCCCAGGGCACCCGGCTCGCGGATGCCGATCTTCTGGTAAGGCGGGTGGACCTGCGTGAGGCCCTGCTGCAGCGTAGCGCCGTAGGTGTCGAAGTCGTTGCAGCTCACCACCAGCGACGATTGCGCGTCGCTGTGGTAGCCGAGGCGCCCCATCCTGAGCGTGGTGGCGTGCGGCAGGTACAGGGTCCCCGGCTTGAGCTCCTGCAGGGGATGCGCGCGCCCGGCGACGAAGCTCTGGCACGCCGCGGGCGAGGCGCCGAAGAGATAGAACAGCAACCAGCAGTGCCGGCGGAAATTGCGGATCAGCGAGAAATACTCGGTGTTGCCGAGGCCCGGCAGCGACCAGTTGTAATGGATGCCGGAGATGGTCTGCATGCGCCGCCCGTAGCGCCACGACAGGCCGTTGCGGTACACGGTCTTGGCGCGCCCGATGTTGGATGCGCCGTAGCGCCCGATCGGGATCGCCTCCTCGGCGGGCAGCGTGCAGGGCATGCTCGCCGCCCACATCAGCTCCTCGCCGATGGCGCCGTAGACGAACTGGTGGATGTGCGTCAGCTCCTCCAGGCAGGCCTCGACGCTCGGGTGCACGCCGGTGATCAGCTCCAGCTGCGACTCGCTGAAGTCGGTGGTGATGTGCGGGTGGGCGAGGGCCGAGCCGAGGGCGGCGGCGTGGGGCGTCAACGCGAGCGCGCCGTCCGGCCGCACGCGCAGCGACTCTTTCTCGATGCCGCGGCGCATGCCTTTCAGCGCGGCGGCGTCGAGCGCGCGCAATTTCCCCTCCAGCCCGGCCATGCCCCAAAGGTAGCAGACACGGATGACGCATGACCCCTGCGCATTTGGGGGTTTCGCGCCCGCTTGAATCTCCCGGTTTCGCCCGCACTTACCCCATGACGCGCATATGCGCGGCAGGCAGCGGGAGAGACCATGGATTTCCGGCGCAGGAAGAAGCAGGAACTGCTCGAAGGCGGCGAAGGCGAGCGCAGCGAAGGCTCCAGGCGGCGCAGCCGCTCGACCTCGCTCGCGGTACGCCCGATTCCCGAGGACGCGCTGATCCTCATCCCGATGAGGAACGCGGTGCTGTTCCCGGGCGTGATCTCGCCCGTGGCGGTGGGGCGCAGCTCCTCCATCGCCGCGGCGAACGAGGCCGTGCGCCAGTCGCGCAAGGTGGGCTTCGTCCTGCAGCGCGATCCCAAGACCGACAGCATCGGCCCGGATGACCTGCACTGGGTCGGCACGGCGGGCGAGATCGTGCGCTACGTGCCCTCCAGCAAAGGCGCGCACCACCTCGCGGTGCAGGGCCAGCAGCGCTTTCGCATTGCCGAGTTTCTGCAAGGCTGGCCGTTCCTCGTCGCGCGCGTGGTTTGGGTGCCCGAAGCGACCGACGCCGGCGAGGAGGTCGAGGCGAGGTTCCTGCAGCTGAAGACGCAGGCGGCCGAGGCCATCAAGCTCCTGCCCCACGTCCCCGACGAGCTCGCCGGGGCGGTGCAGGGCATCGACTCGGCCTCGCAGCTCACCGACATGGTGGCGAATTTGCTCGATGTCGGGAGCGAGGAGAAGCAGGCGATCCTCGAGGCTTTCGACCTGAAGCAGCGCCTCGACAAGGTGCTCGCGCACCTCGCCGAGCGCGTGGGCGTGCTGCGCCTGTCCAAGGAGATCGGCGACAAGACGAAGAAGGAATTCGACGAGCGCCAGCGCGAGCACGTGCTGCGCGAGCAGATGCGCCAGATCCAGAAGGAGCTGGGCGAGGGCGAGGACACCGCCGCGGAGCTGGAAGAACTGGACAAGGCGCTCGAGGCCGCGGGCATGCCCGCGGAGACGCTCAAGCACGCGAAGAAGGAGTTCAAGCGCCTCGCGCGCATGGGCGAGGGCTCGGGCGAGGCGTCGATGCTGCGCACCTGGCTGGAAACGATGGCGGAGTTGCCGTGGAAAAGCGAACCGCAGAAGGCGATGGACATCGCCGAGGCGCGCAAGGTGCTGGATGAAGACCACCACGGCCTGGAGAAGGTGAAGCGCCGCATCCTCGAGTACCTGGCGGTAAGGAAGCTC
>JBGQFF010000068.1:0-13624 GCA_041496745.1 Gammaproteobacteria bacterium
AGGCGCAGGTCATCGCGGCGGTCGAAAAGGCGGTCGCGGCCTTCGGCGGCATCGACATCCTGGTGAACAACGCCAGCGCGATCCAGCTCACCGGCACGCTCGCCTGCGACATGAAGCGCTACGACCTGATGAACGGCATCAACGCGCGCGGCACCTACCTGGCGGGGCGCAGCTGCATCCCGCACCTGAAGAAATCCCGCAATCCGCACATCCTGACCCTGAGCCCGCCGCTGGACCTGCAGCCCAGGTGGTTCGCGCCGCACCTCGCGTACTCCATCGCCAAGTACGGCATGAGCCTGTGCACGCTCGCCTGGGCCGCGGAATTCAGGCAGGACGGCATCGCCGCCAATGCGCTTTGGCCGCGCACCACCATCGCCACCGCCGCGGTGCAGATGCTCGGCGGCGAGGCGATGATGCAGCGCTCGCGCAGGCCGGAGATCATGGCCGACGCGGCGCACGCGATCCTGTGCAAGCCGAGCCGCGAATTCACCGGCAACTTCTGCATCGACGACCTGGTGCTGCACGCGGCCGGCGTGCGCGATTTCTCGGTTTACGCGGCGGTGCCGGGAGCGACGCAGTTCCTGCCGGATTTCTTCGTGCCGCAGAACACGCCGGCGCTCCCCGCCTAGCGCGCTTGGCATGACCATGATCTCGCGATGACCGTCGTACGCGATCCGATCGAAGCGCTGCTCGACAACGTCAACGTCGGCGCGATCACGGAGATGCCCTCGCCGCAGCAGGTGCGCGAACGCCTGCCGCTGTCGCAGCGCGCGGCGCAAACGGTGCTCGCGGGACGCCAGGCGATCCGCGCCATTCTCGAGCGCAAGGACCCGCGCCTGTTCGTCGTGGTCGGACCGTGCTCGATACACGATGCGAAGGCGGCGATGGAGTACGCGCGGCGGCTTCGCGCCCTGGTGGACGAAGTGAAGCAGACCATGCTGCTGGTCATGCGCGTGTACTTCGAGAAACCGCGCACCTCGATGGGATGGAAGGGGTTCGTCAACGATCCGCACATGGACGACTCGTTTCGCATCGACGAGGGAATCGCGATGGCCCGCGAGCTGCTGCTGGGAATCGCCGAAACGGGGCTGCCGGCCGGATCCGAAGCGCTCGACCCGATCTGCCCGCAATACCTCGCCGACCTGATCGCGTGGTATGCGATCGGCGCGCGCACCACCGAATCGCAGACGCATCGCGAGATGGCGAGCGGGCTGTCGGCGCCGGTCGGATTCAAGAACGGAACGGACGGCAACCTCGAAGTCGCGATCAATGCGATCCAGTCGGCCCGGCGGCCGCAAGGCTTTCTCGGCGTCAACGCGAACGGCCGCACGGCGGTAATCCGCTCTCGCGGCAACGCGTGGGGCCACCTCGTGCTGCGCGGCGGCGGCGGGCGGCCGAACTACGACACCGTGAGCGTGCGGCTTGCCGAGACCGCGCTCGCGCGCGCCGGCCTCGCAGCCAACGTGGTGATCGACTGTTCGCATGCCAATTCGCTGAAGGACGCATCGCTGCAGCCGCTCGTATTTCACGATTGCGTGCATCAGATACTCGAGGGCAATCGCTCGATCGTCGGGCTCATGCTGGAGAGCAACCTGCATGCGGGCAACCAGCCGGTGCCCGAGGACCGTTCGCAATTGCGTTACGGCGTTTCGGTGACCGACGCGTGCATCGACTGGGCGAGCACCGAAGACACGCTGCGGCGCGCGCATCGCGAGCTCGCAGCAGCTCTTGGCACGCGGTCCTGATCGCAGGGGATCGGGGCTGTAGTTGACACCGACGGGGGGGATTCGATGAAGTCGATGGACAAGGCCAGCATCGCTGGCCTGGCGGCCAGCTTCCAGGGCCAGCTGATCCGGCCTGGCGATCCGACATACGATGCTGCGCGGCAAATCTGGAACGGCCACATCCAGCGCCGGCCGGCGCTCATCGCACGCTGTTCGGGCGTGGCCGACGTGATCGCCGCGGTGCGATTCGGCCGTGAGCACGAGCTCACCCCGTCGGTACGTGGCGGAGGACACGCGGTCGCCGGCTACGCCATATGCGATGGCGGCCTCGTGATCGATCTGTCGATGATGACGGGATCGAGGGTCGACCCGGCGGCGCAGACCATCCAGGTGCAGGGCGGCTGCCTGAACGCGCATCTGGACAGGGAGAGCCAGGCATTCGGACTCGCTGCCACGGGTGGCATCGTGAGCCACACCGGCGTCGCCGGCTTGACACTCGGCGGCGGGATCGGTCACCTCATGCGCAAGTTCGGGTTGTCGATCGATGCGCTGCGTTCATGCGACGTCGTCACCGCTGAGGGCGAATTCGTCGTGGCGAGCGAACAGAGCAACCGCGACCTGTTCTGGGGTCTGCGCGGCGGCGGTGGCAACTTCGGCATCGTCACGAACTTCACGTTCGAGCTCCAGCCGCTCGGACCCTCGCTGCTCGCCGGCATGGTCGCGTGGCCGATGAAGGACGCGCCGCGGGTGCTCCGCTTCCTGCGCGAGTTCGTCGCCCACGCGCCCGACGAGGTCGGGATCATGGCCAACCTGCGGCTTGCGCCACCCCTTCCCGTAATCCCCGCCGAGCTCCACGGCAAGCCCATCGTGGCCCTCGTCGCCACTTACGCCGGACCGATCGACGCAGGAGAAGCGATCCTCCGGCCGATCCGCGAGATCGCGACCCCTGCGGTGAACGCGATCGTGCCGAAGCCCTACGTCACGCATCAGAAGATGTTCGACGCCGCGCTCCCGCATGGGCGCCACTACTACTGGAAGTCGCACAAGCTGGGGCCTCTCACCAACCAGATCATCGACGTGATCGTCGAGCATTGCGGGCAGATCACCTCACCGATGTCGACCGTGCCGATATTCTCGTTCGGCGGCGCCGTCGCACGAGTGCCGGACGACGCCACCGCCTTCCCCAACCGTGACGCCGCTCACGACATCAACATCGTCGCCTCGTGGCTTGCCGAAGGTGTCGGCGACGCCGACCGGCACATCGGCTGGGTACGGAAGTTCTTCGGCGCGCTCGAGCCGCACAGTCGAGGTTTGTACGTCAACTTCACCAGCGATGACGTCGCCGATCGGGTTCGCACCGCCTACTCCGAGCAGCAGTGGCTGCGGCTCACCGCGCTCAAGGCGAAGTACGACCCGACGAACTATTTCCGCATGAACGCCAACATCGCGCCGCACGGAAGCTCTCAGGGAGCGATGTAGGCGTACCCCTGCTGCTGGTAGGCGCCGAGCGCGATCCAGCCATTGGGCACGAGCTTCACTTCCTGCATCAGGTCCGCAGGATTGAGCTTGCGGTCCGCGAGCGGGAGGTTGCACTGCTCGAGCCCCTGGACGCCGGGGGCCTTCTTCATTTCCCGCAGCTTCGCGGCGACCTTGAGCGCGTCGGGCCGCTCCGCCTCCTTCACCGCCGCGAGGTTGGTCTGCGTGAAGAACGAGGCGTTGCCGCGGAAGGTCATCACGATCTTGGGCGTGACGCCGCTCTCGATCAGTTGCTTGCGGGTGACGTCCACGTTGTTCAGCTTGTTCAGGAGCACGACGGGGTTGCCGTCGGTGAAGTCGAAGGCGAGTTTCATCTCCTTCGAGCCGCCGGCCATCTCTGTGCCGGTCGTCGCGCAGCCCGCCAGGGTCAACGCGGCCATCGTCGCTACAAGGGTTCGGGTCCTCATGGGGTTCTCCTCTGCCAGGGGCCGCAAGACTAGATTACACCTGACGGATAGGCAAATCCATCCGGCCCCTGGCCTCACGGCGCCCCGCGAATTGCCCATCCTCCCGCTGCTCGCACTCCAGGTCTCAGCGCTCGAAGCCGTAGAGCCGCACCGGGTTGTCGACCAGCACCTGCTGACGCACGGCCGCGTCGGGAACCCAGTCGCCGAGCAGATCGCACAACTCGCCGTCGTTTGGCATCGGGATTGCCCACTTCAGCATCACGTGCGGCCAGTCCGTTCCCCAGATCACCCGTGCCGGACTCGCTTCGAGCAGCGCGTGGGCGAATGCCTTGATGTCCGCGTGCGGCAGCGGCTGCGCCGAGATCCGGTACGGAGCGGTCAGCTTGACCCAGGCCTTTCCGCTGCGCATCAGCCGCAACAACGCCTGGAAGCCGGGCGCCGCGGTGCCCTTGTCCGAGCGCACGTAGCCCATGTGGCCGAACACGACGTCCACCGGGAATTCAGCCAACGCCTGGTCCAGGTCCGGGAATTCGTCGACGTGCAGCAGGAATTCCATATGCCAGCCGAATTCCCGGATGCGCCGCGCCACGCGCTCGAGCGCCGCCAGCGGCAGCACGCCCTTGTTCTCGCCGACATCGACGATGTTCACGCGCACGCCGCGCACGCCGGCGCGATGCAGACGGCGCAGCTCGCCGTCGCTGACGTCCTCGGCGAGCACTGCCACGCCGCGCAAGCTCGGGCCGGCGCTGTTCATCGCCTCCAGCATCACGGTGTTGTCGGTGCCATAGATGCTGGGCTGCACCAGCACCGCGCGCTCCACACCGAGCGTCGCGAGCAGGTGCCGGTACTCGGGCAGCAGCGCATCGGGCGGCGTATACAGGCGCTTCGCGAAATATGCATAGCGCGCCTTGGGGCCGCAGATGTGGGCGTGGCAATCGCAGGCGTGCGGCGGCAGCGTGATCCGCGGCCGGCGCGGACTTGGGTCCGGCGGCGCGACGTTCGGGGCCTCGGTCGCGGCTGGTCGAGCGCTGGTCATGCAGCAACGCGTGAAGGGAGATTTCCCAGTATATCTTCAGTCAACGGACAAGGCGCCCGATTCTCTTGACTGTGCGCCGGCTTGCAGAGCAGAATCCGCGGGCGCAACCGGAGCGAGCCGCGATGCCCGCGCCGGCGCCATTTCCACCATCCACAACCCAGAGGGTAGCTCTCATGAAGCGTTTCTCGCTCCTCGCCGTCCCGCTGTTTTTGACGGCATGCCTCAGCGCGCCCGCCCTCGCCCAGGCGCCGATTAACTGGACGCTGGGCGATGTCGACTCGGCCTCGCACTGGGGCCCGAAGAGCGGGGAGAAATTCGCCGAGGCGGTGGCCAAGGCGACCAGCGGCAAGCTGAAGATCACCGTTTACCCGACCGAGTCGCTGTACAAGGGCAAGGACTCGCTCGACGCGGTCGCCAAGAACCTCGCCCAGATCTACCGCGTCGCCGGTGTGCACGTGGGCGGCGAGCTGCAGATCCTCGAGCTGATGGACCTGCCCCTGTTCGTGCCCTGGGACTACGCGTTCCGCGTCCAGCTCTGGGACGCGCTCACGCCGATGTATCGCGATCTGCTGAAGAAGCGCTACGCAATCCACCTGGGCGGGATCCTGCAGGCCGAGCCGCGCATGATCTACCTCAGGGAGCCGTTCAAGGGCCTGGCTGGCCTGAAGGGCAGGAAGATCCGCACCGCCGGTCCGGTGGAGACGGAGTTCACGCGCTCGATCGGCATCGTTCCGGTGACCGTTCCGCCCTCGGAAATCTACACCGGCCTGCAGCAGGGCCTGCTCGACGGCAACTGGGTGGCGGATGCGCCGCACTTCTTCAACAAGGGCTACGAGGTCACGAAGGTCATCTACGACGTCGGCAGCGCGGGCGCGGGCTTCTTCGTGCTGGTCAACGGCAAGGCGCTCGAGTCGCTGCCGGCCGACGCGCGCAAGGCCGTGATGAGCGCGCTTCCGACCTATCTGGCCGACCTGCGCGAGGGCACGCACGGCGGCGCAGTCCACGGCCGGGAGTGGCTCGTCAAGGAGGGCATGACGGTCGTGCCGGTTACGGCTGCCGACCGCGCAACGATGCAGCGCGTCGCCAATCAGATCCGCGAAGCCTGGCAAAAGCGGCTCGATCCCGAAGCGCACCGGATTTTCGAGCAAGCCAGGAAAATGATCGACGGCTACAACGCGCGCAAGAAATCCTAGGCGGGGCGGCGCGGGGCTGATCGGCGTCCGGGGCCTTCTCGCCGGTGCGAAAACTGCTGGACCGTGGTGTCGCCGCGGCGGCGACCCTGCTGGCCGCGGCCGGCGTGTTGTGCGTGATGGCGCTGATGCTGCTCGTCACCTGCGATGTCGTCGCCCGATACGGCTTCAATAATCCCAGCAACTGGGCCGACGAGGGCGCCGCCTTCCTGCTGATCGCCATCGTCTTCCTCGGCCTGGCGCAGAACCTGCGCCAGGGCAGCCACATCCGGATCGATGTGTTCACCGGGCCGCTGCCCACGCGAGCCAAGGCCGTCCTCGAGCTGATCGCCTACGGCGTCGGAGTCCTGTTTTCGGTGGTGCTCGTCCTTGGCACCTGGACGCGCTTCGAAAATTTCTGGAGCCGCAACATCACCGGCGACTCGCCGCTGATGACGCCCCTCTGGATGCCGATGGTGCCCGTCGTGGCGGGGGCCGCCGTGTTCGGCCTGGTCATGCTCGCAGGCTTCGTCGCCCAACTGCACGCGCTCTTCGCCAGGCGTGCGTCACAGGGCGAGACCTGAGTTGCCGCCCACTTTCCTCACAGCGCTGATCACCGTCGTACTCCTCGCCGCCGGGATCTGGGTGGGCGTCGCACTCGGGCTCTCGGGCTTCGTCGGACTCGCGCTGGTGCTCGACTGGAGCCGGGCTGTGGACATCGTCGGCAAGGTGCTATGGGAGCAGAACACGAGTTTCGTCCTGGTGGCGATCCCGATGTTCATCCTGATGGGGGAGGTGCTCTTCGAAACCGGGGTGATGGGGCCCGTCTACCTGCGCGCGGCGCGCATCGTTTCCGGGGTTCCGGGCGGGCTGTTGCAGGCCAACATCGCCGCATGCGCGCTCTTCGCGGCGTGTTCCGGCTCCAGCGTGGCCTCCGCCGCAACCATCGGCTCGGTGGGCTACCCGGAGATCGCGAAACGCGGCTACAGCAAGCCGATCGCGCTCGGCTCCATCGCTGCCGGCGGCACGCTCGGCATCCTGATCCCGCCCAGCATCATCTTCATCGTGTACGGCAGCCTCGCCGAAGTATCGGTGGGCAGGCTGTTCCTCGCCGGGCTGGTTCCGGGACTGGTCCTGGCGGCGCTGTACTCCGCCTACATCGCGGTGCGCTGCATGCTGGACGCGTCGCTCGCTCCGCGTGAGCATGGCGCCTCGCTCATGTCCCGCCTCTCGGCGCTCGGGGGCCTCTGGCAGATGGCG
Organism: Gammaproteobacteria bacterium; assembly: GCA_041496745.1. Classification (GTDB taxonomy): domain Bacteria; phylum Pseudomonadota; class Gammaproteobacteria; order Burkholderiales; family SG8-39; genus JAABQT01. The sequence continues at coordinate 7,133 of JBGQFF010000068.1, forward strand.
TTGCTGGTGCTCGTCGTGCTCGGCGGGATCTATGCCGGCATCGCCAGCCCCACCGAGGTGGCGGCGCTTGGCTCGACGCTGGCGGTCCTGATCGCGCTGGTTTCCAGGCGCTTCAGCTTCGCTGCGCTCTGGCGCGCCGGGCTTTCCACCGTGCGCCAGACGAGCATGATCCTGTTCGTGATCTTCACCGCGAAGATCCTCTCGGTGACGCTGATCTACTTCCAGGCGCCCGCGGCCATCGTGCACTGGATCGGCGCCGCCGGAGTCTCGGCCGCGAGCATCTTTGTCGGTGTGATCGCGATCTACCTCGTGCTCGGAATGTTCGTCGACGGGATCGCGATGATGGTGATTACCGTGCCGTTCATCGTCCCGATCATGCACACGGCCGGAATGGACCTGGTATGGATGGGCGTGGTCATTTGCGTGCTGATCGAGATCGGCCTGCTCACCCCGCCCGTGGGCCTGAACCTCTTCGTGCTCCAGGGGGTGACGAAGGAGCGCATGGGCGACGTCATCCTGGGCTCGATGCCGTTCGTCGCGCTCCAGCTGGCGATCATCGCGCTGTTGTATTGGCTGCCCGGCCTGGCGCTTCGCCTCCCGCGGCTGGTGATGGGCTAGCGGGCATGTAGCAAGATGCCGCAAGGAGACCCCATGAACCTGCGAGCAAAAACCCTGTTCATCACCGGCGGCAGCCGCGGCATCGGCCTGGCCATCGCGGTGCGCGCGCCGCTACGGCGCGGACAAAAAAAGGCCCCGCAGGTAGCGGGGCCCGTAGCCCGAGTCGACGGGCAGCGCCTTGTGGACGCTCCTTTATGCGCGGAACTTCGCGCCAGGACCTACTGCCAAGGCGCGGTATCCCGACGGTCGCCGGGAGTCACGCTGCTGCGGCCGGAATCTCCGGCTGCCCTCGCAGGTCCGGTTCCAAATTACCACTGCGGCGCGCGGCGTCAACGGCTAATGCGCGTTCGTTTGATCCAAGTCAGAAATCGGGCTCTGGCCCTACACCTCGACCAGTCTCACCATCTGCGCCCCCTCCACCAGCCGGATCCCTTTCTCCTTCGCAAACCCCCGCGCGTTCTCCGTCATCTCCCCCGCGAATACATACACGCACTCCCCCGCCTCCCGCTTCTTCCCCGCCGCCACCAACTCCTTCAACGGCTCCACGCCCGTGCGCGAAGCCTTCCACCGCTTGCCCGCCACCAGCGACACCCGCCCCGCCTTCGTCAGCTCGAAGTCCGCCGCCACGCCCTGGAGCCGCTTCACCGCGTAGCCCTCCCGCCGGAACCCCTCCTCCAGCGCGCGGGCGAACTCCTCCCACGTCATCCCGCGCAGCGCCTGGAGTCCGGCGGCGATTTTCGCAGCGCTCGGCGCGCGCAGCTGCTTCCACGTCGCCACGCAGGCGATGACCACGAACGGCAGCGAGCCGAAGAGCGCATACAGGTCGGGCACCACGAGCCTCAACCCCGCGAACGAGCCGAGGGCGACCAGAACGCTGATCCACCACTGCGCGCGCAGCAGGACCGCGAACAGCGAGTTCTCGGCCATCTTCCACTTCATGGGTGGTGCACCGGGTCCACGTAGTACACCGGCGTCGGGATGGCTTCATAGCGCGCCTTCAGCTGCAGCGCGAGGTACAGCGAATAATGCCGCGCCTGCATCAGGTTCCCGCCCTGGAACCACAAGCCCGGCTGCTGGGTCGGCTTCCACATGTTGCGCAGCTCCCCCATCCACGGCCCGGGGTCGTACCGGGTGTTGGATCCCAGCCCCCAGCACTTGCCCACCCGGTCCGCGACCTCCTGCGAGATGAGCTGCGCCGCCCACTGGTTCATCGAGCCGTAGCCGGTGGCGTAGACGATGAGGTCCGCGGGCAGCACCGTCCCGTCGGAGAGCAGCACCGATTGCTGGGCGATGCGCTGGATCTCAACCGGGCTCTTCAGCTTGATGTTCCCGTCCACGATGAGCTGCGAAGCCCCTACGTCGATGGTGTACCCCGCGCCGCGGCGCAGGTAGGTGGAGTGGATGCCCGAGCCGTCCTCGCCCATGTCGAAGAGGAAACCCGCCTTCTCCAGCCCCGCGTAGAGCGCCGCGTCGCGCTTGAGTATCGCGTCGTAGATGGGCTTATGGAACGACGGCAGGAGCTTGAACGGGACGGAGGCGACGGTCAGGTCGGCGATCTCGGTGGTGATGCCGGCGTCGAGCGCCGCTTCCGAATAGAGCTTCCCCCAGGCGAGCTCCATCAAGGAGTCGGAGGCGACGACGACGGTGGAGGAGCGCTGCACCATGGTGACTTCCTGCGCGCCGTGCTCCCACAGGTCGGCGGCGATGTCGTGCGCCGAATTGCTGGCGCCGAGCACCACGCAATGCTTGCCGCGCCAGGCCTCGCCGCCGTCGAACTGGCTGGAATGGACGATCCTCCCGCCGAAGGATTCCGCCCCGGGGATCCCGGGAACGTGGGGAAAACCGGACATACCGGTGGCGAGAACAAGCTGCCTGGGGCGCAGCTCCACGAGCTGCCCGCCGCGGTTGACCCGCACCGTCCACTCCCCGGCCGCCTCGTCGTAGGCTGCGTTCATGCACTTGGTGGAAACCCAGACATCGAGCTCCATCACGCGCGCGTACATCTCGAGCCAGTCGCCGATCTTGTCCTTGGGGGAAAACACCGGCCAGTGGCCGGGAAACGGCAGGTAGGGCAGGTGGTCGTACCAGACCGGGTCATGCAACACCAGCGACCGGTAGCGCTTCCTCCACGAATCCCCCGCGCGCTCGTTCTTCTCGATCACCAGGGCAGGAACCTGCAGGCGCTTGAGGCGCGCGGCGAGCGCGAGCCCGCCCTGCCCGCCGCCCACGATGACCACATACGGCTGGCGCGCGACGCCGAGCTCTTCCTCCTCGAGCCGGCGGCGCTCCGCCCAGGAGAGCCGTCCCGGGTGCACGCCCTGCTCCACGCCGCGCTCGCGCGACGGCCCGGCCTTCTCCTCGAAGCCTTTCAGCTCCTGCAGCGTGGTGAGCAACGTCCAGCACTTGCCCTTGCGCAGCCGCAGGTGCCCCGTGCCGCGCCCCGCCCCGGTCTCGAAGGCGAACCACGCCTCGGTCGCGCCGTTCGCCTCGGTCGCCGGCCCGAGCTGGACGAAATTGGAAGGCTCCGACGCCGCGAGCGTGGCGGCGAGCATCGCCTTCACCTCGTCGCGCCCCTCGAAAGTCTTGAGCGTCCAGGTGAAGGAAACCAGGTCGCGCCAGTAGCACTCGGCGTCGAAGAGCAGCGTCGCACCGGCGATGTCGCGGTTGGAAAGCGCGCGTCCGAAACTTTGCAGCCAGCGGGAAACCTCGCGGTCGGCGCGATCGGAGGCCACGCGGGTTACCGCTTGCCCTTCTTCAGCAGCGCTCCCAGCCCGGCGAGCGCCTTGTGCGTCGAGTTAGGCGCCCGCGGCTTGTCCCCGCCCCCGCCAGCGCGCGCGTCTTCCACCCGCGCATGCTCGTTCTCGTGGCAGTAAATGCACAGGAACTCCCAGTTCGAGCCGTCCGGCGGGTTGTGCTCGTGGTTGCCGTCCTTGTGGTGCACGGTGAGCTCGCGTAGCCGCGAGGCGGGGAACTCGCGCGCGCAGCGGGTGCAGATCCATGGCAGGAGCTTGAGCGCCTGCTCGCGATAGGTGGACAATGCCGTCTTCACAGGAGGCCATCATGCACACCGTCATGTGGACATTCAAGGTGCCCAGCGGAACATCGAAGCAGGACCTGGTAAACACCATCAACGCCACCGCGCATACTTATCAGGGCATCCTGGGACTTATCCGCAAGTACTACGGCATCGCCGAAGACGGCCAGACGCTGGTCGGCATCTACCTGTGGAAAGCGCAAGCCGACGCGGAGCGCTTCTACACGCCGGAATGGATCGCGATGGTCACCAAGCGCTGGAACGCGCCGCCCCTGCGCCAGCAGTGGAGCACGCCGATGGTGGTGGAGAGCGCCGAGCGGCGGCTGGTGAAGGCGGCCTAGCGTTGGCCGCGCAGAAGACCCTCACCTTCCGCACCCACGGCCGCGGCACGACCGAGATCACCTCGGAGGTCGAGCGCGCGGTGCGCGAGACCGGGATCGCCACGGGCCTCTGCAACGTCTTCCTGCAGCACACCAGCGCCTCGCTCATCCTGTGCGAGAACGCCGCTCCCGCGGTGCGCCAGGACCTCGAAACCATCATCAGCCGCCTCGCCCCCGACGGCGACCCGGACTACGTGCACAACGACGAAGGCCCGGACGACATGGCGGCGCATGCGCGCTCGGTACTGACCACGAATTCTCTTCAGATCCCGGTGGCGGAGGGGCGCCTCGCGCTGGGGACCTGGCAGGGCATCTACCTGTGGGAGCACCGCCACGCGCCGCACACGCGCAGCGTGGTGGTGACGGTGATCGGCTGAATGGCCGCCTGCATCTTCTGCAACCCGGACCGCGTGATCATCGCCCGCAACGAATCGGCGATCGCCGTATTCGACAGCTTCCCGGTCTCGCCGGGCCACGCGCTGGTGCTGCCCCTGCGGCACGTGGCGACGATCTGGGATCTGGACGACGCCGAATACGACGGCTGCTTTCGCCTGGTGCGCGAGATCCAGCCGATCCTCGCGGCGCGGTTCTCGCCGGACGGGTTCAACGTGGGCGCCAACTGCGGCGAGGCGGCGGGCCAGTCGGTCTGGCACGCCCACCTCCACGTCATCCCGCGCTACCGGGGCGACACCCCGAACCCGCGCGGCGGCGTGCGCCACGTGATCCCGCTCAAAGGCAGCTACTGACGCTCAGGCCGGTTTCTTCGCGTACTCCCGGTCGAAAATCCGCTCCAGGCCGGGATGCGCGCCGCGCAGAGCGTCGATGACGCGCTTGGCCCAGTCGTAGTACTCCTTCTTCCGCTCCAGCGGCCAGGTGGCGGGAGGGTTCGACGCGATGTCGCGCAGGTTGCAGATCTTGTCTGCGAGCTTCACCAGCTTGGCGCGCCCGGAAAGGTGGGGGGCATGCACCACCTGGCGCTCCTTGCGCTCGGCCTTTTCCAGCAACTTGTCGTCGGTGACCTCCATGACGACGTTCGCGATCTCCGTGCCGAAGTGCTCCCGCAGCTCCTGGTACGTGGTTTCGGTGTCCTCGATCGTGTCGTGCAGCACCGCGGCGCAGAGCGCCACCGGGTCGTCCACGCCGCCCTCGTTCGCCAGCACGTCGGCGAGCCCGATCGGGTGGTTGATGTAGGGCGAGGCTTCCTTGTCCTTGCGGCGCTGCGCGCGGTGCTTGTGCGCCGCGAAGGCCAGCGCTCCGAACAGCAAGCCCAGGCTGGGTCGACTTTTCATCCGGTTCACTCTAGTTCAGTTGGGGCTCGCCGGCCGCTTCACAAGATCACGAGCTCCGGCGCCTTGCCCTTGTCGATGAACACGATCGCATTCTGGCCGTAAACAAAGCCGAGCGCCGCAGCGTCCTTGCGCGAGAGGCCGATGACCAGCACGCTCGGCTCCGCGGGCCACTGTCCTGCGGGATCGCGGCCCTCGCCCTGGCACCAGGCGTGGCCGATGAGAAACTCCGATTTGAGCAGCGCCTCGGCGGCCGCGTGGTTTTCAGCGGCGGAGAGCCGCGCCCCATGCGGATTCGCGGCGGTGACGAAAGCGGCGGTATGCGCCTCATGGTCCTTGAGCAGCGCGTCCAGCTCCGGGTTCGGCTCGCCGATGCGGATCAGGAGCGCCGGCTCGCCGAACACCACGTAGAGCGCGCGCTGGTACGCGTCGATGAGGTCAGGCCGCAGCGGCACCAGCCGGCTAGGCTGCGAGCTTGAGGGGAACGATTTTCGGGCGGCGCCGCTTCGACGCCTGCCACAGGTCGTACGCCGCTTGCATGCGCAGCCAAGACTCCGCGCTGCCGCCGAGCGCGGCGGCCAGGCGGATCGCCATCTCCGCGCTCACGGCCGCGCGGCCATTGATCACTCGCGAGAGCGCGACGCGCGAAATGCCAAGCCTGCTCGCGAACTCCGTGACGCTGACCTGCGCGAGTACCGTTTCGCGCAGCACCTCGCCCGGGTGCGGGGGGTTGTGCATCTTGCTCATCGGCGTGCCTCTCAGTGATAGTCCTGGTTTGTGGCGGAAGCTTCGTATCATCGCGCAGTGTATAGCATAGCGATACAGGCGGCAATCATGCTGCAGGTACAACGCGGGGCATGGCTGCCGCGTTGACCGCGGGGGCGGCGCGCTAGATTTGTGCGAACGCTTGCGGAGTCAGAATGCGGAACGGCAATGGTCGCCGCGCGAGTTCCAGCAGCGCCTGGTCCTTGGTGACGAGAAAATCTGCGCGCGCGGCGAGCGCCGCCTCGAGGAATTTCTGGTCGTCCGGATCGCGGCAAAGCGGCAGCGGCACCTGCAGCGCCTCCGGCGCCGGCGCCTCGATTCTCAAAGTCACGCGCCGGCAGGCGGCGAGGCACGCCGCCTGCGCCGCCGCGTCGATCGAGTGCTTGCCCAGGTCGTAGGCGAGCACCCG
>JBGQFF010000069.1:0-13466 GCA_041496745.1 Gammaproteobacteria bacterium
ACTAGTCGCTGCTTTGCTGGCCTTCCCAAGGAAGGGCGCCGCGAGGCGCCTTTTCCTTTTCTAGCGCTCGAACAGCGCGATGCTTTCGACGTGCGCCGTGTGGGGAAACATGTTGACCACTCCCGCTGCCGCGAGCCTGAACCCCTTGGTGTTCACCAGCACCCCCGCATCGCGCGCCAGTGTCGCCGCGTCGCAGGACACGTACACGATGCGCCGCGGCCAGGCGTCAGGCAGGGCCTTCACCAGTTCGATCGCCCCCTCGCGCGGCGGATCGAGCAGCAGTTTGTCGAAAGCGCCGAAGTGCGCGAGGTTGGGCTCGAACAGGTTGCCGGTTTCGAACTGGGCCACCAATCCGTTCGCGGCCGCGTTCTGCCGCGCCCGCTCCACCAGGGCCGCGCTGCCCTCGATGCCGATCACCTGCGCGCCGCGCGTCGCAATCGGCAAGGCGAAATTGCCGAGCCCGCAGAACAGATCGCCAATGCGCTCGCCGGGTTGCGGATCGAGCAGCCGCACCGCGCGCGAAACCAGCAGGCGGTTCACCGCGTGGTTCACCTGGGTGAAGTCGGTGGGGCGGAACTCGATGCGCAGGCCGAACTCGGGCAAGGTGTAATACAGCCCCGGCGCGGGCACCGGATGGAACAGCGCCGCGCTGTCCGGCCCGCGCGGCTGCAGCCAGACCTGGACCGAGTTCGCATCCGCAAATTCTCGAAGCAGCGCATGGTCCCGGTCGTTCAAGGGCAAGAGGTGGCGAAAGACGAGCACCACTGCTTCGTCGCCCACAGCCACCTCAACCTGCGGCATGCGGTCCGGCACGGAAAGCTTGCCGATGAGTTCGCGCAACCCGGGTATCAACGCGGAAACATGCGGCGGCAGCACGATGCAGCCCTGGATGTCGGTCACGAAGGTGGACCTGCGCTCGCGAAAGCCCACCAGCGCCCCGCCCTTCTTCTCCACGTAGCGTACCGAGAGCCGCGCGCGGCGCCGGTAGCCCCACTCCTCGCCGTAGATCGGCGGCAGCATGCATTCGGGCTCGACCTTGCCGATGCGCTCCAGGCAATCCTCCAGCCAGCGCTGCTTGGCCGCGACCTGGGTGCGCGCATCGGCGTGCTGGATGGCGCAGCCGCCGCAGTGGTCGTAGTAGGGACAGGGCGGCGCGCGCCGGCCGAAGGACTCCTTCAGCACCCGGACGGTGCGCGCGGTGTCGAACTTGGGCTTGGAACGGACGAGCTGCGCCTCGACCGTCTCGCCGCCGAGCGCGCCCTCGACGAACACGACCTTGCCCTCGGCATTGCGCGCGATGCCGTGACCGCCGGCATCGAGCGCGTGGACGTTCAGCTCGACCAATGGGACAGGAACTCGCGCCAGTGCGCGCCCTTCAGTTTCTCCAGCGCGGTCCGGAGCAGCGTGCACTCCTTCTTGTATTGGTCGGCGGTCAGCGCGCCGCGCAGCAGCTGGAAGCGCAGGTACAGCAGGTAGGTATTGGCGGTGTCGGCCTCGCAGTAGTCGCGGATCTCGGTGATCCTGCCGGCCTGGTAGGCGCTCCACACCTGGGCGCCGCCCACGCCGATCTTGCCCGGCAGGCCGGCGAGTTGCGCCACGTCATCAAGCGGCGCGTTGTTGCGCGGCTGGTACATCGCCAGCACGTCCATCAGGTCGAGGTGCCGCGCGTGGTAGCGGCTGATGTAGTTGTTGAAGCGGAAATCCCGGTCGTCCTCGCCCTGGTCCCAGAACTTGGCCGCCGTGACGCCGTGGACCAGGCCGCGATAGTTCAGCACCGGCAGGTCAAAGCCGCCGCCGTTCCAGGAGGTGAGCTGCGGCACGTATTTCTCGATGCCGTCATGGAAGCGCTGGATCGCCTCCTTCTCGGTGGCCTCGGGCTCGCCCAGCGAGAACACCTTGATCCCCTCGCCCTCGCGCAACACGCAGGAGATCACCACCACGCGGTGCAGCTGCGGCGGCAGGAAGTCGCTGCCGGTCTGCGTGCGCCGCTTCTGGAACGCGATTTCGGCCACCTCCGCGTCGGGCAGGTCCGCGGGCAGCTCGTACAGCCTGCGGATCCCGGCGCAGTCGGGAACCGTCTCGATGTCGAACGCGAGAACCGTGTTCAATCCGGGAACACGCCGGTGGACAGGTAACGGTCGCCGCGGTCGCAGATGATGGTGACGATCACGGCGTTCTCGAGGTCCTTCGAGATGCGCAGCGCGACGGCCACCGCGCCGCCGGAGGAGATGCCCGCAAAGATGCCCTCCTCGCGCGCCAGCCGCCGCGCCATCTCCTCGGCGTCCGCCTGGCTCACGGTTTCGAGGCGGTCGACGCGCGCCTTGTCGTAGATCTTCGGCAGGTAGGCCTCGGGCCACTTGCGGATGCCCGGGATCTGCGAGCCTTCCTCGGGCTGGCAGCCGACCACCTGGATCTTCGGGTTCTTCTCCTTGAAGTAGCGCGAGCAGCCCATGATGGTGCCGGTGGTGCCCATCGAGGAGACGAAGTGCGTGATCCTGCCCTCCGTGTCGCGCCAGATCTCCGGTCCGGTCCCCTCGTAGTGCGACAGAGGGTTGTCCGGGTTGGCGAACTGGTCGAGCATGATGCCCTTGCCCTCGCGCACCATCTTCTCGGCCAGATCCCTCGCCGCCTCCATGCCGCCCTTTTGCGGCGTGAGGATGATCTCGGCGCCGAAGGCGCGCATGGTCTGGCGGCGCTCCACCGACAGGTGCTCGGGCATGATCAGGATCATGCGCAAGCCGCGGATCGCGGCCGCCATGGCGAGCGCGATGCCGGTGTTGCCCGAGGTGGGCTCGATCAGCACGTCGCCGCGCTTGATCGTGCCGCGCTCCTCGGCGCGCCGGATCATGGACATCGCCGGGCGGTCCTTCACCGAGCCGGCCGGGTTGTTGCCCTCGAGCTTGGCGAGAATGACGTTGCCATTGCGGCGGTTGTCCTCACCGGGCAGCCGCTGCAGGCGCGCGAGCGGCGTGTCGCCGATGAAATGCTCGATGGTGTGCTTCACGCCTTCGCCAGCTCCTCGACGTAGGCTGCCACCCCCTGCTGCACCGTCATGAATTCGCGCACGTAGCCCGCGGCGCGCAGCTCCGACACGTCGGCCTCGGTGTAGCTCTGGTACTTCGCGGCGAGCTGCGGCGGAAACGGGATGTACTCGATGAGCTTCTGCGCCGCCAGCTCCGCCGGCGAGGACTTCGTGCCGCGCGCCGTGTTGACCACCGCGGCGGCGACCTCGTTGAAGCTCTGCGCGTGCCCCGTGCCGCAGTTCCAGATGCCGGACATCTCGCCGTATTCGAGGAAATGCAGGTTCACCGCGACCACGTCGTCGATATGGATGAAATCGCGCCGCTGCTCGCCGTCGGCGTAGCCGCCCGAGCCGACGAACAGCTTCACGCTGCCCTGCGCCTTGAACTGGTGGAAGGCGTGGAAAGCCACCGAGGCCATGCGCCCCTTGTGCGACTCGTTGGGCCCGTAGACGTTGAAGTAGCGCAAGCCGGCGATCTGCGCCGAGCGCCCGTCCAGGCGGCGGCGCACCAGCTGGTCGAACAGGAACTTGGAGTAGCCGTAGACGTTGAGCGGCGCCTCGCACTCGCGCGCCACCCTGAACCCGTTCTTCCCCTCGCCGTACACCGCCGCCGACGAGGCGTACAGGAACGGCACTTCCTCCTCCTGGCACCAGTCGAGCAGCGTGCGCGAATAGCCGTAGTTATTCTCCATCACGTAGCGGCCGTCGGTCGCCATGGTGTCGGAGCAGGCGCCCTGGTGCAGCACGGCGTCGATCGCGCCGTCGAACTGGCCGGCTTCCAGGCGCGCGAGGAACTCGCGCTTGTCGAGGTAGTCCTCGACCTCGCAGGCGACGAGGTTCCTGAACTTGTCGGCGTTCTCCAGGTTGTCCACCGCGAGGATCTCGGTGATGCCCTGCCGGTTGAGCGCCTCGACCAGTCTCGAGCCGATGAAGCCGGCAGCGCCAGTGACTACGTGCATCGTCACGCCTTGCCGAACAGTTCCCGCGGCGTGACCACCGCGGTGCCGAATTTCGTCACCTTGATGCCGCCCGCGCGGTTGGCGATGCGTACCGCCGACTCGAGCCCCTCGCCCGCCGCCAGCATCACGGCGAGCGCCGCGATGACGGTGTCCCCGGCGCCGGTGACGTCGGACACCTCGCGCTTCTCTGCCTTGACATGCAGCGCGCGCCCGCGACGGAAAAGCGTCATGCCGTCCTCGCCGCGCGTCAGCAGCAGCGCTTCCAGCCCGAGCTTCTCGCGCAACTGCTGCGCGCGTCGCGCCAGGTCCTTCTCGCTGTCCCAGCGCCCCACCACTTCGCGCAATTCCGCCAGATTCGGCGTCACCAGGGTCGCCCCCTTGTAGCGCGAGTAGTCGTCCCCCTTGGGGTCCACCAGGACATGCTTCCCCGCCTTGCGCCCCTCGCGGATCATGGTGGCGATGTGCGCGAGGCCGCCCTTGCCGTAATCGGAAAGCAGCACCGCGTCGCAGCCGGGCAGCGCCTTCCTGAAATCGGCGAGCTTGGTGGCGAGCACCTCCTTCGAGGGCGGCGTCTCCATGTCGATACGCAGCAGCTGGTGCTTCCCGTGCACCACGCGCAGCTTCTGCGTGGTGCGGATCGATGCGTCGCGGTGCAGGCTCACCGCCACGCGTTCCTTCTTCATCAGTTTGACCAGCCGGTCTCCGGCCTCGTCGCGGCCGACCACGGAGAGCAGCTGGGTGCGCGCGCCGAGCGCGGCGCAGTTGCGCGCCACGTTCGCCGCGCCGCCGGGGCGCTCCTCTTCCCGCTCCCACAGCACCACCGGCACCGGGGCTTCCGGCGAAATGCGCGAGGCGTCGCCGTACCAGTAGCGGTCGAGCATCACGTCGCCCACCACCAGCACGCGCGCCTTCGAGGTATCCGGCGTCTTCACGTCCTGCGCCCGATCGGAAAATACTCGAAGCCTTGCGCCTTGACCATGGCCGGATCGTACAGGTTGCGGCCGTCGAAGATCACCGGCGCAGCCAGCTTCGCCTTCAGCGCCGGGAAATCCGGGCTCCTGAACTCGCGCCACTCCGTCACGATGGCCAGCGCGTCGGCTCCCTCCAGCGCGCCCATCGCCGAATCCGCGATGCGCACGTTGCCGTACTTGGCGAAGATGCGGCGCGCCTCGCCGCCCGCCACCGGGTCGTAGGCGCTGACCGATGCGCCCTCCGCCAGCAGGTCGGCGATCAGGGTGCGGCTGGAGGCTTCGCGCATGTCGTCGGTGTTCGGCTTGAAAGCGAGCCCCCAGAGCGCGATGCGCTTGCCGGCGAGGCCCGCGCCGAAGCGCGCCTTGATCTTCGCCCCCAGCACGTGCTTCTGCGCCTCGTTCACCTGCTCCACTGCGGCGACCAGCGTCAGCGGCCGGCCCGCTTCCTTTCCGCTGCGCTGCAGGGCCTTGATGTCCTTGGGAAAGCAGGAGCCGCCGAAGCCCGCCCCGGCGTACAGGAAGTCGAAACCGATGCGCGGGTCGGAACCTATGCCTTGGCGCACCTCCTCGATGTCCGCACCGAGCCGCTCGGCGAGGTTGGCCAGCTCGTTCATGAAGGAGATGCGCGTCGCCAGCATCGCGTTCGCGGCGTACTTGGTGAGTTCCGCCGAGCGCACGCTCATCTGCAGGATGCGGTCGCGGTTGCGCTGGAACGGCGCGTACAGCTGGCGCAGGAGCCCGGTGGCGCGCTCGTCCTCCGAGCCGAGGATGATGCGGTCCGGGCGCATGAAGTCTTCCACCGCCGCGCCTTCCTTGAGGAACTCCGGGTTGGAAACCACGCTGAACTCGTGCCGCGACCCGCGCTGCGCCAGTTCCTCGGCGACTACGGCGCGCACCTTGTCGGCGGTGCCCACCGGCACCGTGGATTTGTTGACGATCACGCGATAGCCGTTCATATGGCGCCCGATGGCCCGCGCCGCCGCCAGCACCTGCTGCAGGTCGGCGGAACCGTCCTCCTGCGGCGGAGTGCCCACCGCGATGAGCTGCAACTCGCCGTGCGCCGCGCCCGTCGCGGCATCGGTGGTGAATCGCAGCCGTCCGGCGGCGCGGTTGCGCGCGACGATGGCTTCCAGCCCGGGCTCGAAGATGGGCAGGCCGCCCCCCTCCAGCGTGCGGATCTTCGCCGCATCCACGTCGCAGCACAGGACCTGGTTGCCCGCGTCCGCGAGGCACGCGCCGGCGACCAGGCCTACGTAACCGGTTCCGATGACGGTGACGTTCATGGCGCCAGGTCGAATTCCTCGGTGCGGCGCGGCGGGTAGCTTTCCCAGCCGCCGCAGCCCGGGCAGTGCCAGTAGAACTGGCGCGCCTTGAAGCCGCAGTTCTCGCAGCGGTAGCGCGCCAGCCTGCGCGTGTGACTGTGCACGAGGTTTCTTACCAGTTCGAGATCGCGCCGCCGCTCGGGATGCGCGTCGGCGACGATCTGCGCCTCCAGCAGCCGGTCCAGGCCGAGCAGCGTGGGATTGCGCCGCAGCTCGTCGCGCACCAGCTTGTAGGCTACCTCCGCGCCTTTCGCTTCGAGGGTGTACTGGAACACCGTATCGAGCAGGTCGAGCGACGGATAGCGCTCCAGGTAGCCGGTCAGCAGCGTGAGCCCTTCCTCGAGCCGCCCCGCCTCGCGATGCGCATCGAGCAGGCGCTGCGCGGCCAGCGCCAGGTAGGCGGGATTCTGCGTTTCCACCCGCTTCCAGTGCTCGATCGCCTGCTCGAGATTGCCCGCCGCGCGCTCCAGGTCGCCCAACTGCACGCTGGCGCGCACCGACTTGCGGTTCGCTTCCAGCGCCGCCTCGAGCAGCTTCCTCGCCGCGTCGGGGCGCGAGTGCATGGCCTCGGTGGCCGCCAGCTCGCACTGGAACTGGGAGATCTCCTTGGCGCGCGATTCGCCCGAATCGGCCTCCAGGCGGCGCGCCATGTCGATCGCCTTCTGCCACTCCTTCTCCAGCTGGAAGATCTCCAGCAAGTGGTGCCGCGCCTGCGTGGCATGCGGGCCGTGCTCCAGCCTGGAGAACAACTCCTCGGCGCGGTCGAGGATGCCGGCCTTGAGGTAATCCTGCGCCAGCTCGAACAGCGCGACGGTCTTCTGCTCGGCGCCGAGGTCTGGGCGCTCGATCAGGTTCTGGTGCATGCGGATGGCGCGGTCGTACTCGCCGCGCCGCCGGAACAAGCTGCCGAGCGCGAAGTGCAGCTCGATCGTTTCCGGGTCCACCTTGACCACTTCGAGGAACGACTCGATCGCCTTGTCGGGCTGCTCGTTGAGCAGGAAATTGAGCCCTTCGAAGTAGGAGCGCGGCAGGGCGCGCGACTGGTAGACCAGGTGCCGGATGTCGATGCGCGCCGCCAGCCAGCCCAGGCCGAAGAACAGCGGGAATCCGAGCAGCCACCAGTACTCGAATTCCATCAGCCCTCCGCCGCTGCCGGCGGCGGCTCCTGCGCCGGCCGCGCCTCCTGCGCCTGCGCCCTGCCGCGCGCCTCGCGCCGCAAGCGCAGGATCTCGCGCCGCTGCCGCAGCAGGGTGCCCAGCGCGGCGATCAGCCCGAGCACCGCGCCCGCCGCGAAAAACGCGAGCAGCAGCAGCACCAGCGGCGCCTGCCAGACGAGATCGAAGTAAAAGCGCAGCGCGACCGGCTCGGTGTTCTTCGCCGCGAACGCGAGCAGCAGGATGAACAGCAGCAGCCAGGCTGTCCGGATGACGATGCGCATGGCGCGGACCGGGGCCCCGCCCCGGCCTTACTGCGAAGCCTGCGCCTGCTTCGCGGCCGCCTCGAGCTCCGAGTCCACCCGCTCGCGCAGCTCCTTGCCGGCCTTGAAGTGCGGCACGTACTTCTCCGGCACATGCACCTTCTCGCCGGACTTGGGATTGCGCCCCACGCGCGGCGGCCGGTAGTTGAGGCCGAAGCTGCCGAAACCGCGGATCTCGATGCGGTGGCCGCTGAGCAAGCTCTGCGTCATCGCATCGAGGATCATCTTCACCGCGTACTCGGCATCCTTGGCCACCAACTGCGGATAGCGCTGCGCCAGCCGGGCGATCAGTTCGGACTTGGTCATGGCGACCGCTCTCCCCCGCGTTCTCGGTCCGCTCTGGTTACTGCTGCGGGTTGGTGTTGCTCTTGTCGAGCTTCGCCCGCAGCAGCGCGCCCAGGTTGGTGGAGCCCGCGGCGCTGGCCGCGTTCTCGGTGCGCAACTGCTTCATGGCGTCGGTTTCCTCCGCCACGTCCTTCGCCTTCACCGACAGGTTGATCGAGCGGTTCTTGCGGTCCACGTTGATGATCATGGCGTTGACCGAGTCGCCTTCCTTGAGCGCCGTGCGCAGGTCCTCGATGCGGTCGCGCGAGAACTCGGAGGCCCTCAGGTAGCCCTCGATCTCGGCGGTGAGCGCGATCACCGCCCCCTTGGCGTCCACCGACTTCACGCTGCCCGCCACCAGGCTGTTCTTGTCGTGGCTGGCGATGAAGTTGGTGAACGGGTCGCCCTCGAGCTGCTTGACGCCGAGCGAAATGCGCTCGCGTTCGACGTCGATCGACAGCACCACGGCCTCGACCTCTTCGCCTTTCTTGAAGTTCTTCACCGCCTCCTCGCCGGGCAGCGACCAGGACAGGTCCGACAGGTGCACCAGGCCGTCGATGCCGCCGGGCAGGCCGACGAACACGCCGAAATCCGTGATCGACTTGATCTGGC
This sequence comes from Gammaproteobacteria bacterium, assembly GCA_041496745.1. Taxonomy (GTDB): domain Bacteria; phylum Pseudomonadota; class Gammaproteobacteria; order Burkholderiales; family SG8-39; genus JAABQT01. The sequence goes on from JBGQFF010000069.1 coordinate 8,688, forward strand.
CCTTCACGCGGTCGCCCTTCTTATACTCGCGGGCGAAATCCTCCCAGGGGTTCGGCATGCACTGCTTCATGCCGAGCGAGATGCGGCGGCGCTCCTCGTCGATCTCGAGGATCATCACCTCGACCTCGTCGCCCACCTGCACCACTTTCGACGGATGCACGTTCTTGTTGGTCCAGTCCATCTCCGAGACGTGCACCAGGCCCTCGATGCCGGCCTCGACCTCGACGAACGCGCCGTAGTCGGTGAGGTTGGTGACCTTGCCGAACAGGCGCGTGCCTTGCGGATAGCGGCGCGAGATGCCAACCCAGGGATCCTCGCCCAGCTGCTTCAGGCCCAGCGACACGCGGTTCTTCTCGGCGTCGAACTTGAGCACCTTGGCAGTGACTTCGTCGCCGACGTTGAGCACTTCGGAGGGGTGCTTCACCCGGCGCCAGGCCAGGTCGGTGATGTGCAGCAGGCCGTCGATGCCGCCCAGGTCGACGAACGCGCCGTAGTCGGTGATGTTCTTGACGATGCCCTTCACCACCGCGCCTTCCTGCAGGCTGGAGAGCAACGCCTCGCGCTCGGCGCCGGCGCTGGCTTCCAGCACCGCGCGGCGCGACACCACCACGTTGTTCCTCTTGCGGTCGAGCTTGATGACCTTGAACTCCATGGTCTTGCCTTCGAAGGGCGTGGTGTCCTTCACCGGGCGCAGGTCCACCAGCGACCCCGGCAGGAAGGCACGGATGCCCTTGGTCATCACGGTCAGGCCGCCCTTCACCTTGCCGGTGATGACGCCTTCGATCTTCTCGCCCTTCTCGAGGGACTGCTCCAGCTCGATCCAGGCCGCCATGCGCTTGGCCTTGTCGCGCGACAAGCGCGTGGCGCCGTAGCCGTCTTCCAGCGCCTCGATGGACACGGAAACGAAATCGCCGGGCTTGACCTCGACCTCGCCGGCGTCGTTCTTGAATTCTTCGGCCGCGATCACCGATTCGGATTTCAGACCGGCATTGACCACCACGTAGTTGGGGTCGACGCTGACCACCTCGGCGGTGATCACTTCGCCGACGCGCATTTCCTTGCGCGTGAGGCTTTCCTCGAACAGCGCGGCGAACGACTCGGGGGGGGGAATGGAAGCTGACTTCGAAACTGCGGGGGAAATGCTTGCCATGAAAAGGAATAGACCTCTTTCAGCCACGGGCCGCGCCAAACGGCGCGGCCGCGCGGGTCAGGTTGCCAAAAAGGGCACCCGCGTCAAGCGGGCCGCCCACCCAGTTTTCTCTCCCGGCACCAGCCGAGGATTACGCCGACGACTTCGTCGACCGACCGTTCCGAGGTGTCCAGTTGCAGCGCATCCGGGGCTGGCGCCAGTGGCGCCACTGCCCTGGCCGCATCGCGCGCGTCGCGCTGCTCCAGGTCGCGGGAAAGGGCGTGCAGATTAGCATCGATTCCTTTGTCTATCAACTGCTTATACCTGCGTTGGGCCCGTACCGCCGCGCTCGCGGTCAGGAACACTTTGAGGGCTGCGTCCGGGAACACCACGGTGCCCATGTCGCGGCCCTCGGCCACCAGCCCAGGGGCCCTCCGGAACGCCCGCTGGCGCTGCAGGAGCGCGGTGCGGACGCCAGGCCGCTGCGCCACCCCGGACGCGCGGGCAGCCACCGCCTCGTCGCGCAAAGAATCCGTAACGTCTTGTCCAGAAAGGAAAATCTTTCTATCCTGAAAGCTGACTTCCATTGTCGCTGCAGTACGTTCCGGCGTCTCGGGTCCGGCCAGGGCGACCAGGCGGTACAGCGCTCCGCTCTCGAGGTAATGAAAGCCGAGCGCCTGCGACACCTGCAGCGCCACTGCGCCCTTGCCGGAGGCCGATGGCCCGTCGATGGCAATGACCGGAACGTTCATTGCGCGATGCCGGCAAACACCTTGAAGTAGTCGGGGAAGGTCTTGGCCACGCAATCGGGGTCGTTGATGCGCACGGCGACGCCGCCCAGCGCCGCGAGCGAGAGGCTCATCGCCATGCGGTGGTCGCCGTAGGTGTCGACTGCGATCCCGGAATGGAGCTTGCGCGGCATCACCTTGATGTAGTCCGGGCCGGCCTCGACACCCGCGCCAAGCTTGCCGAGTTCCTTCGCCATCGCCGCGATGCGGTCGGTCTCCTTGACGCGCCAGCTGGCGATGTTGCGCACGGCGCAGGGCCCGTCGGCGAACAGCGCCATCGCCGCCGCGGTCATCGCGGCGTCCGGGATGTGATTGAGATCGAGATCGAATGCGCGCAGCGGGGCGCGGCCGCTGGCTTCGATCCAATCCTCGCCCATCGCCACCTTGGCGCCCATCTGCTCGAGCACCTCGCAGAAGCGCACGTCGCCCTGGATGCTGTTGCGGCCAACGCCTTCGACGCGCACCGGTCCGCCGCCGATCGCGCCGGCGGCGAGGAAGTACGACGCCGTCGAGGCGTCGCCCTCGACGAATACCGTTCCCGGGGAGACGTAGGGAGATCCCGGAACCGAAAGGCGGCTCCAGCCTGTGCGCTGCACCTGCACGCCGAATCGCCGCATCAGGTTGAGGGTGATAGCGACATAAGGCTTGGAGATCAGCTCGCCCTCGACCTCGATGGTGCCGCCGCCGGCGAGGGGCAGCGCCATCAGCAGCGCGCTCACGTACTGGGACGACACGTCGCCGCGCACCTTTACGGTTTGCCCGGCTGCGATGTTTCCAGGATGGATCGCCAACGGCGGATAGCCCTCCTCTCCCAGGTAATCAATTCGCGCGCCCATGGCGCGCAGCGCGTCCACCAGGTCGCGGATCGGGCGCCCATGCATGCGCGCCACCCCCGAGAGGCGATACTCGCCGCCGGACAGCGCCAGCACCGCGGTGAGCGGCCGCAACGCGGTGCCGGCATTGCCGAGGAAGAGTTCCGCCTGCTTGGCGCGCATCTGCGCGCCAAGCTTGCCCAGCGCCTCGCGCATCACGCGCGTATCGTCCGCATCGAGCAGGCCGCGCACCTCGGTCGTGCCACGCGCCAGTGCGGCGAGCAGCAGCGCGCGGTTGGAGATGCTCTTCGACCCCGGCAGCCGGACCGTTCCCGAGGCGCGGCGCAGCGGCCCGAGCGCGAGCGAGCTCATTCGACCTCGCCGTTGAGCCAGCGCTCGCGCGCCGCGCGCGCCTCGGTGAACAGCTTCTCCAGCGCGGCGCCGTCGCCGCGCTCGAGCAGCGGGCGCAGGGCGCGCAGCTTCTCGGCGTAGCGGTCCAACTCGGCGAGCAGCGGCTCGCGATTGACGACGCAGATGTCGCGCCACATCTCAGGGTGGCTGGAGGCGATGCGCGTGAAGTCGCGAAAGCCCCCCGCGGCGTAGCCGAAGAGCTGCGCCGCATTGCCGCGCCCGGCGAACTCGTGCACCAGGGCGTAGGCGAGCAGGTGCGGCAGGTGGCTCACCGCGGCGAACACCGCGTCGTGCTCCTGCGGGCTCATGCGGCTGACGCTTGCGCCGCAGGCGGCCCATGCCGCTTCGATCGCCTTCACGCTCTCCGCGCAATTCTCCTGCAAGGGCGTGAGCACCACGCGCTTGCCGCGGAACAGGTCCGCGCTGGCCGCCGCGGCGCCGCTCCTCTCCGCGCCGGCGATGGGGTGCGCCGGAACGAACTGGGAAATCCTCGCGCCGAGCGCGGCGCGCGCCGCCGCCACCACGTCGCGCTTGGTGCTGCCGGCGTCGGTCACGATCGCCGAGGGCTTGAGCCGCCGCGCGATCGACGCAAGCACCTGCGGATACTGCGCCACCGGCGTCGCCACGAGAACCAGATCGGCATCGGACGCATCTGCCGCTATGGAATCGATGATGCCGCGTTCCTTCGCCAGCTGCAGATTGGCCGCGCCGCGGCCGATGCCCACGACGTGGCCGCAGAGCTTCGCCGCCTTGAGCGCCAGCGCGAACGAGCCGCCGATCAGCCCGACGCCGATCACGGCGACCCTATCGAAATGCATCATTCCTTCAGGCTCGCCGCGAGCGCAGACAGGAACTTGTCGTTCTCCGCGGCGGTGCCGACAGTGACGCGCAGGTGCTCGGGCAGCTCGTAGCCGCCCCCGACCGGGCGCACGATGACGCCGCGCTTGAGCAGGCGCTTGTAGATCTCCTGCGCCTTGCCCACGCGGATGGTGAGGAAGTTGCCATAGGACGGGATGAACTCGAGCCCCAGCTGCTGCGCGCCTTCACGCAGCTGGCGCAGGCCCTGCAGGTTCTCGGCGAAGCTCCTCGCCACGAACGCCATGTCCTCCAGGGCCGCCGTCGCCGCGGCGAGCGCCACGCTGTTGACATTGAACGGCTGGCGCACGCGGTTCATCACGTCGGCCACCGACGGATGCGCCAGCGCGTAGCCGACGCGCAGCCCCGCCAGGCCGTAGGCCTTGGAGAAGGTGCGCGTGACAATCAGGTTGGGATGGCGTTTGAGCCACTTTACGGTGTCCGCGCGCAGGCCGGCGGGCATGTATTCGTTGTAGGCCTCGTCGATCACCACGATCACGCGCTCGGGCACGCGGCGCACGAAGGCTTCCAACGCATCCGGCGCGGCCAGCGTGCCGGTCGGGTTGTTCGGGTTGGCGATCCACACCACGCAGGTCTCGTCGTCCACCGCCCTGGACATGACTTCCAGGTCGTGGCCGTAGTTCTTCGCGGGGACCGCGATGGCGCGCGCGCCGCGCGCCTGCGTCGCCAGCGGATAGACGGCGAACGCGTGCTGCGAGAACACCGCGGCGCGCCCCGGCCCGAGGAAGGCGAGCGCCACCAGCTCGAGCACGTCGTTGGAGCC
>JBGQFF010000070.1:0-13387 GCA_041496745.1 Gammaproteobacteria bacterium
AACGTGTATTGGTTGACAAAATAGTTGACAGATTAGGCGGTTTGCAAACCGCCAAAATGTAACTGCCCCTGTCATCCTCCCATGGGTTCAGCACGTTACGCCATGGTGAGGTACGAATCAATTCTGACAGGGGGAGGCGACAATGATCTCGAAAAATGATGGCTTGCCTACTCAAGGCAATGCTCCACGACTCCTCGACCAGGTCCGATTGGCGATAGCGCGCCGCCACTACAGTCCCCGCACTGAGGAGACCTATGTCCATTGGATCAAGCGCTTTATCTATTTCCATGACAAGCGGCACCCTAGGGAGATGGGACAGGCGGAGGTCACCGCGTTCCTGAATTACCTCGCCCGCGAGCGCGACGTTGCTGCGTCGACTCAGAATCAGGCACTCTCCACGATTCTGTTTCTATATAAGGAGGTGCTAAACCAGCCGCTCCCCTGGCTTGACGGCTTGGAGCGCGCCAAGCGCCCGGCGCGCCTGCCGACGGTGCTCAGCGTGGCTGAAGTGCAGCGTATGTTGACGAGCATGGAGGGGGTCAAGTGGCTGATGGGAAGTCTGCTATACGGAGCCGGTTTGCGCTTGCGGGAATGCCTGAAGCTGCGGGTGAAGGATGTGGATTTCGACTATCGACAGATCCTCGTGCGCGACGGCAAGGGAGGGAAGGATCGCGTCACGATGCTTCCAGAGTCCACAATCGAGCCGCTTCGCGAGCACCTCAAGCGCGTCAGGGTGCTGCATAACGCGGATCTTGCGAACGGGTATGGGGATGTGGAACTGCCGGACGCGATCGCGCGCAAGTATCCACGGGCGCCGTACGAGTGGGGATGGAAGTTCGTGTTTCCTTCGCACAAGCTCTCCACCGATCCGCGATCCGGCGCGATTCGACGGCATCACGTCTACGAGAACTACCTGATCCGCGGCGTGAAGGAGGCTGCCCGTGCAGCCGGCATTGCCAAGCACGTGAGCTGCCACACGCTGCGACACTCCTTCGCGACACACCTGCTTCAGTCAGGTCAAGACATCCGCACCGTGCAGGAGCTGCTCGGGCACTCCGATGTCTCGACCACCATGATCTACACGCATGTGCTCAACAGGGGCGGGCGCGGCGTGACGAGCCCTTTGGATAAGTTGGAGCAGGAGCGAGCTGGATACGCGGCTTGAGGCCTGGGAAATCGGCCGCGAGGTGGTCACAAAATGTGACCACCTCTCGCGTTCCTAGCTAAACGCCTGAATCCCCGTAATCGCCCTGCCCAGGATCAGCGCGTGGATATCGTGCGTGCCCTCGTAGGTGTTGACCACTTCGAGGTTCACCACGTGGCGGATGACGCCGAACTCATCCGAAATCCCGTTGGCGCCGAGCATGTCGCGCGCGGTGCGCGCGATGTCGAGCGCCTTGCCGCAGGAGTTCCTTTTCAGGATCGAAGTGATCTCGGGCGAGGCGGTGCCTTCGTCCTTCATGCGCCCCAGGCGCAGGCAGGCCTGCAGGCCAAGGGCGATCTCGGTCTGCATGTCGGCGAGTTTCTTCTGGATGAGCTGGTTGGCGGCGAGCGGCCGGCCGAATTGCTTCCTGTCGAGCACGTACTGACGGGCGCGGTGGAAGCAATCCTCCGCCGCGCCGAGCGCGCCCCAGGCGATGCCGTAGCGCGCTGAATTCAGGCAGGTGAAGGGGCCCTTCAGGCCTTTCACTTCGGGGAAGGCGTTTTCCTCGGGGCAGAAGACGTTGTCCATCACGATCTCGCCGGTGATCGAAGTCCTCAGGCCCACCTTGCCGTGGATCTTGGGCGCGCTGAGGCCCTTCATGCTCTTTTCCAGCACGAAGCCGCGGATCTCGCCGACCTTGCCTTGCTCGTCCACTTCCTTCGCCCACACCACGAACACGTCCGCCACCGGCGAGTTCGAGATCCACATTTTCGAGCCGGTGAGGCCGTAGCCGCCTTTCACTTTCTTCGCGCGGGTGGCCATGGAGCCGGGGTCGGAGCCGTGGTCCGGCTCGGTCAGGCCGAAGCAGCCGATCCATTCGCCTTTCGCCAGCTTCGGCAGGTATTTCTTCTTCTGTGCCTCGGTGCCGAACTCGAAGATCGGCAGCATGACGAGCGAGCTCTGCACGCTCATGGTGGAGCGGTAGCCCGAGTCGATGCGCTCGACTTCGCGCGCGATGAGGCCGTAGCAGACGTAGTTGAGGCCCGGGCCGCCGTATTCGGCGGGGATGGTGGGGCCGAGCAGCCCCAGCGCGCCCATCTCGCGGAACACTTCGAGGTCGGTCTTCTCGTGGCGGAAGGCTTCCAGCACGCGCGGCGCGAGCTTGTCCCGGCAGTAGGCGGCGGCCGCCTCGCGCACCATGCGCTCGTCTTCCGTGAGCTGCGCATCGAGCAGCAGTGGATCGTCCCAGGCGAACTGCGCCTTGGGTTTCTTCTTTAGCGGGGCGTTCATCATTGCACTCTTTCCAGAATGACGGCGAGGCCCTGGCCCACGCCGATGCACAGCGACACGGCGGCGTACTTGCCGCCCGACTGCTGCAGCTCGCGCGCCACGGTGAGCGCCAGGCGCGCGCCCGAGCAGCCGAGCGGGTGGCCGATGGCGATGGCGCCGCCGTTGGGGTTCACGCGCGGGTCCTTGAAGTCCACGTTCATCAGGCGCAGGCAGGCGAGCACCTGGCTGGCGAAGGCCTCGTTGATCTCGATGACGTCCATCTCCTTGAGGCTCCTGCCGGCGCGCTCGAGAGCCCGCGGGATGGCGTAGGCGGGCCCGACGCCCATGATGCGCGGCTCGACCGCGGCGGAGGCCGCGGAGAGGATCTTCGCGAGCGGCTTCTTGCCGTTCTTCTCGCCCCACTTGCGGCTCGCGATCACCAGCGCGGCGGCGCCGTCGTTCACGCCCGAGGCGTTGCCCGCGGTGACCACGCCGCCTTCGAACAGCGGTTTGAGCCTGGCGAGCGACTCCATCGTGCTGTCGCGGCGCGGGTGCTCGTCGGCGTCCACCACGGTGGGCGGCGCGTCCTTTTTCTTCGAGGGCAGGCTGATCGCCAGGATCTCGCCCTTGTAGAAGCCTTCCTGCTCGGCCTTGGCGTATTTCTTCTGCGAGGCGAGGGCGAATTCGTCGGCCTGCTCGCGCGACACGCCGAATTCCTTCGCCACGTTGTCGCCGGTCTCCGGCATCGACTGGTCGCCGTACTGCTTCCTGAAGCGCGGGTTCGTAAAGCGCGAGCCGATGGTGCTGTCGTACATCTTCACGTCGCGCGAGTAAGGCGAGTCGGACTTGCCGATGACGAAGGGCGCGCGCGACATGCTCTCCACGCCGCCGGCAATATAGAGTTCGCCTTCGCCGCACGTAATCGCGCGCGCGGCGTCGGTCACCGCCTGCAGGCCGGAAGCGCACAGCCGGTTCACCGTCACGCCGGGCGTGGTCGGCGGCAGCCCCGCCATCAGCGCCGCGAAGCGCGCCACGTTGCGGCAGTCCTCGCCCGCCTGCGTAACGCAGCCGAGAATCACGTCGCTGATCTCCTCCGGTTTCACGCCGTTGCGCCTGACCACTTCGGCGATCACCTCGCCGGCGAGGTCGTCGGGGCGTACCGAGGCAAGTTTGCCGGCGTGGCGGCCGATGGGGCTGCGCAGGCCATCGTAGAGGTAGGCATCGAGCATGTGGGTTACTCCGGGGTGAGCAGGGGAACCATCGAGCATGGGGGGACAGTAATATAATCGCCGCGAGGAGGGGGAACAACACATGAAAACACAGAACTCAGTTGAAGGGAGGCGGCCATGAAATACCGCAAGATCCTTCTCGCATACAACGGTTCCGCCGAAGGCAAGCGCGCGCTGCTCGAATGCGCGGAGCTGGCCAATTTCCTGGGGGCGGAGACCCACCTCCTGGCGGTGGCGAGCATGCCGCCGAGCCTGTTCCTCACCGAGGGCTTCGTGCCCGAGGAGCTGCTGGAAGAGGAGAAGAAGCGCACCCAGCAGGTGCTCGACGAAGGCATCGCCACGCTGAAGCAACGCGGCTTCGCCGCCGCCGGGCACCTGGCGGTGGGCGAGCCGGTGGAGGAGATCTGCCGGCTGGCCAAGGAACAGTCCGCCGACCTCGTGGTGGTCGGCCACAACCAGAACACTTCCTTCGCGGCGCGCTGGTGGAAGGGGTCGGTGGGCGCTTCGCTCCTCGACTACTCGCCCTGCAGCATCCTGGTCGCGCTCTCGCGCGGCTGACCCCCCCGCGACATCGCGCTGAACATGCCGAGCTTCGGCCACCAGGGGCGCCTGGAGGATGAGCGCATGCTCAAAGGCGCCGGGCGCTACGTCGCCGACTGGAACCTGCCCGGACAGGCCTGCGGCCATTTCCTGCGCTCGGACCACGCGCATGCCGACATTGTTTCCATCGACGCGACCGCCGCCCTGGCGATGCCCGGCGTGATCGCGGTGCTCACGGGCGCGGACGTGGCCGCGGCGGGGCACCAGCCGATGCCGGCCGCGGCGCCGATGAAGGGCCGCAACGGCGCTGAGCAGAAGACGACGCCGCGCTACTCGCTCGCGCGCGGGCGCGTGCGCTACGTCGGCGAGCCGGTGGCGCTGGTGGTGGCCGAGAGCGCGGCGCAGGCGCAGGACGCCGCCGAGGCGATCGCGGTCGGATATCGCGAGCTGCCCGTCGTGGTGACGGCGCGCGAGGCGCTCGCCGCGGGCGCGCCGCAACTGCACGACGAAGCGCCGGGCAACCTGGTGCTCGACTACACCGGTGGCGACGAGGCGGCGACCAATGCCGCGTTCGCGCGCGCGGCGCGCGTGGTGAAACTCGCGGCCTACCACTCGCGCGTGGTGGGCAACCCGATGGAGCCGCGCGCCGCGATGGGCTCCTTCGACCCGGCGAGCGGCACTTACTATCTGCACGCGACCACGCAGGGCGTGGGGCCGATGCGCGGGCAGCTTTCGCAGATGCTCGGCGTGCCGCCGGAGCGCGTGCGCGTGGTCGCCGAGGAGGTGGGCGGCGGCTTCGGCGTGCGCTTCAACGCCTATCCCGAATACGGCGCGCTGCTGCTCGCGGCGCAGACGCTCGGCCGGCCGGTGAAATGGGTCGGCAGCCGCTCCGAGGTTTTCCTCGCCGACGAGCAGGCGCGCGACATCTTCCACCGCGGCGAGCTGGCGCTCGACGCCGGGGGCCGCATCCTCGGCATGAGGTTCGAATACCTCGCCAACCTCGGCGCCTACGTCGCGTTCACCGGCACGTTCGTCAACACCATGAACATGGTGAACGTGATCAGCGGCGTGTACGACGTGCAGGCCGTGCACGTGCAAGGCAAGCTCGTGCTGACCAACACCGTGCCCACCGCCGCCTACCGCGGCGCGGGCCGGCCGGTGGCTTCCTACGCGCTCGAGCGCCTCATCGACCAGGCAGCCCACGAGATCGGCATGGATGCGGCCGAGTTCCGCCGCCGCAACCTGGTGCCGAAGGCCAAGTTCCCCTACAAGATCGCATCCGGCTTCGAGTACGACTGCGGCGATTTCGAGGGCGTGCTCGCCGAGGCGATGCAGGAAGCGGACTGGGGCGGGTTCGAGGCGCGGCGCGCCGCAAGCGCCACGCGCGGCAAGTTGCGCGGACGCGGCATCGCCACCTACATCGAAGCGACCGCCTCGGGCGGCTTCGCGCCCTACGACCAGGCGCTCGTCACCTGGGAAGCCGATGGCAGCGTCACGCTGCGCACCGCCTCGCACAACCACGGCCAGGGGCACGAAACCGCCTTCGCGCAGATCGTGTCGGGGGTGCTCGGCATCCCGATGCACACGGTGCGGCTGCGCACTTCCGAACCCGACTTCAACTTGATCGCCAATCCGACCGGCGGCTCGCGCACGCTGCACGGCCTGGGCAGCGCGATGTTCCTCGCCGCGCAGGAAATCGTGAAGCATGGCATGGACCTCGCCGCCGAGGAGCTCGAGACCGCGCAGGCCGACCTCGAGTTCGAGCGCGGCGAGTACCGCATCAAGGGCACCGACCGGCGCATCGCGATCACGGCGCTGGCGCAGAAGCACCCGGGCAAGCTCGACCTCGACTACAAGGAACGGCCGAAGGTCGGCTCCACCTTCCCCAACGGCTGCCACATCGCGGAGGTGGAAATCGAGCCTGAGACGGGCGAGGCCGAGATCGTCTCCTACCTCGCCTGCGACGACGCCGGCAACATCATCAACCACCAGATCGTCGAAGGCCAGATGCAGGGCGGCATCACCCAGGGCGCCGGGCACATCTTTGCCGAGCAGGCGGTGTACGACGCGAGCGGGCAACTGCTCACGGGCAGCTTCATGGACTACGCCATGCCGCGTCCCGGATTGGTGGGCGGCCTGCGCGTGACCGGCCACCCGGTGCCGACCAAGACCAATCCGCTCGGCGCCAAGGGCGTGGGCGAGGCGGGCGTGACCGGTTCGATGCCCTGCCTGATGAACGCGGTGCTGGATGCGCTGCGCCGCGCCGGCGTCACGCACTTCGACATGCCGGCCACGTCGCAGCGGGTGTGGCAGGCGATCCGGGAAGCGAAGGCAGGGCGGCCGGCCGCGCTCGCGGTGGCGCAGAACGCGCCAGGTTGACGCGCCGGGCGCGCCGCTACGCGGCGCCCGACTGCAGCAGCCGCACCAGCCAGAACGTGGCGAGCGCCACCGGCAGGATGATGGCGAAGAACACCACCTGCCGGTTCTCGAAGCGCTCGCCGCGCTTGCGCTCGATCCAGTCGAGCAGCCGGTCGGCGGCGAAGTAGACCCCGATCGCTATGACGGTGAAGGTGACGATGTCCATCGGCTTGCCATCATCGCGCGAATCACGATGACGATGAAAACGATGCCGCCGGCCACGGCGAGCAGGCCGCCCAGCCCCATCAGGCCCATCGCCGCGATCTGCTCGGTGCCGCGGAGCACCTGCTCCGCGCCTGCCACCTTGCGCTGCACGCCGTAGCCGCCCGACCACAGCAGGCCGAGCATGTGCGCAAGCTGGCCGGCGCCGTAAAGCCAGGGTTGCAGCGTCGCCAGCCGCCCCTGCGGCGCCGCGAAGCCCATCTGCGGCAAGAGATGATAGGCGAGCCCCATGAAGGCGAGCGTCACGCCGACAATGCTGCCGTGGTAGTGCGCCGGGATCTTCACGTTGCTGCCCTGGATGGCGAGGCCGATCAGGCCGCCGGCGCCGAACAGCACGAGCGACCAGGCGAGCGCGGCGCGCAGCGGCCGCGCGGCCGGCGCCGCGCGCGGTGCGGTGGCGAGGGCGTAGGCGACCGCGAGCCCGAACGGGATGATCGCCAGCCCGCCGCCGATGCGCATCAGCCAGGTTTGCAGGCGGTAGTGCTCCACCGAGACCACGTCGTAGGCGAGATACAGCACCGGCGTCGCGAACACCGAGGCAAGGCCGATGCCGAAGACCAGGATGGCGATGCGCGGCGAGAGCGGCGCGCGCGCGCCGATGGCATCGGCGAGCCACAGCCACGACACGAACATCAGCAGCGTCCAGGTGAATTGCAGCACGTGGCCGCCGCCCCAGAACAGCACCTCGTAGTACGCCTTGCCGTCGAGGCCGGAGGGCAGCGCGAACCAGGACCAGCCGAAGGCGATCAGCGCCACGGCGGCCGAGACCGCCGCGGCGTTCAGGCCGAAGCGCAGCGCGGCAGCGCCGTCCGGGCGCGTGCCCACGCGCGGGGCCGCGAGCATGGCGCGCAGCACCAGCAGCGCGCAGCCCGCGGCGAAGACCAGCAGTCCCGAGAGGAAGATGCGGCCGTCGAGCACCGGGACGTAATTGCTCATCACCGGCGGCGCGTTTTCGAGGAACGGGGCCGCGCCCAGGGCGAGCGTGCCGGCCGCGCACAGCGCGAGCGCCGCCCAACCCGCCCCGAGGAGCCGCGCGGAGCCGTTCAGCGTCCACAGGATGCCGGCGAACGCCGCGAACCAGACCAGCACCGAGAGGTCCACGTGCACGATCAGCGCGACGCGGAAGAAGTCGGCGAACGCAAACGCGTCCTTGACGTAGGGGGCGCGCGACAGCACCAGCAGCACCGAGAACAGCCCGGCGCCGACCAGCGAGGCGAGCGCGAGCCAGAGCCAGCCGGCGGCGAGCGAGCGGCGCGCATCCGCCGGCACGGGCAACGCGTAGCGCGCCGGCGGCGCGAGCAGCGCGCCGTCAGCGGAGCGCGAACGTGTAAGCATCGTTCAACCGGGTGGCGCGCACGTTGGCGCGCAGGTGCGGTTCGCGCGCGCCGGCGAAGCGCTCCGCGCTCAACTCGAGGCCCAGCCGCCATTTGCATTCGCCGACGCGGCAGCCGATCGCCTGCACGCGGCGCGCGCCGTGGCGCAGCGCGTACTCGATGAAGGAGGGCGGCAGCATGGCGAGGCAGCGCAAGGAGATATCACCGCCCGCGCAAGCCCCCTTCGCGTACTCGCAGCGGAACACCACGCTTTCGGGGCGCGCAGCGAGCGCGGCCTGCAGCTGGCGGCGCAGGTCGTGCACCGTGAGCTCGGGCAGGTCGATGCCGGAGACCAGCTCGGCCACGCTGCGAAACGGCGTGGAGGAAGGGCAGGCGCCGGCGCAGATGCCGCAGGCGGCGCAGCGCTCGGCGAGGACCTCGGCCCTGCGTCCGGTCAATCGAATCGCTTCATAGGGGCAGTCCGCGACGCAGCGCCCGCAGCCGTTGCAGTTCTCGGCGCTCACCACCGCCACCGCCGGCCGCGGGCGGCGCGCGAGCCAGGGGAGCGCGACCAGCAGAGCGGTCGCACCGAGCGTGAGCGCCCACAGCGCGGCGGGCGAGGTCGCGTACATCAGCGGGTGCGCGAACTGCAGGAACCAGTCTATCGAGATCGCAGGCGGCACCGCGCCGGGATCCCAGCGCGCTTGCGACAACACGGGCTGCGCGAGCGCCAGCACCGCCAGCAGGGCGATCGCGCCGAGCGCGCGCGCGCGCGGCGCCACGGTCGCCGGCCTGCCGAGGCGCTGCACGTGCACCCACATGCCGGCGAGCAGCGCGAGCGGCAGGCCGATGTGCAGGAACACGAACAGCGAGAACAGGCGGTCGGAGATCTGCTCCGCGCCGAGGAAGTTGCGCGCCATCGGCTCGGCGCCGATGCCCGCGCCGTAGAGCCACTCGGCGGTGGCGAGCGCCGAGAACTGCGCGCGCGTGTCCCACACCAGCCAGTAGCCGACGATGCCCGAGGCGTACATCAGCCACAGCAGCGGCACGCCCGAGATCCAGGAAAAGGCGCGAAAGCCGCGGAAGCGCCCGGCCGCGAGCTCGCGGATCAGGTGCGCCAGCACCACGATCACGAAGGCGTCGGCGGCATAGCGGTGCATGCTGCGCAGCACGCCGCCGAACCACCACTCCAGCTCGCCGATGGACTGGTAGGCGCTCGCCACGCTGGTGTCGAAGCGGATATAGAGGGTGATGCCGCTCGCGGCAAGCAGCCAGAAGAGAAGGAAGCCGAGGGCACCGAGGTGGCGCAGCATCTCAAAGCCTGAAGAGGAATCCGCCCTGCGCCGCGACGAAGTCGATCAGCAGCACGCGCCCGGGCGCGAGCTCGACCGTCGCCTCGCGCGCGTAGTCGAAGCCCGCGCCGGGACGCTCGCGCAGGCGCACTGCGATGCGGTGCTTGCCCGCCGGCACCGGCAGGCGGTGATACAGCGTGGCGTTGCCGTCGCGCTTGAGCCCCGCCGGCGGCACCTCGCGCCGCAACACCACCTTGCCGTCGAGCTCCAGCTCCACGAGCAGCGGGGCGCGCTCGCGCGGGCAGTCGAGCGCGGCGCGCATGTTCGGCGCGAGCTTGGCGAGCTCTTCGGCGCTGCGCTCGCGGCAAGGCGCCTTGCGCGGCGCGGCGTGGATGAACGAGAGCCGCAGCAGGGCCTCGTTCCCGCCGACCGGCGAGAACTTCGGCGCGCTGGAGAAGTAGCCGATCAGCGCCATCAACGGCACGTACAGCGCGAGCTGGGCGGCGATGCGCAGTGCCCGCTTCATGTCGTGCCTCCGAGCTTGACCATTTCGGCGCCCGCGCGCGGCGACAGCCGGAACGCGTCCGCGAAGCAGTCCTCCTGCGCCAGGCCGTGCACGCGAAACGCCGGGTGCGCCGCCTCGACCATCGCAGCCGAGCCGCAGGCGTAGACCTGGTAGCCGGCGAGGTCGGGGAAGTCGGCCAGGATCGCTTCGTGCACCAGCCCTCGGCGCCCGGTCCAGCGGTCCTCGGGGGCGGGATCCGACAGCACCGGCACGAAGGTGAAGTTTTCGTGCTCGCGCCCCCATTGGCGCGGCAGCTCGCCGAGGTACAGGTCCTGCAGGCGCCGCACGCCCCAGTAAAGCAGCATCCTGCGCTTCATGCCGCGCGCGAACGCGTACTCGAGCATGCTCTTCACCGGCGCGAAGCCGGTCGAGCCGGCGACGAAGATCATCGGCTTGTCCGAGTTCTCGCGCAGGAAGAACGAGCCGAGCGGCCCCTCGAAGCGCACGCGCTCGCCGGGCCGCATGCGCTCGAACACGTGACCGGTGTAGCGCCCACCCTCGATGCGCCGGATGTGCAGTTCGATCTTCTCCAGAGCGCCGGGCGCGGTGGCGAAGGAGAAGCTGCGCTTCGCGCCGTCCTCGAGCAGGACGTTGAGGTACTGGCCGGCGTAGAACGCGATGCGCTCGCCGCCGTCGATCGAGAGCACCACGCGCATCACGTCGGGCGCGAGCTTGTCCATGGCCTGCACCGTAGCGCCCCAGATGCGCGCCGCGATGCCGCCCGGGGCCTTCGCCGGCAGGTACTCGATCTCGATGTCGCCCAGCGCGGTCGCGGTGCAGGCGAGCAGCTTGCCCGCGTCGCGCTCCGCTCTTGGGAGCGCGTGGTTCTGGTACGCGCCGTAGTCCACTGCGCCGGAGGCGAGCGTCACCTTGCACTGGCCGCAGCCGCCGTTGCGGCAGTCGAACGGCAGGTCCACGCCGTCGCGCAATCCGGCGTCGAGCAGCGTCTCGCCTTCGCGCACCGGCACGATGCGGTTGTCCGGACGCACCAGCATGTAGTGGCCGGCCGCCTTGCGCCGCGGCGGCAGCCACGGCAGGACGAGGAACAGCGCGGTGGCGCCGCCCACCAGCAGCCACACCGCAGCCGGCGTCCAGCGGTAGAGCAGGGCGTACACCGGCAGGTAGAACCAGTCGAAGTCGAGCGCCACGGCGGCGGCGGCGGGATCCGCGCGCGGCTGGCTGAGCGCCGGCTGGAGCAGGGAGAGCGCGATCAGCGCCGCACTGAGCGTGAGCGCGACCGGCAGCGGCGGCGCGGTGCGCGCCTGCGGCACGCGCTGCGTGTGCACCCACAGCACGCCCAGCAGCGCGAGCGGCACGCCGATGTGGATGAAGGACAGCAGCGAGAACAGGCGGTCGCTGACGTTCTCCTCGAAGATGAAGTTGCGCACCAGCGTGCCGTTGAACACCGGCAGCCAGTCGAGCCACTCGGCGGTGGCGACGACGGTGAACTGCGCCAGGCTGTCCCAGGGCAGCATGTAGCCGTTGATGCCGGCGGTGTACACCAGCCACAGCAGCGCCACGCCGCTCACCCACGAGAACCAGCGGAAGCCCCGGTAGCGGTCGAAGGTCCAGTGGCGCGCGAGGTGCAGGAGCATCGTGATCACCATGCCGTCGGAAGCGTAGCGGTGCACCGAGCGCAGCACGCCGCCGGCGTAGCGCTGGCCGTGCGTCAGCGCTTCCACCGAGTCGTAGGCGCCGGTGATGCTGGTCTCGAAAAAAACGTAGAGGTACAGGCCGCTCGCCACCACCAGCCACATCAGGTAGTAGGCGATCGGGCCAAGGTAGTAGAGCGGGTTGTTGCGCTCGCCGAAGGCGAGGTTGAACAGGGCCTCCACCTTCAGGAAAAACCACTGTCCGATCAAGTGTATACGGAGTATCACTTCAGCATGCTAGGTGGCGGGTCTTTCCGCAGACTTGATATGAGTCAAACCGAACTCAGCGGGCACTTGGTCATCCGTCGCGGCAGAGCGCGCGTTGAGGTGCTCTGGGGACACTGAACGCCTTCTTGAACGTATGTATCGTATAGGATACAATGCCAGTGACTGAAGTCCGGCAGACTGAGCTCTATGCGCGGTGGTTCGAGAATTTGCGGGATCGACAAGCACGGGTTCGCGTTGACGCGCGAATCCGCCGCGGGCAGAGCATCGTAATCCTTCTCGCCGGCGGTGACAAACGGACACAGGATCGTGATATCAAGATAGCGCGCCAGCTGGCGCGCGAGTTGTAGGAGACTACGATGGCAAAGACTCGAACGAGGAATTGGGACGCGGCGGAGCATCTGAGGACCGATGCGGATATGGCCGCATATCTCGAAGCGGCGCTGGAGGATGGGGACCCGGCGCTTGTCGCGGCTGCGTTGGGAGATATCGCGCGCGCCAGGGGTATGAGCGGTATCGCGCGGGAAACTGGTCTGGGACGCGAAAGCCTTTACAAGGCTCTGTCGCCGGAAGGCAATCCGGAGATTTCCACGGTCCTGAAGGTCGTCAAGGCGCTCGGCCTGCGCCTCCACGCTACCGCGGATCGATGACCGGGCGAGATTCTTGGTCTACGCGGCCCGCGTTTTCGGTTCTACCTGCAACCGGCGCCGGCGGCGCCACTCCAGGGCAACGAAGCCAATGCCGCCAAGCATCACGCTCGCACCGATCAGCAGCTCGATGATCACCACGTAGTTGAGCCGGTAGCGGCCCGCGGACGGGTCGTATACGGTGCACAGCAGCTTCACCTGCTTGAGGAAGGCTTGGATGGTGTTGTCCGCCACCGGCGCGTTCTGCGCGAGCTGCAGCAGCGGCCCCACGAACAGCGGCGCCTCGAACGAGTCGCCGTACACCTGGCGGTAGATGCGCCCCGCCTGGTCGACGATGCTTACCTGCAGCAGGTGGTCGAAGCCCGCGGAGGTTGCCTCGTAGCGAAAGCCGAAATCGGATACAAGGGCAGGCAGTGTCTCCGCGTCGGGCGTGAGGAACAGCCAATTGGGCGAGGCGACGCCGTTCTTGCGCGCGAAGGCCTTCATCGCCTGCGGCGTATCGAACGGCAGGTTGAAGCCGATGGTGGCGACGCGGAACGCGCCAGGCCCGAGCGTGCGTTCCGCTTCCTTGATCGCCCCGGCGAGGAACTGGGTGGTGGCGGGGCAGACCTGGAAGCAGCCGGTGTAGACGAAGTGGACGACCAGCGGCTTGCCGCGCAGTTCCGAGAGGCGCACGGTCCTGCCTTCGCTGTCGCGTAGCGCGTAGTCGCCGACTGCGCGGCCGATGGCCGCCTGGCTCTCCTTCAGCGCGAGCTTCTCGTCCAACGCCTGCGCCGCAAATGCGGCGAACAGCAGCAGGACGACGCTAAGAAATCGCGGCATCCAGCATCGCTCCCGCGAGCACCGCGCCCAGCTGGACGAGCGAAGCAAG
>JBGQFF010000071.1:0-13197 GCA_041496745.1 Gammaproteobacteria bacterium
CGGCAGCGAGATCCAGGGCGTGGAGATCCTCGACGTACTTGAGCAGCTGGGCCCGGTCGCGCGGCGACTCGGGGTAGCGCAGGCCATCATCGCCATGCCCGGCGCGACGCACGGCCAGCGCAAGCGCGCGCTCGAGCTGTGCACGGC
Source organism: Gammaproteobacteria bacterium (assembly GCA_041496745.1). Classification (GTDB taxonomy): domain Bacteria; phylum Pseudomonadota; class Gammaproteobacteria; order Burkholderiales; family SG8-39; genus JAABQT01. Next base: position 148 of record JBGQFF010000071.1, read on the forward strand.
GGCCGGGCTGCAGGTGATGACCGTGCCCTCGTACGCCGACCTCGTTTCGGGCAAGGTCAGCGTTTCCGAGTTGCGCAACGTCGAGCTCGACGATCTGCTCGGCCGCGACCCGGTGGCGCTGGACGACGCAGGCCTGCGCGGCCTGATCGAGGGCCAGTGCGTGCTGGTGACCGGCGCCGGCGGATCGATCGGTGCCGAACTCTGCCGCCAGATCGCGCGCTTCTCGCCCGGGCGGCTGGTGCTGTTCGAGATCTCCGAGTACGCGCTGTACACGGTGGAGCAGGAATTCCGCGACCGGCTGCCCGGCGTGCCGATCGCCGCGGTGATCGGCGACGCCAAGTCCACGCCGCGCGTGCAGGAGGTGTTCGCGCGCTTCCGGCCTCAGGTGGTGTTCCACGCCGCGGCCTACAAGCACGTGCCGCTGATGGAAGGCGAGAACGCGTTCCAGGCGGTGGCCAACAACGTGCTCTCCACGGTGGTGGTGGCGCGCGCGGCGCAGGCCGCGGGCGCAGGCAGGTTCGTGCTGGTGTCGACGGACAAGGCGGTGAACCCGACCAACGTGATGGGCGCCTCCAAGCGCCTTGCCGAGATCGCCTGCCAGCGGCTGCAGGAAGCCGGCGGCACGCAGTTCGTCATCGTGCGCTTCGGCAACGTGCTCGGCTCGACCGGCAGCGTGATCCCGCGCTTTCGCGAGCAGATCGCGCGCGGCGGGCCGGTGACCGTGACCCATCCGGAGATCCAGCGCTACTTCATGTCCATCCCCGAAGCCACGCAGCTCGTGCTGCAGGCGGCGCTGATGGGCAAGGGCGGGGAGATCTACGTGCTCGACATGGGCGAGCCGGTGAAGATCGCCGACCTCGCGCGCCAGTTGGTCCGGCTCTCGGGCTTGAGCGAGAGCGACATCCGCATCGTCTATACGGGGCTGCGCCCGGGGGAGAAGCTGTACGAGGAGCTGCTCGCCGACGCCGAGCATTCGCTGGCGACGCCGCATCCCAAGCTGCGTGTGGCGCGCGTGCGCGCGCCGCAGGGCGAGGCGCTGCTGGAGGAGGTGCTGGCCTGGCTCGCGGCGCCGGTGGAGCCCGGCGCGGAAGCAGTGCGCGAGCGCCTGCGGGCCTGGTTGCCGGAGTACGCGCCGGCCCGGAGCTAGCTCAGGAAAGCCTGTAGTAGCTCTTGTACCAGGCAGCGAAGCGCGCCAGTCCCTGCTCGAGGGGCGTGGACGGCGCAAAGCCGACCGCTTCCGCCAGCGCCCTGGTGTCGGCGCAAGTGGCCTTGATGTCGCCGGGCTGCATCGGCCGCAGTTCCTTGTGCGCTTGCCTGCCGAAGGCGCGCTCTAGGGCCGCGATGTACTCGAGCAGCGGCACGGGCTGATGGTTGCCGATGTTGAACAGGCGGTAGGGCGGCGTGCCCGACGGCGGCCGATCCAGAACGCGCAGCGTGCCTTCCACCACGTCGTCGATGTAGGTGAAGTCGCGCTGCATGTCGCCGTGGTTGAACACCTGGATCGGCTTGCCTTCCGTGATGGCGCGCGCGAACAGCATCGGCGACATGTCGGGCCGGCCCCAGGGCCCGTACACCGTGAAGTAGCGCAGGCCGGTGGCGGCGAGGCCATGGACGTGGCTGTACACATGCGCCATCAGCTCATTCGCCTTCTTCGTCGCGGCATAAAGGCTCACCGGGTGATCCACGTTCTCATTCTCCGACCAGGGCAGCTTCGCGTTGCTGCCGTAGACGCTGGAACTCGAGGCATAGACCAGGTGGCGCGGGGGCTGCCGCCGGCAGCATTCGAGCAGGTTGGCGAAGGCGACCAGGTTGGCCTGCACCGTCGCCGCAGGCCGTTCGAGCGAAGCGCGCACGCCCGGTTGCGCCGCGAGGTGCAGCACCAGCTCCGGTTGCGCAGCGGCGTACAGCCGCTCGAGCGCCGCGGCGTCGGCCAGGTCTGTCGGCTCGAAGCGAAAGCCCTTGCGCCCCTCGAGCCGGCGCAGGCGGTCCTGCTTGAGCTGGACCGAGTAGTAAGGCGAGAGGTTGTCGGCCCCCGTCACTTCGTCGCCGCGCGCGAGCAGCCGCTCGGCGCAATGCATGCCGATGAAGCCGGCGGCGCCGGTGACGAGAACCCTCACCGGTCCCTCATCTGTCCTTGTTCGCGCGGCGCATCTCGATCAGCTTGGCGTATTTCATGTAGCTGTTCATGCAACCGATGCCGATGTGCACCAGTCCGGCGATGCCGTCGAGGAATCCCAGGCGCAGCACGTAGAACTTGAAGAAACGCACCACCGGCGAGGCGAGCAGTTCGAACGCGCCGGCGCTGCGCCCGCGCTCGTAGAGCTGCTCGGCGGCGAGCGTGGTGTAGCGGTTCTGCTTGTCCAGGTAGCGCGCGAGGTCCTCCGCCGAATCGTGCAGCAGGTCGCCCTCGAGCGTGCCGGGCGTGACCGCGTAGAGCACCTTCTCGTGCACCGCGTCGTCGCTCCAGCGCGCCATGCGGCGGTCGAACAGGCGCGGGCTCCAGTCGGGGTAGCCCTCGCCGTGGCGCAGCCAGCGGCCGAGGAAGCGGTTGCAGCGCGGCATGCGGTAGACCGGCGCCACGGGCGCCGCGAGCGCGCGCTCGATGCTCGCGCGCAGCCCGGGCGAGACGCGCTCGTCGGCGTCCAGGCACAGCACCCAGTCGTGGCGCGCCTGCTCCACGGCGAACTGCTTCTGGCGACCGTAGCCGAGCCAGTCCCTGGAGACGACGCGCGCCCCGTGCCTGGCCGCCACCTCGCGCGTCGCGTCGGTGCTGCCGGAGTCCACCAGCACGATTTCGTCTGCGAAGGCTGCGCTCGCCAGGCATTCCTCGAGCTGGTGCGCGGCATTGTGCGCGATGAGCACCACCGACAGCGGCGCGCGCGGCGGGCGGGTCAAGGGTTATCCCGTAGAATCGGCACGCGCCATTTTATCCGACGCATGCGCCGCATACTCTTCGTAAAAACTTCTTCGCTGGGCGACGTGGTGCACAACTGCCCGGCGGTGAGCGACGTGGCGCGCGCGGCGCCGGGCGCGGCGATCGACTGGGTGGTGGAAGAAGCGTTCGCCGAGGTTGCGGCCATGCACGCGCAGGTGCGGCGCGCGATCCCGGTGGCGGCGCGGCGCTGGCGCGGCGCATTGTGGCATCCCCGCTCCTGGTCGGAGATGGGCGCTTTCCGGCGCGCGCTGCGCGAGGAGCGCTACGACCTGGTCATCGATACGCAGGGGCTGCTGAAGAGCGCGCTGCTCGCGCGGCTGGCCAGCGGCGAGCGCCACGGCATGGATGCGGCCAGTGCGCGCGAGCCGCTCGCGGCGCGCTTCTACGACGTGCGCCATGCGGTGCCGCGGCAACAGCATGCGGTCGAGCGCAACCGGCAGCTCGCCGCGGCGGCGCTCGGCAGCGCGCTGCCCGCGGCCTGCGACTACGGCCTGCGCGCCGAAGGTCCCCCGCCCCTCGATCTGCCTGCTGCCTATGCGGTGCTCCTCACCATGACCAGCCGCGCGGACAAGCTCTGGGCGGAGCGCAACTGGGTCGAGCTCGGCCGGCTGCTCGCGGCGCGCGGCGTGCGCCCGGTGCTGCCTTGGGGCAGCGCGGAGGAGAGATCGCGCGCCGAGAGGATCGCCGCGGGCATTGGCGACGCCCTGGTTCCCCGGCGCATGCGCATCGCCGAACTGGCGCGGCTGATGCGCGCGGCGCGCGGCGTGGCGGGGGTGGATACGGGCTTGACGCACCTCGCGGCGGCGCTCGGCGTGCCGGCGGTGGGCGTCTACCTCGGTTCCGAGGCGCGGCTGACCGGCCTGCATGCCGGCAGCCGCGTGCGCAACCTCGAGGCGCCGGATGCGGCCGCCGTGCACGCGGCGTTGGGGGAGCTCGCCTGATGTGGCGCGTTCTGTATACCGCGTTCTTAATTGCTGCGCTGCCCTTCCTCCTCGCCAGGCTGTGGTGGCGCGGCTGGCGGGAGCCCGGCTACCGCGAGGCGATCGCGGAGCGTTTCGGCCGCAGCGAGCTCGAACCGAAGCCGAAGTTGCTCTGGCTGCACGCTGTGTCGGTGGGCGAGGCGCGCGCCTGCGCGCCGCTGGTGCGCGCCCTGCAGCGCGAACACCCCGACCACGACGTGCTGTTGACCTGCCTCACCGCCGCCGGGCGCGAGACCATCAAGCAGGTCTACGGCGAGTCGGTGCATTGCGCCTGGCTGCCCTATGACTACCCATGGGCGGCGCAACGCTTTCTCGAGCATTTCCGGCCGCGGCTGGGCGTGCTGGTGGAGACCGAAATCTGGCCCAACCTGGTGCGTGCATGCGCTCAGAACGGCGTCCCGCTGCTGCTCGCCAACGCGCGCATGTCGCGCAAGTCGGTGCGCGGCTACCAGCGCATCGCGCCCCTGGTGCGGCCGGCGTTCGAGAGCCTCTCCGCGGCCTGCGCGCAGGGCGAGGCGGATGCGCGGCGGCTGCGCCGCCTGGGCGCCGCCAACGTTACGGTCACCGGCAACCTGAAGTTCGACATCGAGCCCGATCCCGCAAAGACCGAAGAGGGCAGGGCCTTCCGCGCGGCGCTGCGCCACCGCAAGGTCCTGCTGCTGGCGAGCACGCGCGAGGGCGAGGAGGAACTGCTGCTTGGAGCGCTGGGCGCGCAGGACGATGGCACGCTGATCGTGCTCGTGCCGCGGCACCCGCAGCGCTTCGACGCCGTCGCCGCGCTGGTGCGGCGCATGGGATTCACGCTCGCGCGCCGCAGCCTGGGCGAGGCGCCGCACCAGGGGCGGCGGCTCTACCTGGGAGACACGATGGGGGAGATGGCCTTCTACTATGCGCTCGCCGACGTCGCGGTGATCGGCGGCGGCTTCGCGCCGCTAGGCGGGCAGAACCTCATCGAGGGCTGCGCGGCGGGAATCCCGGTGGTGACCGGGCCGCACATGTACAACTTCGCCGACGTCACGCGGCTGGCGGTGGAGGCGCAGGCCGCCATCCAGGCGCAGGATGTTGCGATGGCGCTGCGCACGGCGCGCGCCCTGCTGGAGGATCCGGAGCGCTGTGCGCGCATGGGCATCGCCGGCAAGAAGCTGTGCGCCCAGCACCGCGGCGCCGCGGAGCGGCACCTCGCGGTGTGCCGGGGGCTACTCAGGGCGCGAGGGCCCGGTTGATCTCTTTGAGGTCTTCCTCGCGCAGGTTGCCGGCGGCGGCCTTCAGGCGCAGGGTGTTGGTGATGGTGTTGTAGCGCGCAACCGCCAGGTCGCGGCGCGTCGAGAACACCTGCTGCTGTGCGTTCAGCACGTCGATGTTGATGCGCACGCCGACCTCGTAGCCCAGCCGGTTGGAGTCGAGCGCGCTCTGCGTCGACACCAGCGCCTGCTCCAGCGCGCCGATCAGCGCGATGCCGTTGCTCACCGCCAGGTAGCTCTGCCGCGTGGCGAGCGCCGAGCCGCGGCGCGCGTTCTCCAGGTCCTGCCGCGAGCGCTCATAGTTGGCCGCCGCCTCGCGCTCGCGCGAGCTGATGGCGCCGCCCTGGTACAGCGGCAGCGCGAACTGCAGTGCGACCGAGCTGCCGGTGACGTTGCTGCCGGTGGCGCTGAGCTGCGAAGCGTTCTGCGAGGTGTAGTTGTAGTTGCCGACGAAGTCGAGCGTCGGGTAGTGTCCGGCGCGGTTGCGCCGCACTTCGAGGGCGGCGATTTCCGTGCTGGATTCCTGCACCAGCACCGGGTAGCTCTGCTTTTCCGCCAGTTCCACCCAACTCTGCATGTTGTCGGGGTTGGGCGGAGACAGCCGGATGTCGGCGCGCAGCGGGTTGAGCGTCGCGTACTCCTTGCCGGTCAGCTGCTGCAGGGCGCGGCTTCGCGCCTCGACGTCGTTCTGCGCCGAGATCTCCTGCGCGCCCGCGAGGTCGTAGCGCGCCTGCGCCTCGTGCGTATCGGTGATGGTCGCGGTGCCGACCTCGAAATTGCGTTTTGCCTGCGCCAGCTGCTCGGAGATGGCGATTTTCTGCGCGCGCACCAGGGTGAGGGAGTCCTGCGCGGCGAGCATGTCGAAATAGGCCTGCGCCAGGCGCAGGATCAGGTCCTGGCCGGCCAGCCCGAACTGGGCCTCGGCCTGCTTGACCTGCAGCTCGGCCTGGTCGTACTGGATGAAGTTCTGCGCGCGGTAGAGCGGTTGCGTAAAGGTGAGGGCGTAGCCCTGCGAGTCGATGTCGCGCTCGAAACTGGGCTGCACCGCAGGATCTTTCGACTCCGAGTCGAGGCTGGAGCGGGTCGCATTGGCCGTCAGGTTGAGGGTCGGCAGCAGCAGCGCGCGGCCCTGCGGCAGCTTTTCCTGGCCCGCCTGCAGCGCGTAGCGCGCCGCGGCGTACTGCGCGTCGTAGCTGCGCGCATCCTGGTAAACCTGGTTCAGGTTCTCCGCGGCGGCGCCCAGGGGCGCGCAGGCGAAGGCGAGGGTAATGGCGAGTTTCTGGTTCATGGGGCTTTCATCAAAAGTTCTTCATCTGCTCAAAACCTGAAGCGCGGCGGCTGCTCCGCGTTGGCGAGCGGCGCGAGCAGGGTATCGAACAGCTCCACGCTGCGGAACGCTCCGGGCGCGCTGCAGGTCACCAGCCGCGCCACCATCACCGGCTCCTCGCCGACCACGGCGAACAAGCGTCCGAGCGGCGAGAGCTGCTCGAGCAGGCACTTGGGCAGCACGGGCGTCGAGCCGGTGAGCACGATCACGTCATAGGGCGCGCGGGTGGGCCAGCCGCGCGCGGCGTCGCCGGTTTCCAGCGTGACGTTGTCGGCGCCGTGGCGCTCCAGGTTGGCGCGGCCGAAGGCGGCGAGCGCCGGGCGGATCTCCACCGAGTGCACGTGCGCCGCGCGGTGCGCGAGGAGGGCGGTCAGGTAGCCGCTGCCGGTGCCCACCTCGAGCACGCGCTCGCTCTTGCGCGGCGCCAGCTCCTGCACGATGCGCGCTTCCATCTTCGGCGCCATCATCTTTTCCCCTTCGCCGATGGGGATCTCCATGTCGACGAAAGCCAGCGTGCGGTAGGACGGCGGCACGAAGTCCTCGCGCGGCACGACGTAGAGCAGGTCGAGCACGGCCTGGTCCAGCACCTCCCAGGTGCGGATCTGCTGCTCGACCATGTTGGTTCGGGCTTGTTCGAAATTCATGGCGCTTTCGCGGCGCTTTGCGAGGGGACGGCTAGTTTACCAAAGCGCTTCAGCCACGCCGCAAGGTCGTCGAGATAGGTATAGATCACCGGCACCACGATCAGCGTGAGCAGGCTGGAGGTCATCACCCCGCCGATCACCGCCTGGCCCATCGGCGAGCGCTGCTCGCCGCCCTCGCCCAGGCCGAGCGCCAGCGGGATCATGCCGAAGATCATGGCCAGGGTGGTCATCAGGATCGGCCGCAGGCGGATGCGGCCGGCGGCGAGGATCGCCTCGGCGCGCGCCTTGCCGGCGCGGCGTTCCTGGTTCACGAAATCGATCAGCAGGATCGCGTTCTTGGTCACCAGGCCCATCAGCATGATGAAGCCGATGATGGAGAAGATGTTGAGCGTCGAGCGCGCCAGGATCAGCGCCAGCACCACGCCGATCAGCGCCATCGGCAGCGACATCATGATCGCCACCGGCTGGATAAAGCTGCCGAACTGCGAGGCGAGGATCAGGTAGATAAAAATCACCGCCAGCGCCAGCGCCTGGCTGGCGAAGTGCAGCGACTCCTGGATGTCCTTGGAGGAGCCGCCCATCGTGGTGCGGTAGCCGGGTGGCATGGCGATACGCTCGAGCTTGGCGCGCAGTTCCGTCGCCGCGTCGCCCGCCGGGCGGTTGAACACGTTGGCCGATACCAGCACCTCGCGCAACTGCTCCTTGCGGTTGATCTGCTGCGCGCCGCTGCCCGGGGCAATCGAGGCGATCTCGCGCAGGCTCACCATCTTCGGCGCGCCATTGGCGTCGAGTTGGCTCGAGGCGAGCGGCACGCGCTGCAGGTCTTCGGTGCGCGCGCGGTTCGCGCGCGACAGCCGCACCTGCACGTCGTAGTACTGGTCGTCCGGCCCGCGCCAGTTGCCCACCGCCTGGCCCGCGAGCAATGGCCGCAGCGTGGCCGCGACCTGGCCGACGCCGATGCCCAGGTCGCTCGCCAGTTCGCGCTTGAGCTCCACGGCGACCTGGGGCTTGGCGGCCTCGTCGCTCGATTCCACGTCCACCGCGCCAGGCACCGTGCGCATCGCCGCCATCGCCTGAGCGGCGAGTTCCGCCAGGACCTTGCGGTCCTGGCCGAGGATCGAGACCTGCAGCGGCTTGCCGCTGGATACCGACTTGTAGGCGCCGATCTGTTGCAGTTCGATCCCGGCGACGCGCGACAGCCTTTCGCGCATGGGCCTTGTCAGGTCGTTCTGCGAGCGGCTGCGCGCCTTCCTCGGCACGAGTTGCACGAAGATGTTGACCCGGTTCTTGCCCTGCACGAAGCCGGTGTTGATCGTCGCGTAGGTATACTGCACCTCGGGGAACTCGCGCAGCGCGGCCTCCGCCTGGCCGGCCTTCTGCGTGGTGAGCTCGAGCGAGGCGCCGACCGGCGTCTTGAACTGCACCTGCAGCTCCGACAGGTCGGGCTCGGGCACGAATTCGGAGCCGACGAACGTCATCAGCGGGAAGCTGGCGAGGAACGCGGCGACGGCGATCGCCAGGACGGTTTTGCGGTGCGCGATGCTCCAGGCCAGCAGCCGCTCGTAGGTGTTCGAGACGCGTTCCATCAGCGCGTGGAACCAGGCCAGCAGCCGGCCGACCGGCCCCGAGCTGAACTTGCCCTCGGCCTGCGGGTCGTGCCAGATCGAGGACAGCATCGGGTCGAGCGTGAAGCTGACGAACATCGAGATCAGCACCGCGGCCACCACGGTGAGGCCGAACTGGTGGAAGAAGCGCCCGATGATGCCGCCCATGAAGCCCACCGGCAGGAACACCGCGACGATCGAGAACGTCGTCGCCAGCACCGCGAGGCCGATCTCCTTGGTGCCTTCGAGGGCCGCGCGGTGGTGGTCGGCGCCCAGCGCCACGTGGCGCACGATGTTCTCGCGCACCACGATGGCGTCGTCGATCAGCAGGCCCACCGACAGCGACAGGGCCATCAGCGTGAGCATGTTGAGCGTGAAGCCGAAAGCGTAGATGAAGAGGAAGGTGCCGATCAGCGCGATCGGCAGCGTCAGGCCGGTGATCACGGTGCTGCGCCAGGAAGCGAGAAACAGGAACACGATGGCGATGGTGAGCAGCGCCCCCTCGATGAGAGTCGTCTTGACGTCGGCGACGGAATTGCGGATGCCGGTCGAGGCGTCGCGCACGATGTCCACCTTGACGTCCGCGGGCAGGAACGCCGGCAGCTCCGTGGTGACGCGCCGCACGCCGTCCACCACCGCGATGGTGTTTTCGCCCTGCGCCTTGATGATGTCGATCGACAGCGCGCGCTGGCCGTTGATCAGCGCGGCGTTCTCCTCCTCCTGCTGCCCGTCCTCGATGTCGGCGATCGAGCCGAGCGTCACCGCCTTGGCGCCGCGGCGCGCGACGATCAGGCTGCGGAAGTCCTGCGGGCCCGCAAGGCGCGCGCGCAGCTGCACGATCTTCTCCTGGCTCGGCGTGACGATCGAGCCCGCGGGGATCTCCTGGTTCTCGCTCTGCAGCGCCTTGATCACCTGGTCGGCGCCGATTTTCTGCGCCTCCATCTCCTCGAGCCGCAGGTAGACCTTGATCTCGCGCTTGACGCCGCCGACCAGCGTGGCCTGGCCGACGCCGCCGACGTTCTCGAGCCGCTTCCTGATCACCTGGTCGGCGAGCGTGGTGAGCTCGCGCAGCGACTTGGTGGAGGAGGTCACCGCCACGGAAGCGATCGGGTAGTCGTCCGGGTTGAAGCGGCTCACCCTGGGTTCCTTGATCTCGTCGCGGAACGACGAGCGGATCAGGGCGATCTTCTCTCGCACGTCCTGCGCGGCGAGCTTGGGGTCGATCGACAGGTCGAACTCGATGATCACCACCGACACCCCCTCGTAGGAGCGCGACGACAGCGTCTTGATGCCGCTGATGGTGTTGACCGATTCCTCGACCCGGCGCGTCACTTCCTCCTCGACGTTCTCGGGCGATGCGCCGGGGTACTCGGTCTGCACCACCACCACCGGAAAGCTGACGTCGGGGAACTGCTCCACCGGGAGGCGCGAGTAGGAGAACAGCCCCAGCACCAGCAGCGCAGCCATCATCATGGTCGCGAACACCGGATTGGAGATGCTGATGCGGGTGAACCACATGGCGGGCAGGGGGCGGCCGGGCGACTACTGCTTGGCCGTCTCTGCGGGCTGCGGGCCCGCGAGCCTCGCGCTGACGCCCTCGCGCAGCGCACCCAGGTTGACGCGCACGATGCGCTCGCCCGCGGCGAGCCCCTGCAGCACCTGCACACGGCCGCTGGCGTCAGGCGCGCCGACCGTCACGTTCTTGCGCTTCACCAGGCCGGCCTCGATCGCGTACACGAAGGTCTGGCCGATCTCCTCGCGTACCGCCGAGGCGGGCACCACCAGCGCGCCCTCGACGCGTTCGAGGCTGACCGCGCCCTGCGCGAACAGCCCGCCGCGCAGCTCGCCCTCGGGGTTGTCGATCACGGCGTAGACGTTGATCGAACGCGAGCCGGACACCGTGCCCGGATTGATGCGCTCGATGCGCCCGCCGAAGGCCCGCTCGCCGAAGCCGTCGACGCTGAACGCGACCTCCTGGCCGACGCGCAGCCTGCTGATCTCCGCCGCCGGCACTGCCGCCTCCAGCTCCAGCCGGGAGAGGTTCACCACGGTGATCACCTTGGCGTCGAGCGCCACGCGTTCGCCGGGCTGGACGTGGCGCTGCGCGACGATGCCGGGGAACGGCGCGACCAGCACGGAGTCGCCGAGCGACTTCCTCGCCACGATCAGCTCGGCCTCGGCAGAGCGCAGCTTGGCCACCGCCACGTCGTAGTTGCTCTGGATGTTGTCGAATGCGTTCTGAGAAATGAACGCCTTGTCGAGCAGCGCCTTCTGCGTCAAGCGGTTCTTGTCCGCCCACACCAGCTGCGCGCGCGCCGCTGCGACGTCCGCCTCGCGCGCCGCCACGCGCGCCCGCACCTCGGTCGGGTCGATGCGCGCGAGCACCTGGCCCTGCCTGACGCTCTCGCCCTCGCGCACCGCCACCTCGAGCAGTTCGCCGGCCACCTTGGCCTTCACGGTCGCCTCGGTGAGCGGCGAGAGCGTGCCGGTGAGCGGCAGCGTTCTCTCTAGCAGCCGCGGCTCCACGATGTAGAGGTCCCGCTGCGTGAACTCCACCACCGGCTGCGCTGCGGGCGCCGACGCGGGCGCCTTGCCGCGCACTGCGGCGAAACCGCCGACCGCGATGCCCGCCACGACCAGCGCGGCGAGGATGACGGTCTTGCTCTTGGTCATGGTGTCACTCCGACTCCGCGCTCAGGCCATGCTTGAGCATGTCCAGGTGCGCTTCCAGATAGCGCGCCGTGTCCATCTTGCGCGCCGACTGCGGTTCGAGGGCGCTGCGCCACAGCATCATCTGCACCAGCGGCGCCGCAATGAGGAGTGCCGCATCTTCCGGGTTGACGCTGCGGAACTCGCCGCGCGCGATGCCGCGGTTCACGATCGCCATCATCACGTCGTGGCCCGGCTCGACCACTTCGGCAAGATAGAAGCGCACCAGCTCGGGGAAATTCCCGGACTCCCCGAGGAGCAGTTTCGGAATGCCGGACACGCGTGTCGCGCCGACCTTCTCCCACCAGCCGAAGACCAGCATGCGCAGCAGCTCGAAGCTGCTGCCCGGGAACTGCGCGACGACGCCCTTCATCTCGGCGATCGGCGAGACCAGGCCCTCGCGCACCACCGCCTTGAAGAGATCTTCCTTGTTTGCGAAATAGAGATACACCGTGCCCTTGGAGACGCCGGCGCGCGCGGCGACGTCCTCGAGTCGGGTGGCGGCGAAGCCGCGCTCGACGAACAGTTCGAGCGCCGCAGCGGTGATTTCTTCGGGGCGCGCTTCCTTGCGGCGCGTCCAGCGGGGCTCGTTCTTGGCGTTGGTAGGCGATGACATGGCAAATGAAAGTAACTGAACAGTCAGTAATATATTACTGCACTGCGAAAAGGTCAAGCGCGGCAAACTATTGCCCACGCAGGGGTCCTGTCCCGGTCGGGACGGGTGAGAGAGTCCCTTAGAACCTGATGCGGGTAATCCCGCCGAAGGAAGCGCCATGAACGCCAATCCCAGGTTTCTCGCCGCCACCGCCCAGGTGGACGAAGCGGCGATCCAGCCGCTCCCCAATTCGCGCAAAGTCTACGTCGAGGGCTCGCGGCCGGAGATCCGCGTGCCAATGCGCGAGATCAGCCAGGCTGATACGCCGAGCATGTTCGGCGGCGAAAGGAATCCGCCGGTATTCGTCTACGACTGCTCCGGGCCCTACACTGACCCAGCCGCGCAAATCGACATCCGCTCGGGCCTTGCGCCGCTGCGCCAGAAATGGATCGAGGAGCGCAATGACACCGAGGTCCTCGCGGGCCCCTCGTCGCAATACGGCATCGAGCGCCTGAATGACCCGACGCTCGCCGAGCTGCGCTTCAACCTGAAGCGCGCGCCGCGCCGCGCGCGGCGCGGCATGAACGTCTCGCAGATGCACTACGCGCGCAAAGGCGTCATCACGCCCGAGATGGAGTTCATCGCCATCCGCGAGAACCTTGAGCGCAGCCGCTACATCGAGAGCCTGAGGGCCAGCGGCAAGACGGGCGAGAAGATGCTCGAGCTCCTGATGAGGCAGCACAAGGGGGAAAGCTTCGGCGCATCGATTCCGGAGATGATTACGCCGGAGTTTGTAAGAAGCGAAGTCGCGCGCGGCCGCGCCATCATCCCGGCGAACATCAACCACCCGGAGAGCGAGCCGATGATCATCGGCCGCAACTTCCTGGTGAAGATCAACGCCAACATCGGCAATTCCGCGGTTTCCTCGGGCATCGGCGAGGAAGTGGAAAAGATGACCTGGGCGATCCGCTGGGGCGGCGACACGGTCATGGATCTGTCCACCGGCAAGCACATC
>JBGQFF010000072.1:0-13120 GCA_041496745.1 Gammaproteobacteria bacterium
GGGCATGGTCAGCTCGAAAACCGCGCAGCTCGAGCCGCTGGACCAGTTGCGGCGCCGCGCGGACGAGGCGGCGAAGTACGTGGACCCTGCGCGTCTGGCGATCAGCCCGCAGTGCGGCTTCGCCAGCACCATGGGCGGGAATCCGGTGACGGAGGCCGATGAGCGCGCCAAGCTCACGCTCTGCGTCGAGGCCGCGCGCGCCATCTGGGGCTAATATTCCGGCCATGCGCATCGCATCGGGAGTTCTCGGTATCTTGTTCGCCGCGGCCGCCGGCGCGGCGGACGACCCGCTCGCCACGCGCGCCGGCTGGGAGTTGGGCGGCCAGGTGGCGCGCTACCGCTACGAAGAGCCGGATGTCATGTGGCTCAAGGGAGACCGCATCGGCGCTATGGGCGCCTACACGGCTGTCAACGACAAGCGCGTCTACGCGCGCTTCGAGCTGCGCCAGTCGTACGGGGAGCTGGATTACCAGGGGTCGGGCACGCTGAACAACGTGCCTGACCAGCTGTTCGAGGCGCGGGCGCTGGCGGGCAGGGACTATCCCGCCGGCAAGCTGGTCTGGTCGCCGTATGTGGGAGGTGGCTTCCGCTACCTGTACAACGACCTGAGGGGCGTCACGTCCACCGGCGCCATCGGCTACCAGCGCGACTCCAGCTACTTCTACGTGCCGCTGGGCGTGACGCTGCGCATGCGGCTCGGCGGGGAGTGGGTGCTCGCGCCGCAACTCGAGTACGACGCATTCGTCCACGGCGTGCAACGCAGCCTCCTCACGGACACCGGCCTGGGAGCCCCCGATGTCACCAACCAGCAGCGGCGGGGACGCGGCTACCGCGCGCAGCTGATGTTCGAGGGCCGGCGCTGGGCGTTCGGCCCCTGGCTGCACTACTGGAACATCAAGGATTCAGACATCCAGCCGATCGCTCCGGGCTTCGGCGGCCTGGAGCCCGCCAACTGGACGCGCGAGTCCGGCGTGGAGCTGCGCTACCGGTTCTAGTCCAGCACTTCGCGCAGTTTCTCCGCCGGCACGCGCGGCGCGACGCCCGCGCGCTCTTCCTGCAACAGCATCGTCACGCGCGAGTCGCGCTCGCCCCAGCCGCGGCGCATCGCCTCGTCGAACTCCGCCATCGCCCGCTCGGCCACCTGCATCGGCACACCGACCTCGCGCGCCAAGTCCAGCGCGAGGCCCAGGTCCTTGTGCGCGAGGCGCAGGGCGAAGGCCGGCGGATCGTAATTGCCGGGCAGGAACTGCTCGGCGAGCCGGTCGAAAGTGCGCTTGCGTCCCGTGGCGCCCTGGCGCAGCGCCTTGAACAGCGCGAGCGGCTCCACCCCGGCCTTCACCCCGAGCGTGAAGATCTCGGCGAGCGCAGTCTGCACGGTGAAGCTGGCGCAGTTGTGCGCGAGCTTGGCCACCGAGCCGGCACCGATCGGGCCGACGTAGATCGGCTGGTCGCCGATTGCGCGCAGCACTCCGAGGTGCCGGTCGAAGGTCGCCCGGTCGCCGCCGACCCACAGGGCGAGCTTGCCGCTCTTCGCGCCCTGCGGTCCCCCGCTCACCGGCGCGTCCAGCAACTGCACGCCGCGCGCGAGCAGCTCGCCGTGCAGCCTGCGCACGCAGGCCGGGGAATTGGTTGTCAGGTCGAACCAGGCCGCGCCCCTGGGCAGGGCGTCCCGAACCTGCCGCGCCACGGCCTCGACCTCGGCCGGACCGGGGAGCGAAGTGAACAGGATCTGCGCGTCGGCCGCGGCGGCCGCTGCAGAGTCGGCCCACGCGGCGCCTTCAACGGCAATCCGGCGGGCGTCGTGCACGCGGAGAGGATGGCCCGCGCGCAACAGGTTGGCCGCCATCGGCGCGCCCATCGCGCCAAGGCCGACGAAGCCGATCCTCATGCATGGCGGGGCTTTCGGTGCGGCCATGGCGCTTTCCTCCGGGGATGTTGGACGGTCCCCGCGAGTCTAGCCGCTCAGCAAGGGAACCGCGCTCGGCCGATCACCTTGGGACTAGAATCCTGCGCCATGGACAAGAAAATCGGCCTCGCGCGCGGCCTCACCAACTACGGCGATGCCGGGTTTTCGCTGTACCTGCGGCGCTCGTTCGCGAAAAGCATGGGCTACTCGAGCGAAATGCTGGCGCGCCCGGTGGTCGGCATCGCCAATTCGAACAGCGGCTTCAACAACTGCCACCGCCATTTCCCCGAGCTGATCGACGCGGTGAAACGCGGCGTGCTCGCGGCGGGCGGGCTGCCGATCGAATTTCCCACCGTGTCGCTGGGCGAGGTGTTCCTCAATCCCACCTCGATGATGTTCAGGAACCTCATGTCCATGGACGTGGAGGAGATGATCCGCGCACAGCCGATGGACGCGGTAGTGCTGGTGGGCGGCTGCGACAAGACGGTGCCGGCGCAGCTGATGGGCGCGGCCTCCGCCGACCTGCCCGCGGTGCAGCTGCTCGCCGGGCCGATGATGCCGACCTCCTTCCACGGCGAACGGCTGGGCGCCTGCACCGATTGCCGCCGCTTCTGGGCCATGCATCGCGCGGGCAAGGTGGACGCGGCGGGCATCAACGAGGTGGAAGGCAACCTCGCCACCACCGCCGGCACCTGCGGGGTGATGGGGACGGCCTCCACAATGGCGTCGATCGCCGAGGCGCTCGGCATGGCGCTCCCCGGCAGCGCGGCGATCCCCGCGGTGCACGCCGACCGCCTGCGCGCGGCGGAGGCGAGCGGGCGGCGCGCGGTGGAACTGGTGCACCACCCGATCCGGCCATCGCAGGTCATCACGCACGAGTCGGTGGAAAACGCGCTGCGCGTGCTGCTGGCGATCGGCGGCTCGACCAACGGCATCGTCCACCTGACCGCGATCGCCGGCCGCGCGGGCGTGAAGGTCGACCTCCACCGGCTCAATGAACTTTCCGATTCGACGCCGGTGCTGGTGGACCTGAAGCCCACCGGGCAGTTCTACATGTCGGACCTCTACGCCGCGGGCGGGGTGGGCGCGGTATTGCGCGAACTCAAGCCCCTGCTGCACCTCGATTGCATGACAGTCACCGGCGAGACGCTGGGCGAGCGCCTGGAGCACGAGGAAGGCGCCTGGGTGGATCGCGCCGTGGTGCGGCCGCTCGCGGAACCTCTGGCGAAAGAAGGTGGACTAGTCGCCCTGTTCGGCTCGCTGGCGCCGAACGGCGCCATTCTCAAGCGCTCGGCCGCCGATCCCAAGCTGTTCGAGCGCGAGGGCCGCGCGGTGGTGTTCACCTCGCTCGACGACCTCGCCACGCGCGTGGACGATCCCGCGCTCGACGTGACGCCGGAGGATTTTCTGGTGCTGCAGAACGCGGGGCCGAAATCGGGCTACGCGATGCCCGAGGCGGGCTACCTGCCGATTCCCGCGAAACTCGCGCGCGCGGGCGTGAAGGACATGGTGCGCATTTCGGACGCGCGCATGAGCGGTACCGCCTACGGCACCATCGTGCTGCACGTCTCGCCGGAAGCCGCGGCGGGCGGGCCGCTGGCGCTGGTCAGGAATGGCGATCGCATCCGGCTGTCGGTCAAGTCGCGCCGGATCGAACTCCTGGTGCCGGAAGCCGAACTGGCGAAGCGCAAAGCCGCGTGGAAGCCGCCGGTTGCGGTTCCCGCGCGCGGCTACGCCAAGCTCTACATGGAGCACGTGCTCCAGGCGGAGCACGGCTGCGATTTCGATTTCCTGCGCAAGGCCTGACCGGCAATACTGCACGCCGATGACCTCGTCGCGCGCCCGCGAGCACCGCAAGGCCGCTGCCCGCGCCGGGCTGCGCTACGTCACCGACGGTTTCGCTGGGGTCACGCGCAAGCGTTCCGGCACCGGCTGGGCCTACTACACGCCCGAGGGCACGCGCATCGGCGACGCGGCCACGCGCAAGCGGCTCAATGCGCTCGCCATCCCGCCGGCCTGGGCCGACGTGTGGATCTGCCCGGATCCGGGCGGCCACATCCAGGCCACCGCGCGCGACGCGCGCGGCCGCAAGCAGTACCGCTACCACCCGTCCTACCGCGAGGCGCGCGACCACTCTAAGTTCCGCCGCATGCTGGAATTCAGCGAGGCGCTGCCCACCCTGCGCGAGCAGGTGGAACGCGACCTGCGCGGCGAGGACCTCGGGCGCAAGCAGTTGCTCGCCACCGTGGTGCGGCTGCTCGACCGCACGCTGATCCGCGTCGGCAACGACGAGTACGCGCGCGAGAACCAGTCCTACGGCCTGACCACGCTGCGCCGCCGCCACGTGCAGGTGGAGGGCGACCGCCTGCGCTTCAGCTTCCGCGGCAAGAGCGGCGTGGAGCACACGCTCTCGGTCGCCGACCCGCGCCTTGCGCGCATCATCCAGCGCTGCCAGGACCTGCCCGGGCAGGAGATGTTCCAGTACCTCGACGCGAACAAGAAGCGCCAGGCAGTGTCCTCGGACGACGTCAACATCTACCTGCGCGAGATCAGCGAGCGCGACGTGACCGCCAAGGATTTCCGCACCTGGGGCGGCACCATGCTCGCGGCGGTGGAGTTGCGCGCCATGGGCCCGGCAGCGAGCAAGCGCGAGGCCGACCGCAACATCATCCGCGCCATCGACGCCGTGGCCGAGCGCCTGGGCAACACGCGCGCAGTCTGCCGCAAGTACTACGTGCATCCCGCCCTGCTGCACGCCTACCTGCTGGGCCACATGGTGCCGCAGCCGCCGGCGCCGTCAAAGCGGGCCAAGCGCTACGCGCGGCCAGGGGGCGCGCTGCGCCGCGACGAGGTCGCGGTGCTGCAGTTCCTGCAAGAGCGCGTGCCGGATTGAGCGGCGCATTCCAGCTCGCGGATCTCGGCGTCGCGCAGTTCGTCCTGATCGGCGCCGTGGCCTTCGCCGCCTCGATCCTCGGCGGCCTGGCGGGCTACGGCACCGGCCTGGTGCTGCCGATCTTCCTCGCGCCGGCGGTGGGCGTGGTCAACGTAGTGCCGGTGATGGCGGTGGCGATGATCCTCAACAACGGCAGCCGCGTGGCCGCCTTCTGGCGCGACATCCACTGGCCGCAAGCGCGGCGCATCCTCGCCTTCGGGCTGCCGGCCTGTGTGGCGGGGGCCTACGGCTACACGCTGCTCGAGGCGCGCTGGGTGGCGCTGATCCTCGGCGTCTTTTTCATCGCCAGCGTGCCGCTGCGCAGGCTGCTCGTGCGCGCCGGCTGGCAGCTCGGCGAGCGCGGCGTCGCCGCCGCCGGCGCCGGGTTCGGTTTCATCAATGGAGCGATGACCGGCGCCGGCCTGCTGCTGATCTCCACGCTGATGGCAGCGGGGGTGCAGGGCGCGGCGCTTATCGCCACCGATGCCATCGTCTCGGTCATCATGGGTGTCGCCAAGGTCGCCCTGTTCGGCGGCGTGGCGCGCCTGGACGCGCAGCTCGCGGCCGCCGGGCTGCTGATCGGCCTCGCCACCGCGCCGGGCGCGTTCGTCGCGCGCTGGCTGATGGCGCGCATCCCGCTGAAGGTGCACACGGTGCTGATGGAAGCCGTAGTATTGATCGGTGGCGCCGGTTTTCTGTGGCGCGCCTTCGATTGACCCAGCCGGGCGATCCTGGCGCGGGAGGTTGCCAGGCGCGGCCGCTTCGGCATCACCCTGCCGCGCTTCGACCTGATGTCGCAGCTCGAGCGCCACCCCAAGGGGCTGAAGATGAACGAGCTGTCGCGCCGCATGATGGTCACCGGCGGCAACGTCACCGGCATCGTCGAGCAGCTGGTGGAGGAGGGCCTGGTGCAGCGGGTGGTGGAGCCTGCCGACCGGCGCGCGTTCCGGGTGTGCCTGACGCGCGCCGGCGACAAGGCTTTCGCCGAGATGGCGCGCGCGCACGAGGAGTGGGTGGTGCAGCTGCTCGCCGGCCTGGGCCGGCGCGACAACGATGCGCTGATGCAGCTTCTCGCCCGGCTCAAGCAGGTCACGCTGGAAAAATCCGCATGACCTGGCCCACGGCGCACGCAGATAGCTTCGCGCGCGACAACCTGCCGCCGCGCAGCCAGTGGCCGGAGCTGCTGTTCGAGCGGCCCGAGTTCCGCTATCCGGCGCGCATGAACTGCGCCACCGAGCTGCTCGACAAGATGCTGTCCCGGGGCCATGGCCACCGCCCGGTGATCCGCTCGCCCGAAGGCACCTGCACCTACACCGAGCTCTACGCGCAGGCCAACCGCATCGCGAATGTCCTCACGCGCGAGATGGGCCTGAAGCCCGGCAATCGAGTGTTGCTGCGCGGTCCCAACAACCCGATGATGGCGGCCTGCTGGTTCGCCGTGATGAAGGCGGGCGGCGTATGCGTGGCGACCATGCCGCTCCTGCGCGCCAAGGAGCTCACCGAAATCGTCACCAAGGCCGAGGTGAGCCACGCGCTGTGCGACGAGCGGCTCGGCGCGGAACTGAAAGCGGCGCTGCCCGCCTGCCCCACGCTGAAGGAGATCCGCTACTGGCACGAAGACGCGCCCGATTCCCTCGACGCACTCTGCCCGCGCCAGCCGCTCACCTTCAGGAACGTGGACACCGCGGCCGAGGACGTGGCGCTGATCGCCTTTACCTCGGGCACCACCGGCAAGCCCAAGGGTACGATGCATTTCCACCGCGACGTGATCGCGATGTGCGACGCCTTCCCGCGCTCCTGCCTGCAGGCGGCGAAGGACGACGTGTTCTGCGGCACGCCGCCGCTCGGCTTCACCTTCGGGCTGGGCGGCATGCTCGCCTTCCCGATGCGCGTGGGCGCTTCCACCGTGCTGGTGGAGAAACTCACGCCGGAAACGCTGCTCGAGACCATCCAGCGCTACCAGGCCACCGTGTGCTTCACCGCGCCCACCATGGTCCGCGCCATGGCCGGCATCGCGAAGGACTACGACCTGAAGTCGCTGCGCAAATGCGTGTCGGCGGGTGAGGCGCTGCCGGATGCCACGCGGCAGCTGTTCAAGCAGGCCACCGGCATCGAGATCATCGACGGCATCGGCTCGACCGAGATGATCCACATCTTCATTTCGCACACGCCGGAGCGCGTGCGCCGCGGCGCCACGGGTTATGCGATCCCCGGTTACCGCGCCACGGTACTCGACGAGGAGGGACGGCCCTGCAAGCCGGGCGCGGTCGGGCGTCTGGCGGTGAAGGGGCCGACGGGCTGCCGCTACCTCGCCGACGAGCGGCAGAAGGACTACGTGCAGGAGGGCTGGAACATCACGGGCGACGCCTACCTGATGGACGAGGACGGCTATTTCTACTACCAGGCGCGCACCGACGACATGATCATCTCGGCCGGCTACAACATCGCCGGGCCGGAGGTGGAAGGGGCGCTGCTCGCGCACGCGGCGGTCGCCGAGTGCGGCGTGGTCGGCGCGCCCGACGCGCAGCGCGGCACCATCGTCAAGGCCTACGTGGTGCTGAAACCCGGCTTCGGCAAAGGCGCCCACATGACCGCCGCGCTGCAGGAGCACGTCAAGCAGGCCATCGCGCCCTACAAGTACCCGCGCGCCATCGACTTCGTGGATGCGCTGCCGCGCACCGAGACCGGGAAACTCCAGAGGTTCAAGCTGAGGACGCCATGATGCAGATCCTGCAACCCCCTTCCTGGGCACGTCCCAAGGGGTTCTCCAACGGCATCGCCGTGCGCGGCGGCAAGACCGTGTACATCGCCGGCCAGGTCGGCACCACCGGGCAGGGCGAATGGCGGGAGAAGACCTTCGCCGGCCAGTTCCGCCAGACGCTGACAAACCTCCTCGAAGTGCTGGCCGAGGCGGGCGGCAGGCCGGAGCACCTCGTGCGCCTGACCTGGTACGTGCTCGACAAGCAGGAGTACCTCGGCGCGATCAAGGAAGTCGGCGCCGCCTACCGCGAACTGGTCGGCAAGCACTACCCGGTGATGGCGGTGCTGCAGGTGAGCGCTCTGGTGGAAGATGCGGCGCGGCTCGAGATCGAAGCCACCGCGGTGATCCCGGACCTGGGTGGGCCTTCGGCCCACCCTACGGGAGCGCGCAATACGTAGGGTGGGCCAACGGCCCACCCCAAGGAGACGTAGATGAAAGTGACGGTCATAGGAGGCGGCCCGGGCGGGCTGTACTTCGCGCTGCTGGCGAAGAAGGCCTGGCCGCGCTGGGAAGTCACGGCGTACGAGCGCAACCGGCCGGACGACACCTTCGGCTTCGGCGTGGTGTTCTCCGACCAGACACTGGACACCTTCAAGGCCTACGACCTCGTCAGCTACGAGCGCATCCGCCGCCGCTTTGCCTACTGGGGCGGCGTGGACGTGGTGTACAAGGGCCGCACGCTGCGCTCCGACGGCAACGGTTTCTGCGGCTGCTCGCGCAACGCGCTGCTCGCCATCCTGCAGGACCGCTGCCGCGAGCTCGGCGTGCAGATCCGTTTCCAGACCGAGGTCGAGGGCCTGGAGCAGTTCGCCGACTCCGACCTGGTGGTGGTCGCCGACGGCATCAACTCCAAGATCCGCGACAAGCACAAGGACCACTTCCAGCCCAGCACCGACCTGCGGCCGAACAAGTTCACCTGGCTCGGCTCCACCAGGCCGCTAGATGCGTTCAAGTATTTCTTCCGCGAGACGCCCGAGGGCATCATCCTCGCGCACTGCTACCAGTACGAAGAGGGCCGCTCGACCTGGGTGATCGAGACTGACGAAACGACCTGGTCGAACTTCGGCTTCGAGCGGATGGGCGAGGCCGAGATGCTGCCGGTGCTCGAGCGCGTGTTCGCCGAGGAATTGGACGGCCACCCGCTGATCGCCAACCGCTCCATCTGGCGCAATTTCCCCACCATCGTCAACCAGACCTGGGTGAAAGGCAACGCCGTGCTGGTGGGGGATGCCAAGGCGACGGCGCATTTTTCCATCGGCTCGGGCACCAAGCTGGCAATGGAGGACGCGATCGCGCTGTACGAGGCGCTGAAAAAGGAAGGCGAGGTGGGCAAGGCGCTCGCGCGCTACGACACCGCGCGGCGCGAGGAAGTGGAGAAGACGCAGCACGCGGCCAACGTGTCGCTCGCCTGGTTCGAGCACATGCAGCGCTACTGGGGCATGGCGCCGGAGCAGTTCGCCTTCGGCGTGATGTCGCGCTCCAAGCAGATCACCTGGGAAAACCTGGAGCTGCGCGATCCCGCGTTCGTGAAGAACGTGCACCGCTGGTTCGCGGCGCAGGCGCGCGTGCAGGGCTACGACATCGACGAGCAGAACCCGCCGGTGCCGATGTTCACGCCGTTCCGGCTGCGCGGCATGCTGCTGGAGAACCGCGTGGTGGTGTCGCCGATGGACCAGTACTCGGCAGTGGACGGGATGCCCACCGACTGGCACTTCGTGCACCTGGGCAGCCGCGCGATCGGCGGCGCGGGCCTGGTGTACGTGGAGATGACCTGCCCGTCGCCCGAGGCGCGCATCTCTCCGGGATGCACGGGGCTGTGGAACGCGGCGCAGCGCGACGCGTTCAAGAGGATCGTCGATTTCTGCCACGCCAACTCGAAGGCGAAGCTGTGCATGCAGCTCGGGCATTCCGGGCGCAAAGGCTCTACGCAACTCGGCTGGGAGCGCATGGACCATCCGTTGCAGGAGGGCAACTGGCCGCTGGTGTCGGCTTCGCCGATCCCGTATTACGAGGGCGAGTCGCAGGTGCCGCGCGAGATGACGCGCCAGGACATGGATCTGGTGAAAAGCCAGTTCGTGCGTTCGACGGTGCTGGCGGACGAAGCCGGTTTCGACATGCTCGAGCTGCACATGGCGCACGGCTACCTGCTTGCCAGCTTCATCTCGCCGCTCACCAACCGGCGCAAGGACGAGTACGGCGGCCCGATCGAGAACCGCATGCGCTATCCGCTGGAGGTGTTTCGCGCCTGCCGTGCGGCCTGGCCGGAGCAGAAGCCCATGTCGGTGCGCATCTCGGCCACCGACTGGGCGCCGGGCGGGCTCTGCGGCGAGGACCTCGTCGCGCTGACCAGGATGCTGAAGGAGGCGGGCTGCGACCTGATTGACTGCTCCACCGGCCAGACCGTGCCGCAGCAGAAACCGGTGTACGGTCGCATGTACCAGGCGAGCTACGCCGACTGGGTGAGGAACGAAGTCGGCATCGCCACCATGACGGTCGGTGCCGTCACCACGCCCGACCAGGTGAACACGTTGCTCGCCGCGGGCAAGGCGGACCTCGTGGCGCTCGCGCGCCCACACCTCGCGAATCCCTATTTCACGCTGCAGGCCTCGGCCTGGTACCAGGCGATGGGCCAGTACTGGCCGCCGCAGTACCTGCCGGGCCGCGACCAGGCGTACCGCAACGCGGTTCGCGAGCGCGCGGAGCAAACCGACCTCAAGCTGCGCGCACGGCCGGCGAGCCACGAAGTGAAGGACGACCCCAAGGCGGGCGTCA
Organism: Gammaproteobacteria bacterium; assembly: GCA_041496745.1. Taxonomy (GTDB): domain Bacteria; phylum Pseudomonadota; class Gammaproteobacteria; order Burkholderiales; family SG8-39; genus JAABQT01. Next base: position 10,372 of record JBGQFF010000072.1, read on the forward strand.
AGCGGGCGGCGTGACGACTCCGCCGTTCCGCGCCGAGCATATCGGCAGCCTGCTGCGGCCGCCGGCGCTGCTCGAGGCACGGGCGCGGGTCGCCGATTCCGCGCAGCTCGCCGCGCTGGAGGACGAAGCGATCGCCGAGGTGGTGCGGTGGCAAGAAGGCCTCGGCCTGAAGGCGGTCACCGACGGCGAGTTCCGGCGCGAATCCTGGCGCCTGGGATTCGTCAGCAAGGTGCAGGGCTTCGGGCGGGCCGATGCGGTCGGAGACGTTGACATTCAGCGCGACGATGCGGGCAACGCGGCACACATCGGCGCCGCGCCGATCGCGCTTGAGAGGGTGAGGCGCAACGGGCCGATCGTCGCCGACGAAGTGGCTTTCGCGCGGCGCCATGCGCAGGCCCTGGTGAAGGCCACGCTGCCCGCGCCGTCCTACCTGCACTATCCGCGCGGCGCCGCTTGCGTCGATCCCCGTGCCTACCCGGATATCGAGGAGTTCTTCGACGACGTGGTCGCCATCTATGTCGAGGAGCTCGAAGCGCTGCATGCCGCGGGCGGGCGCTACCTGCAGATCGACGAGGTGGCCCAGACCTTGCTGTGCGACGAAAGCCTGCGCGCGGCGGTGCGCGCCCGCGGCGACGACCCGGAACGGCTGGTCGACCTGTACGTCGGCCTCATCAATCGCATCGCCGGGCGCCGTCCCTCCGGCATGACGATCGGCGTGCACATGTGCCGCGGCAACGCGATGGGAAAGTGGATGGCCTCCGGTGGCTACGAGCGCATCGCGCGGCAGAGCTTCGCCGCGCTCGAAGTGGACGCCTTGTTCCTCGAGTACGACAGCGCCCGTGCAGGGGGTTTCGAGCCGCTGCGCTACGTGCCGAAGGGCACCTTCGTCGTCCTGGGACTGGTGAGCACCAAGACGCCGCAGCTGGAGATGAAGGACGAGCTCAAGCGCCGCATCGACGAGGCTGCGAAGTTTGTTGCTCTCGAACGGCTGGGCATCAGCCCGCAGTGCGGCTTCGCCAGCCACCACAAAGGCACGGCGCTCACTTTCGCGCAGCAGGAAGCCAAGCTGCGCCTGGTGGTGGAGACCGCAATCGACATATGGGGCTCCGCATGAAGCGCGGCTGCAAGATCGTCGGCTCGACCATCATGTATGCTTTCATGCAGGCGGTCGGGATGGTGAACGACCACACGACGGATTGCTTTCGATGGAAAAAACTGCGCTGATCCTGCTTCTCGCTGCACTGCCCGCCTGGGGCTACGACGCCAATGGCGTGGCTCTCGGCGCGCCCGAGGCGGAGGTGCGCAAGACCTTTCCCAGCGCGCGCTGCCGGGCGCTGGAGTGGCAGTCGCGGGCGGCCGAGCGGCGCTGCGACGACGCCAGGATCGTGTTCGGCGGGGCGGAAGCGCGCATCACGGTATACCTCAAGGCCGACCGGGTGCAGGCCTTCGACGTGAGATTCGATGAGCGCGACCTCGAGCGCGTGACGGGGTTCCTCAAATCGCGCTACGGCAAGCCGCTGGCGGAGACGCGCGAGAAGATCGAGCGGCGCGGCGGGGAGGCGCGCGAGATGTACAAGATCCGCTGGGAAAAGGGGGCGGAGCGGGCGGTGCTGACTTCGCAGCTCAAGGCGAAGCGCGTGGACCTGAGCGTGTGGCTGGGGAATTTCGACGAGGAGATCTACCGCATCCGGTAGCAGTGGCCATGCTCTCCTCGCGCATGTACTGGGCGGTGGCGCACTGGCGGCGCGGCGCGCTGCGCTGGTGGCACACGGCGGACAAGGCCGCCTGGGCGGCGGTGGTGCTGATCGGGTTGGTCATTGGTGGATTCGGGTTCGCGCTGCAGACACATTTCGCGCGGTACGACGAGCGGCGCGAGGCGGCGCACGAGGCGGAACGGCACAACCTGGATTGCCTCGCGAGGAACGTGTATTTCGAGGCGCGCGGCGAGCCCGTGGCAGGGATGTACGCCGTTGCGGAAGTCACCATGAACCGCAAGGCTTCGCGGCTGTATCCCGATTCGGTCTGCGGGGTGGTGTACCAGAAGAACTGGGATCCGCTGCGCGGGCGCTTCGTCGGCGCGTTCTCCTGGACGGAGTTCAATTCATTGCCCGCGCCGGAAGGCGAGGCGTGGGAGCGGGCGCTGGAGGTGGCCGAGGCGGTGTACTACCGGCGCGTTTCACCCACGCTGCAGGGGGCGCTGCATTTCCACGCCACGCACATCACGCCCGAGTGGGCGAAGGAAAGGCGGCAGGTCGCCCGGATCGGGCGACACGTGTTCTACCGCTAGCTTCTACGTCTTCATGATCTTTCGGCCGGCCTTGCGGTTCTTGATGCGACCCTTGCCACCCGCCGACTTGGCCGCACGCTTCTTGGCCGCGGTCATTCGCCCGCCTCTGCTTTTCTTCATGGTCATCACTCCGTCATCACCCGGAAATCGGGTTGTCGCGGAGATTAGACAGGCCAGTGACGCGTTCGTCTGTTGGCCAACCCACACAGGCGCTACACGAGAGCTGCGGATTTTCCCAAGCGTGGCCCGCGTTATCGCCAGCTACGATGGCGATAGCCGCCGCCGCGATAGCCGCCGCCGTAGTAGCGCGGCCCCGCATAAATGCCCACGCCGACGCCCACCGGCGGGCCGTAATACGCAGGTCCGCCGTACGCCTGACCAGAATACGCCTGCTCGGGGGTATACATCGGTACCGCGATGCAGCCGCCCAGCCCCGTCAGCGCCGCCAGCGCCGCCGCAGCA
>JBGQFF010000073.1:0-12879 GCA_041496745.1 Gammaproteobacteria bacterium
TATCTGCACTCGGTCCTTGCGAAAAGCGGAGGCGCGACATGGAGCAACCTGGCCGGCTACCCGTCCGGCAACGCGGTTCTCGCTCCATGGACCATCACGGTGCGCGAGTTCGGCCAGGAAGAGGTCACGGTTCCCGCTGGTACCTTCAAGGCCACGAGGATCGAAGTCAGCGGGCGGCGGACCGGTCTTTCCGGGGGTAATCCTCAGGCTCTGCCCCATGAGTCCGGGCGCTTTCAGCTCCGCGCCTGGTACGCGCCACAGGTGCGGCGCTACGTCAGGCTGCAGCACGAGACCTGGTCGCTGTCAGGAAACCCGTTCGGCGTGCAACTCGTCGAACTCATCGGCTACACCGCCGAGTGAAGCGCCGGGCCTCAGCAACAGCCCCAGAATCCGCGTTGCCACGTTCAGTCCCGTCGGTGGCGCATACGTTTCTCCAGTCATTGCGCGCCGGCCGTCTGAACGGCGCCAGCAAGATAATTGCGCGAATACTCGACATAGACCTGCACGGCGCGTTCGAACTCGTCCCGGTTGCGGCTCGACAGCGCCCTGGCCGACCGCGCGGGGCGACCGGACCAGACTTCGCCTGACGCGACCACGGTGCCGGGGTCGGTAATCGAGCCGGCCGCCACACAGCCGCCCGCTCTCACGATCGTTCCCTTGCCGATGATGGCCCCCATCCCGATGATTGCGTCGTCTTCGATAGTGCTGGCGAAGATGCGCACGTTGTGCCCGATTACGACGCGTGAACCTATGCGGATGTCCTCGCCGGGCTTGCCTGCATAGAGCCGCGAGTTGTCTTGCACGTTGGTCTCCTCCCCAATCTCGACGCGAGCCTCGCCGGCATCGATTTCGACGCCAAACCAGACGCTGGAGAAGGGGGCGAGCTCCACGCGGCCGGCCAGGCTGGCGGTAGGAGCGACATAAATGTCTTTCGCGAACCAGCGCTGGACACCCGACCCGGGAGCGTGGCGCAGTCTCGGTGCGCGGGCAGCAGCAAGGACATGCAGGATCGGCGAGCCGGCCCCGCTGCGGATGGCGAGATGCAGTCGTTCCAGCAGGGCGCCCGGCACTCGCTCGACCGGCCGCGCCGGCGTCCCGGCATAGAGCCAGCCACCTTCGAGCGTCTTGCCGGGCGGCACCACGCTCTCGGCGGCGATCACGGCGCCCGCGCCTAAGACGGAACCGTCCATGACCGCCGAATGCTCGCCGATGACGCAGTCATCGCCGACGCTGCAGGCATGCACCAGAGCATAGCGTCCGACCGTAACGCGAGAGCCCACCACTGCCGGATAAAGACGGTCGGCGATGTGCACCGTGCTCGCTTCGCCGAACCAGCAACCGGCGCCGATGCGCACGTCCTCGCCGTCGGCGCGCAAGAGCGTGAGCTCGCCGAGCGTGCAGCCCGGGCCGAGCTCCGTGCGCCCGATCACCGCGGAGGAGGGATGCGCCGCAACGCTCGGTTCGATGCGCGGCGAATGCTCGAGGTACGGGAGAACGATCATCGGGCAGCCACGCGCTAAAAAACCGGGGTCTCGCGGTACGTGCCCCAGAGCGTCTTGAGCGTCTCGACGATCTCGCCCATCGACGCGCCGGCGCGTACGAGCTGGATGGTCACCGGCATGACATCCTCCTTTTCGTCGCGTGCCACTTCGGTCAGCCGGTGCAGGAGCCGGTCGACCTCGCCCTGATTGCGCTCGCGGCGCACGCGCTTCAGCCGGTCGATCTGGCGCTGCGCCGTGCTCGGATCGTACGGGTGGGTTTCGATGTCGACTTTCTCGCCGGGTTCCACGAACTTGTTGACCCCGAGCACCACTTTTTCCCCTTTGGCCTTCTTGATGGCGGTCTGGTAGGCGAAGTCGGCGATGCGGCGCTGAAACCAGCCCTCCTCGATGAGCTTGATCGTGCCGCCGCGGCTGTCGACTTCCTCGATCACGTCGAAGATCGCGCGCTCCATTTGCGTCGTGAGGTGCTCGACGTAGTAGGAGCCGCCCACCGGATCGATGACGTTGGGCACGTTGGATTCGTCGGCGATCACCTGCTGGGTGCGCAGAGCGATCTTCATCGCCTCCTCGGTCGGGATGGCGAACGCCTCGTCCATGCCGTTGGTATGCAGGCTTTGGGTGCCGCCAAGAACAGCCGACAGCGCCTGGAAGGCGGTGCGGATGATGTTGACCTGGTACTGGGGCTTGGTCAGCGTCGCCGCAGCGGTCTGCGTGTGGAAGCGCAAGCGCATCGACTCCGGGTTCTTCGCGCCGAAGCGTTGCTTCATGATCTTGGCGTAGGCGCGCCGTACTGCGCGGAACTTCGCGATCTCCTCGAAGAAATCCGACTGCGAGACGAAGAAGAAGGCCAGGCGAGGTGCGAACTCGTCGACGTGCAACCCGCTCTTGATGACTTCTTCCACGTAGGTGATGAGGTTGCAGAGCGGAAATGCAACTTCGTCGAGCGGCGAAGCTCCCGCTTCGGAAATGTGATAGCCGGAGATGTTGATCGGGTTGTAGCGCTTCATGTTGCGCGCGCAGTAGGTGATGCAGTCACGCACGATGCGCACCGATGGGCGGATGGGGAAAGCCCATTCCTTCTGCGCCATGTACTCCTTGAGGATGTCGGCCTGGATGGTGCCGGAAAGCTTGTTCATGTCCAGGCCGCGCTTCTGCGCGACGGCGACGTACATCGCGAGGAGGATCCAGGCGGAGGGATTGATCGTCATCGACACCGAAATCCGTTCGAGGTCGATGCCGTCGAACAGCAGTTCCATGTCCGCCATGGTGTCGATGGCGACGCCTTCGCGCCCGACCTCGCCTTCGCTCATTGGATGGTCAGAGTCGTACCCCATGAGGGTCGGCATGTCGAAGTCGGTCGACAGGCCGGTCTGCCCCTGCGCGATCAGGTACTTGAACCGCTGGTTGGTGTCCTCGGCCATGCCGAAGCCGGCAATCTGGCGCATGGTCCACAGCCGGCCGCGGTACATGGTGGGGTAGGCGCCGCGGGTGAAGGGATATTGCCCGGGAAGGCCGATGTCCTCTGGGGGAGTCTGCGCGAGGTCGAGCGGGGTGTAGACGCGCTTGAGGGGAAACCCGGTCAGGGTGCGGAACTCGGCTTGCCGCTCGGGCGACTCGCGCAGGAATCCGGCGAGTTCGAGTTGTTCCCAGGCCTCGAATTGTTTGCGGAACTCCCCGATTTCCGGGCTGCTGGCCGCTTTCTTGGGCCGATCGTCCTGGTTCATTCCGTGACCTCCATTCCTATGTGCGCGAGAAGCTGCCGCGCAGCAGCCTGCGGAGAGATCCTGGCGGTGGCAAGCTGCGCGAGAAGGCCCGCCATGCGTCCTTCGCGGTGGCGCTCGAACTCGTCATGCAAGACATGTTCGGCAGCCTTGAGCATCCTTCGTTCCCGGATTGCCTGACATCGCGGCTCATACTCGCCGCTCGAAATCAGATACTGCCGGTGAGCGTCGATCGCCGCGAGAAGCTCGGCGATCCCTTCTTCCTTCGGCGCACAGGTTTTCACTACCGGCACCGAGCGGCGCAAGCCGGCCGCGGGCAACCCCAGCCCCAGCATGGACTTCAGATCGGAGACGGTCTTGTCAGCTTCCGGCCTGTCACCTTTGCTCACGGCGTGTACGTCTGCGATTTCCAGGAGGCCGGCCTTGATCGCCTGGATATCGTCGCCGAGTCCCGGCGCGGAGACCACGACCGTGGTGTGCGCGGCACGGACCACATCGACCTCGTCTTGCCCCACGCCGACGGTCTCGATGACGACCAGGTCGTAGCCAGCTGCGTCGAGGATGTCCACTGCGTCCAGCGTGCCCCGCGCGAGACCGCCGAGCGCACCCCGGGTCGCCATGCTGCGAATGAACACGGAAGGATCGGCGGAAACCTCACCCATGCGGATACGATCGCCGAGGATCGATCCGCCCGAGAAGGGACTCGAGGGATCGACCGCGATGATACCGATCTTGCGACGCGTCTTCAGCACTGCCGCAGCGAGCTTGGCGACAAGGGTGGACTTGCCGCTGCCCGGCACGCCGGTGATGCCGACGACATGGGCGCGTCCGGTCCGCCGATAAATGACATCGAGCGCCTCGCGCGCCTCCGCGCTGCCGGCTTCCGCCCGCGACAGCATGCGCGCGATGGCGCGGCGCTCGCCAGCGCATACGCGCTCCACAAAGTCCAGCGAGGGCAGGGGCGCGCTCAAGAGTTAGGCGCGAGCTTTTCGCTCAACTGCCGGAACACGTCGCGATCGTCCACCACCCGGCGCGCCTTGAAGTCGGTCCGAGGAAAGGTGCCCGGCGGCACGATATCGATGACCGCGCGCAGTCCCAGCACTTTCTGCAGGCGTTGTCCGGTCGTGCTGCGCATGCTGGCGACTGCGCCCGTGCCGCGTTCAAACACCCCGGGCGCCGCTTCCACGCGCACCAGCAGCTCGTCCATGGCGCGTTCGCGAGTGATGATGATGCGGTGCTCGCCCCCGTATTCGGGTACTTCGTTCAGCACCGCGTCGATCTCGCTTGGATACACGTTCTCGCCGCGGATGGTGATCATGTCGTCGATACGCCCGAAGATGCCGTTCGGCAGGCGCGGATAGGTGCGTCCGCAAGGATTCGGCTCGTTGACCCACAGAGTGAGATCTCCGGAGAGCAGCCGGATCATCGGCTGCGATGTGCGCTCGAGGTGCGTGTACACCGGGGTGCCGCGCTGGCCATAGGGTACGCGGCGGAATGTTTTCGGATCGCAGACTTCCGTATAGATCACATCCTGCCAGCAAAGCATGCCTGCATCGCTTTGCTCGCTCCCGGCCACATTCATGAACGGGGACATCTCCGCCATCGACCCGCAGTCGATCACCCGCGCGTTGTAAGCATCGCGGATCCTGTCGCGCACGCCTGGAACCGATGCACCAGGCTCTCCGGAGAAGAACAGCAGCTTGAGCCCGAAATCGCGCGGCTCGAACCCTTCGGCGCGCGCAACTTCCGCGAGATGCAGCGCGAAGGACGGCGTACCGTAAAAGGCCTGCGGCTTGAAGCTGGCGAGCCACATCGCAGCGCGCGCGGTCATGCCGGGCGCGCCGGCGCCGAAGGGAAACGACTTGCAGCGCAGGCGTTCCGCTCCGGCCAGGGTTCCCCAGGAGCCCATGTAGAGGCTAAAGATCGCGGCGATGAACACGGTATCCCCGGGCCGGATGCCCATGCCCCACATGATGCGCGCATGCGCGTTGGCGATCGCCCGCCAGTCGCCGCTGCCTATGCCGAAGGCGGTCGGCCGCCCCGTCGTTCCAGAGGTGCCATGGACATGATGGATTTCGGACTCCGGCACGCAAAGGTAGTCACCGAACATCGGTGCGCGCGCCTGGGCTTCGCGCAGATCCGTCTTCGTGATCACCGGGACTTTGTCCTCGAAGTCCTCGAGGCTCTTCAACTTGTCGGGATGGAAGCCTGCCGCGTCCCACTTGCGCCGATAGAACGGGGAGCGCGCGTAGGCGTAGCGCGTGACTTCCTGCAGCCGCGCGAGAATCGCCTCCTCGCGGTCGGCGGCCGGCATGGTCTCCCGCCGGGGAAACCAGTAGCGCGAAGCCGGATCGGGCAGGTACTGCGCGTCATAGGAGGGCGGAAACGACCAGAATTCCATCGCGGAGCGTTCTGCCGAGGCTTACTTGGGTCCCCGCTCGGCTACCAGCCGGCGGATCGTGGTGACGATGGCCTCGGGAGGCGTGTCCTGCAGCAGGACCTCCTTCACCCCCAGCGCCTTGAGCACCTCGGCTTCCTCGTCGGGCATGACACCACCGCCGACCACGAGAATGTCCCCGGCGTCGCGCTCCTTCAGTAGCTTGAGTATCTTCGGAAAGATTGTCATGTGCGCGCCCGAAAGAATGCTGATGCCGAGAACATCGACATCCTCCTGCACCGCCGCGTCGACGACTTCCTCGGGCGTGCGGTGCAGGCCGGTGTAGATCACCTCCATGCCGGCGTCTCGCAGGGTACGCGCAACGATCTTGACGCCTCGATCATGGCCGTCCAGCCCCACTTTGGCGATGATCACCCGGATGATGTCGCTTTCGGTTGCCACGCTGACCTTTCGCATTTGATCAAAACCGCGACAAGCGTACCGCACATGGCTGTCGGCGAGGGACTCATCCGCGCCCAACAGATCGCCGAGCGCGGTGCGCCCGAGCTAGCCCAGCCCCGGAAACAACTGCCTCAGCCCCACCGCCATGGTCTGCACCGCCATCGCGGCGAGCAGCAGGCCGAGGATCCGCGTCGCCACGTTCAGTCCCGTAGTCCCCATGCGCGCGGCGATGCGGTGCGCGGCGCGCATCGTGAGCCACGACACCAGGCACACGACGCCGATGCACAGCACGATGACGAGCTGATGCACCGCGCTGCCGCCCTCCGCCGCGATGATCGCCGTGCTGATCGCCCCGGGCCCCGCGAGCAATGGAATTGCGAGCGGCACTACGCCCTGCAGCTCGCCTTCTTCCAGCTCGAGCGCCTCGGCCTTCGACTGGCGCACGCTCCCGGCCTGGGCGTTCAGCATCGCAAGCGCCATCAGCAGCAGCACCAAGCCGCCGCCTACACGGAACGCCGACAGGCTCGCGCCGATCAGTTCGAGCAGCGCCTCGCCGACGAAGGCGGAGACCGCCAGCACCAGGAACACCGTGAGCGCCACCACCCGCGCCAGGCGGCGGCTCTCGGCCTCGCTGCGCGACGCGGTGACGGTGAGGAAGAACGGAACCGCGAGGAACGGATCGACGACCGCGGTCAGCGTGACGGCGAAGCGCAGGTAGTCGTTCAGCCCGCTCACTTCTTCGCGGCTGCCGACGCCGCCTTTCGATCCTCGTTCACTTTCGCGAACGCGGGCCGCTCGCCCAGCATCTTGAGGTAGGGCTTGACCTGCGGGATGTCCTCGAGGAAGTCGCGCCCGAAGGCGGTCTTCGTCACCAGCGTCACCAGGGGCAGGTGCACGAACGCCGCGCAGTCGGCGATGCTCAACTCCTTCCCGGCGATGTACGGATCGAACTTGGCGACGGCTTTCAGCGCGCGCACGCCCTTGGCGATGTCCTTCTCCACCTGCAGCTTGGTTTCCTCGGAAAAGCTGCGGCCGAAGAACAGGCCGCCGTACAGCCGCCGCACCACCAGCTCCATGTGCAGCTCGATGAACACGACCAGCTCGCGCACGCGCGCGCGCTCGATCGGGTCCTTCGGCAGCAGCGGCTTCTGCGGGTAGGTGTCCTCGAGGTATTCCAGGATCACGCCCGATTCGCGCAGCCTCGTCCCGTCCACCTCCAGGTAGGGCACCTTGCCCATCGGGCTCTTTGCCAGGTACTCCTCCTTCTGCGAGGGCTTCGCGTTCTCGTCCTCCTCGAACGGAATGCCCTTCTCCAGGAGCGCGATGCGCACCTTGTTGTGGTAATTGCTGATACGGAACCCGCATAACCTGATCATCTCTTCTCCCCCTGGTGCTTGGCGTAGAGCTTCTGCATGCCGCCGATCCAGCGGTCGTAGTCGGCGGTCTTGTTGCGCATGTAATCGAGCACCGTCGGGTGCGGCAGCACGAGGAAGCGCTCCTCGCCCATCACCTTCACGACCTCTCCCGCCACCTGCTCGGCGCTGAGCGCCCCGTCCACGCCCGCCGAGCCGCCGTCGCCCTTGTACATGCCGGTGATCACCGCCTGCGGGCAGAGGCAGGAGACCTTGAGGCCCCGGCGCCCGTAGGCGATCGCCAGCCACTCGGCAAAGGCCACCGCGCCGTGCTTGGTGACGCCGTAGGTGGCGGATTCGACGATGTTGAGCAATCCGGCGGCGGACGCGGTGACGAGGAAGTACCCGCCGCCGCGCGCCACCATCTTCTCCACCACCGCGCGCGCCGCAAAGACGTGCGCCATGACGTGGATCTTCCAGTTGCGTTCCCAGTCCGCGTCGCTCGCCTCCAGCCCGCCGCGCTGCACGATGCCGGCGTTGGAGAAGTAGACGTCGATGCGGCCGTACTTCTCCTCGGCCTGCGCGACCAGGCGCTTGATGTCGGCCTCCCGGCTGACGTCGCAGGCCACCGCCAGCCCCTTCACTTCCTCGGCGACCGGCTGCAGGCCATGCAGGTTCAGGTCGGCCAGCACCAGGCCGGCCGCGCCCTCCTGCGCGAAGCGCAGCGCCGCGGCGCGGCCGATGCCGCTCGCCGCGCCGGTGAGCACCGCGATCTTTCCCTTCAGCTCCATGTCAGTGCTTGCGGCCGGCGAGCGCCTCGGCCACCGAAGTCTGCTCGGCGATCTCGAGCTTGGCGATGGCGTTGCGGTGCACCTCGTCCGGGCCGTCGGCGAAGCGCAGCGTCCTTGCGTGCGCGTACATGTTGGCGAGGCCGAAGTCGTCCGACACGCCGCCGCCGCCGTGCACCTGCATCGCCCAGTCGATCACCTGGCAGGCCATGCTCGGCGCCTGCACCTTGATCATGGCGATCTCCTTCTGCGCCACCTTGTTGCCCACCACGTCCATCTTCCAGGCGGCGTGCAGCACCATGAAGCGCGCCGAGTCGATCATGATGCGCGCCTCGGCGATCCGCTCGCGCGTCACACCCTGCTCGGCCAGCGCGCGGCCGAAAGCGACGCGCTGGGTGGCGCGCTTGCACATCTTCTCCAGCGCGCGCTCGGCCTGGCCGATAAGGCGCATGCAATGGTGGATGCGGCCGGGCCCGAGCCGCCCCTGCGCGATCTCGAAACCGCGGCCCTCGCCGAGCAGAACGTTCGAGGCCGGCACGCGCACGTCTTTGAACTCGATCTCCATGTGGCCGTGCGGGGCGTCGTCGTAGCCGAACACCGGCAGGGAGCGCAGGATCTTGATGCCGGGGATGCCGGCGGGCACCAGCACCATCGACTGCTGGCTGTGGCGCGACGCGTGGTCCGGGTTGGTCTTGCCCATCACGATATACACCTTGCAGCGCGGGTCGCCGGCGCCGGAGGACCACCACTTGCGGCCGTTGATCACGTACCGCTCCGCTTCGCGCTTGATGTGCATCTGGATATTGGTCGCGTCGGAGGAGGCCACCGCGGGCTCGGTCATGAGGAAGGCGGAGCGGATCTCGCCGCGCAGCAGCGGTTCCAGCCATTCCTTTTTCTGTTCCTCGGTGCCGTAGCGCTCGATGGTCTCCATGTTGCCGGTGTCGGGCGCCGAGCAGTTGAACACCTCCGGCGACCAGCTGGTGCGCCCCATGATCTCGCACAGCGGCGCGTATTCGAGGTTGGACAGGCCTTCCGGCGCGCGCTTGGAGTGCGGCAGGAACAGGTTCCACAGCCCGGCCTTGCGCGCCTTGGGCTTGAGCTCCTCGATGATCGGCACCGGCGTCCAGCGCTTCTCGCCCCGCACGTGCGCGTAATACGCGGCCTCGTTCGGGTAGATGTGCTCGTCCATGAAGGCGGTGAGCCTCTTGCGCAGTTCCTGTACTCGCGGCGAATACTCGAAGTCCATGTTCCTTCTCCTAGGCTGCTCTTTTGAGAATTTTTTCCACCTGCGCCCACCCCAGCTCCGCCAGCGGCCGCGTGCGCGAGCCGGCCTCGCGCGCGTACTCGCTCGCCGCGGTGCCGTCCACCACGCGCTTGGCGATGCCCTGCGTGATGCCGACGATGCGGAACAGGTTGTAGGCCATGTAGTAGTCCCAGGTCGACGGGTCGATGCCCTTGCGCCCGGTGCGCCTGCAGTAGCGCTCGACGTACTCGCGCTCGCTCGGGATGCCGAGCGCAGCGAGGTCCAGGCCGCCGATGCCGCGGAACTTCCCCGGCGCGATGTGCCAGCTCATGCAGTGGTAGGCGAAGTCCGCCAGCGGATGGCCAAGGGTCGAGAGCTCCCAGTCGAGCACAGCGAGGATTCTCGGCTGGTTGGGATGGAAGACCATGTTGTCGAGCCGGAAATCGCCATGCACCACCGAGGTCTCGTCGCCCGCCGGGATGTTCTTGGGCAGCCATTCGATGAGCCGGTTCATATCCTCGATGCGCTCGATCTCGGAGGCCTGGTACTGCTTGGTCCAGCGCGACACCTGGCGCGCGATGTAATCGCCCGGCTTGCCGAAATCCTCCAGCCCCACGGCCTTGTAGTCGATGCCGTGCAATTGCGCGATGACGCGGTTGAGCTCGTCCCAGATCGCGCCGCGCTCGGCCTTCGTCATGCCGGGCAGCGACTGGTCCCACAGCACGCGGCCTTCCACGCAGTCCATCACGTAGAACGCGGTGCCGATGACGGATTCGTCTTCGCATAGCACGTAGGGCTTCGCCACCGGGAAGCCCGCGCCGTGCAGCGCCTTGGTCACCTTGTACTCGCGCTCCACCGCGTGCGCCGAAGGCAGCAGTTTCCCCGGCGGCTTTCTGCGCAGCGCATAGCGCTTGCCGCCCGCCGTGATGCGGTAGGTCGGATTGGACTGCCCTCCCTTGAACTGCTCGACGGCGAGCGTACCGCGCCAGTCGTCGATCTTCCCGCGCAGGAATTGCTCCAGCCGCGCGACGTCAAAGCGATGGCGTTCCTCGACCGGCTTGACGCCGATGAACTGGTCGAACATGGGAGCGGCAAGGATAAACCGAATTGGTAGAATCCGGGAGGCCATGAAAGCAAAAATTTCCGTCAGCCACCGCGCGGACTCCAAGTTCGCCAGGCGCGGCCTGCGCAACTACTTCGAGTACCGCGACCTCGGCATCAGGCGCGCCACGCGCGGCAAGGTGGTGGCGCACGTGATCCGCGCGCGCCCGGGCAAGGCGCCGCACGGCCAGTGGCACCGGCACGACTGCGACGTGCAGTTCGTCTACGTGCTCAAGGGCTGGGCGGTGTTCGAGTACGAGGGCGTCGGCAAGGTGAAGATGCTGCCCGGCACCTGCTTCCATCAGCCGCCGGGCATCCGCCACCGCGAGATCCGCCACTCGAAGGACCTCGAGATGATCGAGGTCGTGGCGCCGGCGGATTTCAGGACGGTTTCCCTGGAGAAACCTGCAGCCAGAAAGTCACCGGCCCGTCGTTCACCAGGCTGACCTGCATGGCGGCGCCGAAGCGCCCCGTGGCGACGACGGGATGCTTCTCCCGGCAAAGCTGCACCAGGCAGTCGAACAGGCGCCTGCCCTCCTCCGGCGCCGCCGCGGTGGAAAAGCCCGGCCGCGTTCCGCTTTTCGTATCCGCCGCAAGGGTGAACTGGGGCACCAGCAGCAGGCCGCCGCCGATATGCGCAAGCGAGCGGTTCATTTTTCCTTCCGCATCCGCAAAGATGCGGTAGCCGAGCACGCGCTCGGCCAGGCGCTGCGCCTCGCGTTCCGTGTCGCCGCGCTCCACGCCGACGAGCGCCAGCACGCCGCGGCCGATCGTCCCCACGTCTTCGCCCTGAACCGAGACGCGCGCTTCGGCGACGCGCTGGACGAGGGCGATCAAGCGATGATGTCGGGGATCAGGCGGTCGCGCAGGCGCGCGATCAGGTCCTTGAGCAGGAGCTTGCGCTTCTTCAGCCGGCGCAGCTGCAGCTGGTCCTGGATCGGGACTTCCACCAGGCGGGCGATGACGTCGTCGAGGTCCTGGTGCTCGATCTCGAGCGCGTGGATGCGGGCCTCGATCTGCAGACGTTCCTCCTCGGTCAGCGGCTGGTTGCTCACTCAGTAGCTCGGCTTTTGCCGGAAGTACTCCAGCCGGTCGATGGAGCGCACGTTGACGTCCTTCATCTGCATGCCTTGCAGCACGCGCAGCGGCACCTCGACGCCGGCGGCGCCCCGCGCCCAGATCTTGCGGTAGAACTCGGCGAGCGAGGCGACCTCCTCGCCGGCCACGCCGATCACCATGTCGCCGCTCTTCAGGCCGGCGCGGTCGGCCGGGCCCTCGGGCGAGACGCGCGCCACGAACAGGCGCCCGCGCATTTCCTCCGCATTCAGCCCGAGCCAAGGCCGCAGCGGCCCCGTGGCGCGCCCCCTGGAGATCAGGTCCTCGATGATCGGCTTGAGCAGGTCGATCGGCACGAACAGGTTGCCGGGCGACTGCGTGCCCGGGCCGCCCGCGTCGGGCACGATGAGCGAGCCGATGCCGAGCAGCTCGCCCCTGGCGCCGATCAGCGCAGCGCCCGACCAGTTCTGCACCGGCGGGTAGGTGTAGATCGCGGAATCGAGCTGGTACTCCCAGCTGCCGGAGAACGGCCGCCGCGACACGACGTACACCAGGCTGACCCCTTCGCGCCCGCCGTGGGTCGCGATCATCGCCGGCTCGCGCTCTTCGAGCGCCGCCGAGTCGCCGAGCGGCAGCGGCCTGCCGGAGAGCGGCCCGACCAGCTTGAGCAGGCCGAAGCCGCTGGCGTGGTCGTAGCCGGCGAGCGTGGCGGGCACCGCCTTGCCGTCCGCCGCGACGACTTCGATTGACTCGGCTTCGATCACCAGGTAGCCGATGGTGAGCACGTAGCCCTCGCGCACCAGCACGCCCGAACCCCGGCGCAGCGCTCCGAGGGTGGCGAGGCTGCGCGCGTTGGGCAGGATCTTCGCCCTCACCTGCACCACCGCCGAGAGCGTTTCCTCGGCCTCGTCCTTCGGCTTGTCCTGGGAAACGGCCGGCGCGGCGGCGAACACCAGCGACAGCAGCAGCAGGCGCAGTACGGCGGTCATGGCAACCTCCGTGGCGAGTGGGCGACCGCGGATATTGTAGTCTCGGAAATCGGCGTCGGAAATCGGGCTCCGACCCCGATGTTCAGGCCTTGATGCGGCCTTCGATGCGTGAGCGCAGGGCTTCGACGCGCGCGCGGTTGACGCCGTAGTCGCGCCGCCCGAGGCGCGAGGCGGAGCGCACGTGCAGCAGGCCGGCCTTCTCGTCGTAGGTGAATTCGACGTCGTCGCAGAAGCCCAGCAGCTTCGAGCTGAACTCCGCGTACAGGTAGTTGCCCTCGTGGCGAATCA
>JBGQFF010000074.1:0-12857 GCA_041496745.1 Gammaproteobacteria bacterium
CGGCTACCTCGATCCCGGCGAGGACACGGTGGGCACCCACGTCACCATCGACCACCTCGCCGCCACGCCGCGCGGCATGCGCGTCACCATCGAGTACGCGGTCACCGCGGTGGATGGGCGCCGCGTGCGCTGCGCCTTCAGCGTGCGCGACGAGATGGAGGAGTGCGGTTCGGGCGTGCACGTGCGCTTCGTGGTGGACGTGGAGAAGGCGCGGCAGCGCGTGGAGAACAAGCGCGCGCAGGCGGGCAAGGGCTGATGCGCCTTTCGCGCCGGCGCTATCTCGGGTCAATGCGGATCGAGTAAACTGCGCGCATGCGTTCTCTCGTCGTGGCGCTGCTCGCGCTGGCGCCCGCGGCAGCAGTTTCCCAGCAGACAGCCGCGCCGCCGACGCCGGTCAAGGCCGTCGCGGCAAAGCTCGCGCCCGCGGTCGACGAAGCCACCGCCGTGGGCACGTTGCGCGCCGACGAGGCGGTCACCATCCGCCCGGAGATCGCCGGGCGCATCGCCGAGATCCGCTTCAACGAGGGCCAGAACGTGCAGCGCGGCGCCGTGCTGCTGCGGCTCGACCAGAGCGAGCTCGCCGCCGTGCTCGCCTCGAGCAAGGCGCAGGCGGGCCTCGACCAGCAGCGCCTGGAGCGCGCCGAGGACATGCACAAGAAAGGCTTCATCGCGCAGCAGGCGCTGGATGAGCAGCGCGCCAACTACCTGCGCGCCCTCGCCAAGCAGCGCGAGGACGAGGCAAAGCTCGCCAAGACCGAGATCCGCGCCGCTTTCCCCGGCGTGATGGGGCTGCGCCAGGTGAGCGAGGGCGCCTACGTCGCCGCCGGCACCGACGTCGTGCGGCTGGAGAAGATCGACCAGCTGAAGCTGGATTTCCGCGTGCCGGAGAGCTACGTCGGCAAGCTCAAGCCCGGCCAGGGCGTGCGCGTCCAGCTCGACGCCTACGGCGAGCAGAATTTCGGCGGCGCCGTGTTCGCTCTCGAGCCCGCGGTGGACGAGGCGACGCGCACGGTGCTGGTGCGCGCGCGCGTCGCCAACCCGGACCTGAAGCTGCGCCCCGGCATGTTCGCGCGCGTGCAGGTGCAGCTCGGCGTGCGCGAAAAGGCGGTGTGGGTGCCGGAGGCCGCCATCGTGCCGCGCGGCCAGGACAGCTTCCTGTTCCGCATCGCGGGCGGCCGCGCCGACCTGGTGAAGGTGCAGACCGGCCTGCGCAAGGTGGGCGAGGTGGAGATCGTCAATGGCCTCGCCGCCGGCGACCTGGTGGTCACCGAGGGCAACCAGAGGATCGGGCCGGGCTCGCCGGTCGTGGTGATGGAAGGGGCGCCCAAGCCGGCCGCGGCGGCGCCGGACAAGAAAGGGTAGGGTGGGCCATGGCCCACCCTACGACGCATGCAACTTCCTGAGTTCTGCATCAAGCGCCCGGTTTTCGCGACGGTGATGAGCCTGATGATCATGCTGCTCGGCGTGATCTCCTTCCAGCGCCTCACGGTGCGCGAGTACCCGAAGATCGACACGCCCGTGGTTTCGGTGCGCACGGTGTACAAGGGCGCCAGTCCCCAGGTCATCGAATCGCAGATCACGCAGCCGCTGGAGGATTCGCTCTCCGGCATCGAGGGCGTGCGCTCGATCAAGTCGGTGTCGCGCGAGGAGGTGAGCAGCATCACGGTGGAGTTCGTGCTCGAGCGCAACGTGGATGCGGCCGCCAACGACGTGCGCGACCGCGTGGCGCGGGTGCGCGCCCTCCTGCCCGACGCCGCGGACGAATCGGTGGTGTCGAAGATCGAGGCCGACGCGCAGGCCATCATCTGGCTGCGGCTTTCCTCGGAGCGGCACCCCGCGCTCGCCATCTCGGATTACGCCGACCGCTATGTCGCCGACCGGCTGAAGACCCTGCCCGGCGTGGCCTCGGTGATCATCGGCGGCGAGCGGCGCTACGCCATGCGGCTGTGGCTCGACCGCGAACGGCTCGCCGCCTACGGCCTCACGCCGCAGGACGTGGAAGGCGCGCTGCGGCGCCAGAACGTCGAGATTCCCTCGGGGCGCATCGAATCCTCGCAGCGCGAGTTCACGGTGCTGACCGAGGCCGACCTGAGGACCGATGCGCAGTTCAACGACATGATCCTCACCGAGAGCCGCGGCTACCCGGTGCGGCTGCGCGACGTCGGCTACGCGCGCCTGGGGGCGCTGGACGAGAGGAACGTCGTGCGCGTGAACGGCAACCCGGCGGTGGGGCTGGGCGTGGTGAAGCAGTCCACCGCCAACACGCTGTCGGTGGCGAGCGCGGTGAAGGCGGAGATGGCGCTGCTGCAGAAGACGCTGCCTGAGGGCATGGGCCTCGCGGTGGCTTTCGATTCCTCGGTGTTCATCGACCGCTCCATCGAGGCGGTGTACCGCACCATGCTGGAGGCGGTGGCGCTGGTGGTGCTGGTGATTTTCGTGTTCCTGCGCTCGGTGCGCTCGACCCTGATCCCCTTCGTCACCATCCCGGTGGCGCTCGTCGGCGCGTTCTTCTTCCTCTGGCTGATGGGCTTCTCGGTCAACGTGCTGACGCTGCTCGGCCTGGTGCTGGCCATCGGCCTGGTGGTGGACGACGCCATCGTGGTGCTGGAGAACTGCCATCGCCACGTGGAGATGGGCAAGAGCCCGCGCCAGGCCTCGATCGACGGCTCGCGCGAGATCGCCTTCGCCGTGGTGGCGATGTCGCTCACGCTCACCGCCGTATTCGCGCCGCTGGGCTTCATGACCGGCAACACCGGGCGGCTGTTCACCGAATTCGCGCTCACGGTGGCGGCGGCGGTGGTGGTGTCGGGCATCGTCGCGCTCACGCTCACGCCGATGATGTGCTCGCGCATCCTCAAGGCGCACGAGTCGCACGGCCGCGCCTACCGGCTGATGGAGCGGTTCTTCGCCGGCATGACCAGCGGCTATCGACGGTCGCTGGCTTTCGTGCTGTCCTGGTGGTGGGGCGTGCTGCTGGTGTTCGCGCTGGTGATCGGCGCGGCGGCGCTGCTGTACCAGTCGCTCAAGTCCGAGCTCTCGCCGCAGGAGGACCGCGGCTTCTTCATCACGCTGGTGATCGCGCCGGAAGGCGCGTCGATGGACTACACCGACGGTTACATGCGCGAGGTGGAGAAGATGTTGGCGCAGATACCCGAGATCAGGACCTACTTCACCGCGGTGGCGCCGGGCCTGGAGCGCCCCAACCCGGTCAATTTCGGCATCGGCTTCACCCAGCTCGCGCCCTGGGAGGAGAGGACGCGCAAGTCGCAGGAGATCACCGCCGAGCTGGGGCCGAAACTGTTCGCCGCGCTGCCCGGCGTGTCCGCCTTCCCGGTCAACCCACCCTCGCTCGGCCAGAGCTTCCGCAACCCGCCGGTGCAGTTCGTGGTGCAGGCGAACTCCTACGAGGACCTGGAGCGCATGACCAACAAGCTGCTGGAGAAGGCGCGCGAATCGAAGGTGCTCGCCAACCCCGACACCGACCTGCGCCTGAACAAGCCGCAGCTCGCCGTGGACATCGACCGCGAGAAAGCGGCGGCGCTCGGCATCGACGTGGAGACCATCGGCCGCACGCTGGAGACGCTGCTCGGCGGGCGCCAGGTGACGCGCTTCAAGCGCGAGGGCAAGCAGTACGACGTGATCGTGCAGCTGGAAGCCAAGGACCGCAACACGCCCGCGGACCTCACCTCGATCTTCGTGCGCGCGCGGGACGGCCGCCTGGTGCAGCTCTCCAACCTGGTGAAGGTGCGCGAGACCGTGGGGCCGAAGGAACTGAACCACTTCAACCGGCTGCGCGCCACCGTGCTTTCGGCGAACATCGCCCCGGGCTACACGCTCGGCGAGGCGCTGGAAGTCCTCGACGCGGCGGCGAAGGAAACCCTGGACCCGAGCGCGCGCGTGCAGCTCGACGGCCCCTCGCGCGAGTTCCGCGAGTCCGGCGCCGCGCTGTGGCTGACCTTCGTGCTGGCGCTCGCCTTCATCTACCTGGTGCTGGCCGCGCAGTTCGAGAGCTTCGTCTCGCCCTTGGTCATCATGCTCACCGTGCCGCTCGCCATGACCGGGGCGCTGCTCGCGCTCAAGCTCACCGGCAGCACGCTGAACGTGTATTCGCAGATCGGGCTGGTGATGCTGATCGGCCTGATCACCAAGCACGGCATCCTGATCGTGGAATTCGCCAACCAGCTGCGCAGCCGCGGGATGGCAATCACGCCAGCGGTGGTGGAGGCGGCCACGCTGCGGCTGCGCCCGATCCTGATGACCACCGGCGCGATGGTGCTCGGCGCGCTGCCGCTCGCCCTGGCCAAGGGAGCGGGCGCCGAAGCGCGCCAGCCGATCGGCTGGGTGATCGTCGGCGGGCTGCTCGTCGGCACGCTGTTCACGCTGTACGTGATCCCCACCGCCTACATGCTGCTGGTCGGCCGCGGCCGCGCGGCGAGCGCGGAAGCGCGCGTTGCTGCTGCAGAATGACACCGCGCCGGTGACCGGCGCCGCGGGCGGCATCGGCCGCGGCATCGCGCTGCACAACTGGATCGATCCGACGGCGTAGGGTGGGCCACTGGCCCACCCTACAATACAGGTCATGAAATCACGCTACCTGGTCCGGCAGTCGGAGCTCACGCCTTACTCGCCCGCCAACCACACCGGCACGAAGAACACCCGCATGATCGGCAGGGACACGGTGGGCGCGAAGCAGGTGGAGATGCTGATCGGCGAGGTGGAGCGCGGCAAGGGTGCGCTGCCGCACCTGCATCCCGGCATCGAGCAGGCCTGCTACCTGCTTGAAGGCAGCGCGCACGTGGAGGTGGGCGGCGAGAAGTTCGAGATGGCGCCGGGCGAGGCGTGCTTTTTCCCCGCCGACATGCCGCACCTGCTCTTCGCCACCAGCGAGCGCGCGAAAGTCATGGTGATCTATGCGCCGCCGTACGAGGAGAACCCGGCGCGCCGGAAGCCGTAGATGGCCGAGCCCTGGCAGCCGCTCGCGGGGTTGACGGTCGTCGATTTCGCCATGTTCATCCCGGGGCCTTTCGCCTCGGCGATCCTCGCCGACCTGGGCGCGGAGGTGGTCAAGGTCGAGTCGCTGACGGGCGACCCGGGACGCAGCTACATCCCGCCGCAGTTCCGCACCGAGAACCGCAACAAGCGCAGCATCGCGATCAACCTGAAGGCGCCCGAGGCGCGCCAGGTGGTCGAGCGGCTGGTGCGGGGGGCGGATTTCGTGCTCGAAGGTTTTCGGCCGGGCGTGGCGAAGCGTCTCGGCATCGACTACGAGGCCTTGAGCCGCGTGAACGCCAAGCTGATCCACTGCTCGATCTCCGGCTACGGGCAGACGGGTCCCTGGCGCGGGCGCCCTGGGCACGACGTGAATTACGTCGCCGCGGCGGGCGGGCTGGCTTTTCCGGGCCAGTGGCTCAAGCCGCCCGCGCGCTCGTCGCTGGCGATCGCCGACATGGCCGGCGGTTCGTTTGCCGCCACGGCGCTGCTCGCCGCGCTCGCCGAGAGGAACCGCACCGGGCGCGGCGCGCAGCTGGACCTTTCCCTGTTCGAGGCGGCGTTCTTCTGGTCGGCGATGCGCCACAGCTTGTCGTACGACGCGGACCCGCGCGCGCACATTTTTCCGGTGAACGACGTGTTCGAGACCAAAGACGGCAAGCGGCTGACGCTGGGCATCCTGGAAGAGCATTTCTGGAACAATTTCGTCAGCCTCGCCCCGCAGCTGGCGCGGGAGGAGTTCGCCACCGATGCCAGGCGCCGCGCGAACGGCGATGCGCTGTCGCAGAAACTGGCGCAAGTGATGCGCGAGCGAACCGCGCAGGATTGGGTGCGGCTGCTGGAGGAAAACGACGTGCCGGTGGACCTGTGCCTTACGGCCGCGCAAGCCGCCGAGCTGCCGCAGAATGTCGAGCGCAGGAACGCGACGACAGTCAGCGGCGAAAAGTTCGCTTCCTTCCCGGTGCACGCCAACGGCGCGCGCGGCGGCGCGATCCGCCGCGGCGTGCCCCGGCTGGGGGAGCACACGCGCGAAGTGCTGGTGGAACTGGGCTTCGACGACGGCGAAATCGCCGACCTCGTGCGCTCGGGCTCGGTTAAGCTCGGGTAAGGTGGGCCAACGGCCCACATAATGGTGGGCCAAGGCCCACCCTACGTGCATATGAATTTCGCGTTTACCCCTGAACAGGAAGCGATGCGCGAGGCGATCGCGAAAATCTGCGCGCGCTTCGGCGACGACTACTGGCTGAAGAAGGACAAGGAGGGCGGCTTCCCGGCGGAGCTGCACCAGGCGCTCGCCAGGGACGGCTGGCTCGGCGTCGCCATGCCCGAGGAATACGGCGGCGCGGGCCTCGGCATCACGGAGGCGGCGGTGATGATGCAGGCGATCGCCGAATCGGGGGCCGGGTTCTCGGGCGCGTCCGCCGTGCACATGAACATCTTCGGCTTGAACCCGGTGGTGGTGTTCGGCAACGACGAGCAGAAAAAGCGCATGTTGCCCGGGCTGATCCGCGGCAAGGAGCGCGCCTGCTTTGCGGTCACCGAGCCCGATGCGGGGCTCAATACGCGCAAGATCAAGACCATGGCGCGCAAAGAAGGCGGCGGCTACATCGTCTCCGGGCAGAAAGTCTGGATCTCCACCGCGCAAGTGGCCGAGAAGGTGTTGCTGCTCACGCAGGCCCCAGCCGGCCTCACGCTCTTCTACACCGATTTCGACCGCCAGCACATCGAGGTGCGCGAGATCGAGAAGATGGGCCGCAAAGCGGTGGATTCCAACCAGGTGTTCTTCGACGGCCTGCCGGTGCCGGAGGCCGACCGCATCGGCGAGGAGGGCAAGGGCTTCGAGTACCTCCTGCACGGCATGAACCCGGAGCGCATCCTCATCGCCGCGGAATGCGTGGGCCTGGGGCGCTGCGCGGTGCAGCGCGCGGCGAAATACGCCAACGAGCGCATCGTGTTCGACCGGCCGATCGGCAAGAATCAGGGCATCCAGCATCCGCTGGCGGCCAACTGGATGGCGCTGGAGGCGGCCAACCTGATGGTGTTCAAGGCGGCCTGGCTCTACGACCAGGGCAAGAGCTGCGGCGCGGAGGCGAACGCGTCGAAATATCTCGCGGCGGAAGCGTGTTTCGACGCCTGCCAGCAGGCGGTGATGACCCACGGCGGCTACGGCTACGCCAAGGAATACCACGTCGAGCGCTACCTCAGGGAGTCGCTCGTAGGGCGCATCGCGCCGGTGAGCCCGCAGATGATCCTGTGCTTCATCGCCGAGCGCGTGCTCGGGCTGCCGAAGTCCTACTAGCATGTTCGAGCACACCTCCGAGCCCCTGCTGCCGCGCCGGGCATTCGTTGCGCGCCTGCTGCAAAGCTTCGTCGCAGGCGCTTTGCTGGTCCTGTTTTCGCTCGCGCTCGGCATGCTGGGCTATCGCTGGCTGGAAGGGCTGAACTGGATCGACGCGTTCCTCAACTCCGCCATGCTGATGGCGGGGATGGGCCCGGTGAACGCGCCTCTCAGCTTCGGCGGCAAGCTGTTCGCCGGCCTGTATGCGCTGTACTGCGGCCTGGTGCTGATCCTCGTCGCCGGCCTGATTTTCGCGCCGGTCGTGCACCGCTCCCTGCACAAGTTTCACTTGCGGCACGGCAAGCCATGACAGCCTCCGGCATCCGGCTGCCTCAAATCGCGCTCATCGTCGCGGCGCTGGCGGCCGCCCTCGTCGCGGACGCGCACAGCGAACTCGCCGGCCAGGCGGCGGCCGGGCTGTGCCTCTGGGCCCTGCTGTCCTGGCTGCTCGGCCGCGTGAGCGCGCAGGAGCGGCGCGCGCTGATGGCCTGCGTGGTGATCGCCACCGCCGGGGAGATGTTCCTCTCGCTCGGCTGGGGCCTTTACACCTACCGCCTGGGCAACATCCCGCTCTATGTGCCGCCCGGGCACGCGCTGATGCTGGTGCTCGGGCTGGTGCTGGCGCGGCGCATGCCGGAGGCGGCCGCGCGTGCCGTCATCGGCGGCGCGGCAATCTATGCGCTCGCCGCCGCCGCCGCCGGCCTCGACACCTTCGGCGTCCTGCTCTGCCTGGTGCTCGCCGGCGCCGCGCTCGCCGTGCCGGCGCAGCGGCGCCTTTACGCGAGCACCTTCCTGCTGTCGCTCGCGCTCGAGCTCGGCGGCACCTGGCTGGGGAACTGGAGTTGGGCGCGCGAGGTTCCGCTGCTGGGGCTGGTGACCACCAACCCGCCGGGCGCCGCGGGCGCGTTCTACTGCGCGCTGGATGCGCTGGTCGCGGGGACTTCGCTGCTGGTCGCCGCAAGGTTCGGGCGCGTGCAGCGGCCGACGCAGCTTCGCGAGGCAATGCGATGAGCTTCCTGCTTTACGGCGCAAACGGCTACGTCGGAGAGGCGGCCGCACGCCTGGCGGTGAGCCAGGGGCTCAAACCGATTCTTGCCGGGCGGGATGCGTCCAGGCTCGAGCCGCTGGCGAAGCAGTTGGGCGTCGAATTCCGCGTCTGCGCGCTGGACGACGCGCCCGCGCTGGACCGGGCGCTGCGCGACGTGCCCGTCGTCCTGCATTGCGCAGGCCCGTACAAGTTCACCTCGAAGCCGATGGCCGACGCCTGCCTGCGCGCGGGCGTCCACTACCTCGACCTGACCGGCGAAATCCCGGTGTTCGAAGCGCTCGCCGCGCGCGATGCCGAAGCGAAGGCGCGCAAGGTCATGCTGCTGCCGGCGGTAGGCTTCGACGTGGTGCCGACCGATTGCCTGGCCGTGCACCTGAAGCGCCGCCTGCCCTCCGCGACCCGCCTCACGCTCGCGTTCCACAGCATCGGGCGGGCGGGGCTGCCGCCGGGAACGCAGCGCACGATGATCGAGCTGCTTCCCTTCGGCGACCGCGTGCGCCGCGGCGGCAAGCTGGTGGTGCCGGAGCGCGCCGTGAAGACGCGCACGATCGACTTCGGCCAAGGCCCGGTCGAGGCGATGCGCATGACCTGGGGCGACGTGTTTACCGCGTACTACAGCACCGGCATTCCCGAGATCGAGGTCTACATGGTGCTGCCGGCGGCGATGAGGAAGCAATTGGGCTTGCTCAAGACCCTGCGGCCGCTGTTGCGCTTCGCGCCGTTGCGCGCGCTGCTCAAGCGCGGGGTGCGCCCCGGCCCATCGGCCGAGGCGCGCGCGCAGACGGTCACGCACGTGTGGGGCGAAGTCGCCGATGAGCAGGGACGCAGCACGGTCTCGCGCCTGCACGGCCCCGAGGCGGGCCTCGTCTGGACGACGCGCGCGGCATTGGCCGCGGTGAAGCAGGTGCTCGCAGGCAATGTTTCGCCCGGCTTCCAGACGCCCGGCAAGGCCTTCGGCGCAGATTTCGTCCTTGAATGCGAAGGCGTCAGGCGCGAAGATGTCGCCTGACAGGGACAACGCATGAGGATGCTCGCCGACGTGCTGGTGGGCCTGGTGGCGCTGCTGCACCTGGTTTTCCTGGTGCTGGAGATGTTCCTCTGGACCAGGCCGCTCGGGCTGAAAGTGTTCCGCAACACGCCCGAGAAGGCGCAAACCACGAAGGTGCTCGCCGCCAACCAGGGCCTGTACAACGGCTTCCTCGTCGCCGGCCTGGTCTGGGGCCTGGTCCTCGGCAGCGCGGGCCAGCACATCAAGATTTTTTTCCTCGGCTGCGTGATCGTGGCCGGGGTGTACGGCGCCTGGAGCGTCAGCAGGCGGATCCTGTGGGTACAGGCAGTTCCCGGCGCCGTCGCATTGGCGCTGGTGTTGGCATCCTGAAGGACCAACCGAAAGGAGCAGGCCATGATCAAACGCGACGAGTACGTGGAGAAACTGAAGAAACAGCTCGACCAGTGGAACGCCGAGTCGAAGAAGTGGGAAGCCAAGGCGCAGGGAGCGCAGGCCACGATGAAGGCGGAGTACGAGAAGCAGCTCAAGACGCTGCAAGGCCGCCGGGATGAGGCGATGTACCAGCTGAAGCTCCTGCAGGGCGCCTCGACCGACGCCTGGCAGGACATGATGAAGGGCGCCGACCAAGCGTGGCGCAACATGCACGACGCTTTCAACAAGGCGCGCTCGCACTTCGAGAAGAAATGAGCGACAACGTCCACCCCATCGGCCGCGGCTTCTGCTACGAGGACCTCAAGGTCGGTTTGCGCTTCCGCACCCACCGCCGCACCATCGCGGAAGCCGACCTGGCGAACTTCGTCAACCTGACCTGGCTCACCGAGGAGCTGTTCGCGGTCGAGGACGATGCCAAGCGCGCCATCAAGGGCCGTGCGGTGCCCGGCGCGCTGGTCTACTCCTTCGCCGAAGGGCTGCTGCTGCCCTCGATGCAGGACACCGGGCTCGCGTTCCTCAACGCCACGCTCGACATCAAGGGGCCTACCGTGATCGGCGACACCATCCACGTCGAAGTCGAAGTCACCGAGGCGCGCCTCACCTCCAAGGGCGACCGCGGCCTGGTGCGCTTCAACAACAAGGTGGTCAACCAGCGCGGCGAAACGGTCCTCGAATACAACCCGCTGCGCCTGCTGAAGCGCAAATGATCGACCATGTCGACCACATTGTCCTGACTACCCGCGACCTCGCGGGCTGCGTGCGCTTCTACACCGAAGTGCTGGGGATGAAGCTGGAGAAGTTCCACACCCCGACCGAGCAGCGCCTGGCGCTCAAGTTCGGCGGCCAGAAGATCAACCTGCACGAGTGGGGCAGGGAGTTCAACCCGCGCGCGCACGTCGCGGTGCCGGGCAGCCTGGACCTGTGCTTCATCGCTTGCGTGCCGCTCGACGAGGTGGTGAAGCGCCTGCAGGCGAAGAACGTGCCGATCCTCGAGGGCCCGGTGATGAAGACCGGTGCCGTCTCGAAACTGCGCTCGGTGTACGTGCGCGACCCCGACCTCAACCTGGTCGAGATCTCCGAGCCCGCGGGCTAATCGTCCAGCTCCACGCGCGCTCCGTGCGCGCCCAGGTGCGCCGCGATCGCGCGCGTGTGCTCCCGGTCGCGCGTCTCCACCACGAACTCCACCTCCGGGGTCTTCACCGACGCGGTGCCGAACACGCGCTGGTGCTGCACCTCCACGATGTTGCCTCCGGCATCGCCGATCAGGGCGGCGACCTTCGCCAGGCTCCCCGACACGTCGGTCATGCGCACGCGCAGCCGCACCAGGCGCCCGTCGCGCACCAGGCCGCGCATCAGCACCGCCGAGAGCAGCCGCGAATCGATGTTGCCGCCGCAGACCGGCACGCCGACGCACTTGCCGGCGAAGCGCTGCGGGTGGGCGAGCAGGGCCGCGAGGCCCGCCGCGCCCGCGCCTTCGGCCACCGTCTTCTCGATCTCGATCAGGGCGACGATGGCGCGCTCGATGGTTTCCTCCTCCACCAGCAGCACCTCGTCCACCAGGCGGCGGCAGATCTCCAGGGTCTGCTCGCCCACGTCGCGCACCGCCATGCCCTCGGCGATGGTGTCGCCGCCCACCTGCACCGGCAGGCCATTCAGGCGCTGGTACATGGCGCTCCAGGTCTTCGATTCCACGCCAAGCACGTGCACTTCCGGGCGCAGGCCCTTCGCCGCAGTGGCGATGCCCGAAATGAGCCCGCCGCCGCCGATCGGCACCACCAGCACGTCGAGGTCGGCCACCTCCTCGAGCATCTCGAGGCCCACCGTGCCCTGGCCGGCGATCACCGCGGCGTCGTCGTAGGGATGGATGAAGGTAAGGCCCTCGCGCGCGGCGAGCGCGTGCGCGTGCGCCGCCGCCTCGGCGAGCGTGTCGCCTTCGAGAATCACCTCGGCGCCGTGCACCTGCGTGCTCTTCACCTTGTTGTTCGGGGTGCCGCGCGGCATCACGATCACCGCGCGCACGCCCAGGCGCGCCGCGTGGTAGGCGACGCCCTGCGCGTGGTTGCCGGCGCTCATGGCGATGACCCCGCGCCGGCGCTCGCTCTCCGCGAGGGTCAGCAGCTTGTTGAGCGCGCCACGCTCCTTGAACGAGGCGGTGAACTGCAGGTTCTCGAATTTGAGCCACAGCTCGCAGCCGGTGAGCGCCGACAGGGTGCGGCTGCGAAGGCAAGGCGTGCGCTCCACCGCGCCGGCGATGCGCGCGGCGGCCGCCCTTATATCGCCCAGCGAAACCTCGGCCATGCCGCGAGTCTAGCCCAGGCCCTACAATCCGAAGATGCACATAGCGATCGTGGGCGGCGGCATCGGCGGGCTAGCGCTCGAGCGGCGCGCCTCGCTCGCCTGACGTGCGCCAGTTGCAGGCCCTGCTGAACCTCGCGCGCGCGAGCCTCGCCTGGCGCCGTCCGCGGCGCACCGACTGCGAGCAGCTGCTGGAGGGGCTGCGCCCGGACTTCGCGGGCGTGGAGCTGACTTCCGGCTCGCTGCCTGTGGTGCGCGCCGACCCGGACCAGCTGCGGCAGGTGCTGCGCACGCTGATCGCCAACGCGGTGCGCCACCGCGGCGCCGAGCCGCCGCGCATCCACGTTTCGGCGCGCCCCGTCGGCCGGCAATGGCTGTTCGAGGTGCGCGACAACGGCGTGGGCATCGACCCGGCGCAGCATCACGCCATCTTCCACGCTTTCTCCGGCGCCATTCAGCTGCCGGCCTGCCGCCGCCTGGTGCGCCGGCATGGCGGATGGATGTGGGTAGAATCGGCGCGCGGGCAGGGCGCGACTTTCCGTTTCAGCCTGCCCGCCACGCGGGAGGTGGGGGATGCGTAAGCTTGTCGCCGGACTGGTGCTGGCGGCGCCGCTCGCCGCGGCGGGCGCCGACCTGCCGATCTTCGACGCACACCTGCACTACAGCCACGACGCCTGGGAGGTGCTGCCGCCGAAGGAGGCGATCGCGATCCTGAAAAAGGCGGGCGTGCGGCGCGCGCTGATCTC
>JBGQFF010000075.1:0-12767 GCA_041496745.1 Gammaproteobacteria bacterium
AAAATGGAAGCTGTTCGGGAAACCCAGTTGCAACCGCATCAATCCCGACAACACCAACGCCACCAACCCTATGCCGATCGCGGTGATCGCGTACTGGACGGCGATGACTTTGGCATCCTGGCTCCAGATGTACTTGCCGATAAAAGTTTTCGGATGGTAAAGCTCCATCTCTTCGACTTCGGCAGGTGGGGCGAAAGCCGATGCGTCGTGCGCAACGTAATCCATCAAAATCTCCTCTTCGCTAATCAGGCCGGCCCGTCATCGCAAGGTATTGATGTAGGCAACGAGGTCATTGATTGCCCGGTCGTCGGGCAGAATTTCGGACATCAACGCCATCTGGGGGCCGTACATGTCTTGCGGATGGGTGCCGCGAACGCCCTGTTTGAAATTTTTCAATTGAGTGACCAGATACCAATCGCTCATACCCTTCAGCCGTGGGGCATTGGTTGCCTGAAGGCCCAGCCCATCAGCACCGTGACAAACGGCGCAGGTCACATATGGCCTTTGACCGTTGTTCGCATTGCCCTTCACCGTGGCCGGGGCGGGATTATCCGGCAGCGTCTTGATATAAGCGCTGACATTATCGATGGCGGTGTCATCACCCAGCGTCGCCGCCATCGGCGCCATCATTTTGCCAAAGACATCCTGGGCGTGTGTCCCCCGGGCGCCTTGCTTGAAGTATTTCAATTGCCGGTGCAGGTACCACTCTCCTTGCCCGCTCAATTTCGGCGCATGCAGCGCAGGATTACCCTCCGCTTGCAAGCCATGACAGGCACCACACACTGCATAGAGTTGTCTGCCCGCGGCAGCATCGCCGGCTGCTTGCGCCGAGGTTTGCGCGAACGTCGGATAGCCGCTTAACCACGCCTGAAACGCGCGCTCTTCTTCCACGATGACTTTGCCACGCATGGTGAAATGTGCAACGCCACATAATTCTTCGCAGAGGAGGTCGAATTTCCCGATTCGGGTGGGGTTGAACCAGATATAGGTGACCAGGCCCGGCACCAGATCCATCTTGACCCGGAACTGTGCCACCGTGAAGTCGTGCAGGACGTCTATAGAACGCAGCAGCGCCTTGACTGGCTTGCCGATGGGGAGATGTACCTCCGGGCTTGCTACCAGGACGTCATCCTGTCCGTTGGGGTCGTCGGGATTCAACCCAAACGGGTTTTTATCGCTGACGTACCGGGCATCGACGGTACCCAGCTTGCCGTCCGCCCCGGGGAAGCGATAGCTCCAGTACCACTGCTTGCCCACGGCCTCAAACACCGCCGCGTCTTGCGGGACGTTGACGAAATTCGCCCATACAAACAAACCGGGGGCCAACAGGGCGATGACTCCCACCGTAGTCAATCCGACGAGCCACGCCTCCAGCTTTTTATTCTCGGGTTCGTACTCCGCCCGGCTCCCCTTCCGCCGACGGTAGCGGATCACGCAATAAGCCATAAACAAATTGACGGCGACGAAGACGGCCCCCGTGACCCAGAACGTGAGGCTGATCGTGTCGTCGATCGTGCCCCAATTGGAGGCGATCGGTGTGAAATACCACGGGCTCAGGAGGTGAAAAAGGACAGAGCCGACGACCAACAATATCACTACTATTGCTATAGCCATGCGCGGATTAGACCCCCAGACGCAATTCCATTGAAGAGCACGAGTGAAGCATTACACCTAGCTTACCCGGGAACAATAATAACAAATTCATGCACCAGGTAGTGGTCGACCAGCAGCGCCGCGAACAGCAGCGAGAGATAGACAATCGAATAACGGAAAGCGCGCTGGGCGAGGCGGTCGCTGTAGCGCGCGTACAACGCGATCGCGTAGCCGATGAAAATCGCACCAAGCACGCAGGCCGCGGCAAGATACAGCCAGCCGCTCATGCGGATCGCGAACGGCAGCAGCGACACACCGAGCAGGATCAGCGTGTAGAGCAGCACCTGCAGTTGGGTGTGGCGCCTGCCATGAGTGACCGGCAGCATCGGCAGACCGGCCTTCGCGTACTCCTCGGTCCGGTACAGGGCCAGCGCCCAGAAATGCGGCGGCGTCCAGGCAAAGATGATGAGGAACAGCAGCATCGCCTCGGTGGTCACCTCGCCGGTGACCGCCGCCCAGCCCAGCACCGGTGGCATGGCGCCCGAGGCGCCGCCGATGACGATGTTCTGCGGCGTGAGCGGCTTCAGGATCACGGTGTAGACCACCGCATAGCCGACGAACGTGGCGAGCGTGAGCCACATCGTGAGCGGGTTTACGAAATGCACCAGCACCCAAAGGCCGAGGCCGCCCAACATGCCCGCGAACACCAGGGTCTGGAGCGACGACAGCTCGCCGCGCGGCAAAGGCCGCGCACGCGTGCGCTGCATGACCGCGTCGATCTTCTGCTCGACCAGGCAATTCACGGCAGCCGCGGCGCCCGCCACCGAGGCGATTCCCAGCGTTGCAGCGAGGAGGATCTGCACCGGAACCATGCCGGGCGTGGCGAGGAACATGCCGATCACCGCGGTGAAAACGATCAACGACACCACCCGCGGCTTGGTCAGCGCGTAAAACGCCCTCATCCTGCGTATCAGGAAGCGCGGTTGCGCGGCGCTATGACTCGGGTGTAGCCCAACGGACATGGTTGCGAGGGGTGGCCGGCCCAGCGGTTCAGGCTGGAGTAGGTGCGAATTTTATCACTTGACCTGTTCGCGCGAGGTCGACCGCGTCGAGACGAAGCTGATGACCTTGACGGCATTGTCGGCATTGGAGGTGTCTTGCTGAGCGATCACGCTCTTGGTGACGGGCCAGGCGATGATCACGAGGATGATCAGCGGGATCGCCGTCCAGGCGATCTCCACGCCGAGATGCTGGTGAAAATTCGCCGCCTTGTGGCGAACCGACTTGCGGTGCGCGTAGCAGGACCAGAACATGCAGCCGAACACGGCCACGAACAGCACGAGGACCAGCACCATGACCGCCTCGTGCAGCCAATGAATGTCCGCCGCCAACTTCGAGGCGGCCGGCTGCAGGTTCCACTCCGCGGCCGTCGCCAGCCCGCACAGTGCCAACCCCAGCGCGCCCAAACCCAGCTTCCTCAGCATCAGTGCCCCTTCCCCGATCAGCTTTGCAAACTTTTCCCGAGCTCGGCGCCGAAACCGGCGCGCGGCGCTGCGATTCGATGCTCAACGCCGTCACGAATTCTCTCGACTTGCAGAGCGAAAAATGCGGCGAAACAATAACAGAATTTCGTCTAGCGCGGCAGCCTGTCGAACTGCACGATGCTGCGTCCGTCGGCGCTGCGCCGCGGCGCGCCTTTCCAGGCGTGGCCGTAGACCACCTCGCAGGTGGCGCGGCTGCCCGCCAGTGCGAGCGTGGCGTGCAGGCGCTTGCCGGCAAGGCCGCGCGAGCGATCGGCGCGCGCGCTGGTCTGCCCGCTCGCGCGCAGGTCGGAGAGCAGCGCCGGGACGTCGCGAAACTCGAGCGTGAGGGTCTCCATGTCCATCACCGGCGCCGAGAAGCCCGCCGCCACCAGCCAGTCGCCGAGGTCGTGCATGTCGGCGAAGCGGTGCACGCGGGCGTCTCCCGCCGCGGCGCGCAGTTCCTTGAGCGTATCGGGGCCCAGCGTACTGAACATCAGCAGCCCCTCTGGGGCGAGCACGCGGTGGAACTCGGCGAGCGCCGCGCGCGGCTCGTCCATCCAGTGCAATGCCATGTTGGACCACAGCAGCTGCACGCCGCCCGCGGCGAACGGCAGCCGGCCGAGCGAAGCGCACACGGCCAGCGGCCGGCGCACGCCGCGCAGCCGCGCGAGCCAGCCGACCGAGCGCGCCTGCCGCAGCATCGGCAGGGAAAAGTCCACCGCCAGGAGCCGCGCCCCGGGGTAGCGCTTGCCGAGCGCCGCCGCCTGCGGCGCGGGCCCGGAACCGGCGTCGAGAATTCTCGCCGGCGACACGCGCACGTAGTCCAGCCGCTCGAGCATGCGCAAGCCGACCTCGGTTTCGAGGCGCGCAGCCACCAGGTAGGTCGCCGCCGCACGGTCGAAGCGACAGCGCGCGGCGCGCGCGTCGATCTCAGCCACGCGCTCGCAATACCCCTTCGGCGGCGACCGCGGCGGCGAGCACGCGGCGGTCGGACAGGGCGACGCCGAATACGGAGAGCCCGACCGGCGCCGTGCCCGGCGCATGGCAGGGCAGCGACACGGCGCAGCCGTCGAGGAAATTGACGATCCCGACGTTGCGCAGGATGCGGAAGTTCCAGCGGAAGTAGTCTTCGTCGCTCGCGTCCACCGCCGCGATCGGCGGCGCGATGGTCGGCGTGGTCGGCATCAGCATCGCGTCGTAGGGTGCGGCCAGCGTTTCGACCGTGCGCATGTACTCGGCGCGCAGCAGGCCGAGGTCGACGTAGTCCGCTGCGCTGATGTCCTTGCCAAGCAGTACGCGCTTGGCGATGCGCGGGTCATACTCGGCGAGCCGGTCCTGCCAGCGCCGGTGAATGGCATAGGCCTCGGCGCCGGCGAACCCACCGTGCTTGTAGTACTCGGCCTGCCGGTCGAAGGCCGGTACCGGCAACTCCGTGATCACCGCGCCCGCCGCAGAAAGCTTTTTCAGCGCCGCATCGAACGCGGCACCGACCTCGGCATCGAGGTCTTCAATCAGGGAGCCGCGCGGCAGCAGCAGGCGCAATCCTTTCACCGGCTGTGCGGCCAGGGGCGCCGGCGGTTCGCCCGCCAGGATCGCGTCGTAGGCGGCACAGCAGGCGACCGAATTGGCCAGCGGGCCCACCGTGTCGAGCGTGTAGGACAGCGGGAATGCGCCCTCGCGCGGCACGCGCCGCTGCGTCGGCTTCCAGCCGGTGACGCCGCACAGGGCCGCGGGCTGGCGGATTGAACCGCGCGTGTCGCTGCCCAGCGCCATCGCGCACATGCCATCGGCCTGCGCCACCGCCGCGCCGGAAGAGGAACCTCCCGGCACGCGGCCGGTCTTGCGGTCCCAGGGATTCTTCGGCGTGCCGTAATGGGGATTGAGTCCCGTGGTGCCGAAGGCGAACTCCACCATGTTGGTGCGGCCGACGATCACCGCGCCCGCCGCGCGCAGGCGCGCCACCGCCGCGGCGTCGGCCGGCGCAGGCGCTGCGTTGGCCAGCAGCTTCGATCCGGCGCGCGTCACGTCGCCGCCGACGTCGAACAGGTCCTTCACCGAAATCGGCAGGCCTTCCACCGGCGAGCGCACCACGCCCGAGCGGCGCAGCCGGTCCGAGTGCTCGGCCTCCGCGCGCGCCTGCTCGGCGTACACCTTGAGGAACGCGCGCGCGCCTTCGCCCGCGGGATCCGCGATGCGCGCGAGCGCCTGCTCCACCAGCTGGCGGCTGGTGGTCTTGCCTGCAGCGAGATCGCGCGCAAGCTGCGCTACTGTCCACATGAAAGCAGTCTAGCGCACAATATTCGCGATGCTCGGCAACCTCGCACGGCGCTTTGCGAACCTGGCTTTCGGCGGCAGCTGCTACCTGTGCCGCGGCGCTGCCGACGGCGTGTTGTGCGCCGAGTGCGACGCCGAGCTTCCACGCCTCGCCGGGCCGGCCTGCCCGCGCTGTGCGCTCCCCGCGCCTGGCGGCGCGCTCTGCGGCCGCTGCCTCGCCCAGCCGCCCGCCTATGACGAGACGGTGGCGGCCCTCGCCTATGCGTTTCCGGCGGACGTGCTGGTGCAGGCGCTGAAATTCCGCAGCGAGCTCTCGCTCGCTCCCTTGCTCGGGCGACTGCTGGCCTCGCGCCTGCCGCGCGGCGTACGGGTGGATTTCCTGCTGCCGGTGCCGCTGTCGGCGGCGCGGCTGCGCGAGCGGGGCTTCAACCAGGCGCTGGAGATCGCGCGCCACGTGGCGGCGGCGACCGGCTGCGCGCTCGCGCCACAGCTCGCCGAGCGCAGCCGCGACACGCCGCCGCAGGTCGACCTGCCGCCCGGCCGGCGCGTGCAGAACGTGCGCGGCGCGTTCCGCTGCACCCGCGCCCTGGCGGGCGCCGAGGTCGCGCTGCTCGACGACGTGATGACCACCGGCGCGACGCTGGACGAGCTGGCGGCGACCCTCAAACGAGCGGGCGCCGCCCGCGTGGTCAACTGGGTGGTGGCGCGCACCCCGCCGCCGGCCGATGCTTGACCTCGTGCTCTACCGGCCGGAGATCCCGCCGAACGCCGGCAACGTCATCCGCCTTGCCGCCAACACCGGCGCGCGTCTGCACCTCGTCGAACCGCTCGGTTTTTCCCTGGAGGACCGGCAGTTGAAGCGCGCGGGGCTCGACTACCACGAGATGGCGAACGTCGCGGTGCACCGCGACTGGACCGCCTGCCGCGCGGCGCTCGCCGGCCGGCGGCTGTTCGCCGTCTCCACCCGCGGCAGCGTGAATTACGCCGAGGTGCGCTACGCGGCGGGCGATGCGTTCGTCTTCGGTGCGGAAACGAGCGGGCTGCCGCAGGCAATGCTGGAGGAATTCGCGCTCGAGCGGCGGCTGCGCCTGCCGATGCGCCCGGGCAACCGCAGCCTCAACCTTTCGAACGCCGTCGCCGTGGTGGTGTTCGAGGCCTGGCGGCAGCTGGGCTTCCCCGGCGCCGGCTGAGGCGCGTTTCTTCCTTTGCGTCGCGCGCCAGCAGGCGCTCCACCGCCTGCGGCGGCGCAAGCCGCCCGTCCAGCACCGCGTTCACGGCTTGCGTGATCGGCATGTCGACGCGGTGCCGCGCCGCGAGCCGCAGCACTTCGCGCGCCGTGTGCACGCCTTCGGCCACGTGGCCGAGGTCGCCCAGGATGCCCGCCAGCGGCCGCCCGCGCGCCAGTTCCTGTCCGACGCGGCGATTACGCGACAGGTCGCCGGTGGCCGTGAGGATCAGGTCGCCGGCGCCGGCCAGGCCCATGAAGGTCTGCGCTTTTCCGCCTAGCGCCACGCCCAGCCGCGTGATCTCGGCCAGGCCGCGCGTGATCAGCGCAGCGCGCGCGTTCTGCCCCAGGCCGAGCCCGTCGGCGATGCCGACCGCGATCGCCATCACGTTCTTCACCGCGCCCCCGATCTCCACGCCGGCGAGGTCGGTGCTGAAATAGACACGCAGCCTGCCGCCGTGCAGCGTCTCGGCGGCGGCGCGCGCGAACGCGGCACTGCTGGAGGCGAGCGTCAACGCGCAAGGCAGGCCGCGCGCGACTTCAAGTGCGAATGAAGGTCCGGACAATGCACCGCAGGCCGCGCGCGCGCCGCGCGCCTGGGCGACCACCTGGTGCGGCAGCAGGCCGCTGCCGCTCTCGAAGCCCTTGCACAGCCAGACAAGCGGCGCGCCCGCGGCCCTGGCCGCCACTTCGCGCAGGCCGGCGACGGGGGTTGCGGCGATGAGCAGGTCTGCCTGCTCAGGCCAGCGGCTGCTGACCGCCAGCTGCGCCGGCAATTCGATCTCGGGAAGGTATTTCCGGTTGCGCCGCTCGCGCGCGATCGCGTCAGCCTGCGCCGCATCGCGCGCCCACAGCGTGACCGTATGCCGCGCGCTCAACACCGCGGCAAGCGCCGTGCCCCAGGCGCCCGCGCCGAGTACCGCGATGCGCTTCACGCCCCCCAGACGAGGTTGGCGCGCAGGTAGCCGTTGGCGCCGTCGGCATGGCGCACCCGCAGCCAGCCGCCGGGCGCGACGCCGAGCAGCTCGAGCGCCACGTTCTGCGCCGCGACGAAAGCGAGCGGCGCGCCCTCCTCCGGGCGCTGGCGCGCCTCGGCGGAGGGCGCGACCACCAGCAGCATGCGCTGGTCGGTGAGGAGCTTGCGCTCGATCCAGGACAGCGCGCCGGCGTGGTCGCGCACCTTGACCCAGGCTTCGAGGTTGACGATCACCTCCAGCGGGTAGTGGCGCGACACCACGTAGAGTGCCTTGGCCTCGCGCGAGGGCGCGTCGTAGAGCACCGCGGCGTTCTCGCCGACGCTGAGGTAATCGGCCGCCTGCGCGGCGGCGCCGGCGTGCAGCAGGATGGCAGCGGCGAGCGCGCGCACGGGCTCAGCTCGCGAGCTCGATGCGCGGGCCGGCAGCGGCCTGCTGCTGCATGCGCTGCGCATAGAGGGCCTCGAAGGACACCGGCGCGAGCAGCACCGGCGGGAAGCCGCCGCGCGTCACCAGGTCGGAAATGGTTTCGCGCGCATACGGGTACAGGATCGTCGGGCAAGCGACGGCCAGCAGCGGCTCGAGGTCGGCTTGCGGCACGTTGCGTACCGAGAAAATCCCCGCCTGCGCGGCTTCGGCCAGGAACTGGGTCTTGTCGCCGGTCTTGGCGGTCACGGTGACGGTGACCGTGACCTCGAACAGGCCGTCGGCGAACTGCGCGGACTCGTTGCGCACCTGGATCTCGAGCTGCGGGCCCTGCGCCTCGAGGAACACCTGCGGCGCGCCCGGGATCTCCAGCGACACGTCCTTGACGTAGATCTTCTCGATCTGGAAGCTGGGCTGCTGCTCTTCGGCCATGGCGTTCAGGTCCTTTCGGTCTCGAGCAGGCGGTCAAGCGCGCCGTCGCGCTCGAGCGCGTACAGCTCGTCGCAACCGCCGACATGGCGATCGCCGACCCAGATCTGCGGCACGGTGGTGTGGCCGGAACGCTGCGTCATCTCGGCGCGGCGCGCGGGCTCGAGGTCCACGCGCACCTTCTCGATGCCGGTGACGCCCTTCCTCTCGAGCAGCCGCTGCGCGGACTGGCAGTGGGGGCAGCCGGCGGTGAGGTACATCAGCACCTGCGCCAAGCTACTTCTCCACCGGCAGGCCGGCCTGCTGCCAGGCGCTGTAGCCGCCGGCGAGGTTGAACACGTTGGCGAAGCCGCGACCCTTGAGCACGCCGAGGGCGCGCGTGGCGCGGCTGCCGGTGTCGCAGTGCACGATCACCGGCTTGGCCTTGTGCTTCTCGAATTCGGCCGCGCGCCGCTCGAGGTCCGCGAGCGGCACGTTCTTCGCGCCGAGGATGTGGCCCTTGGCGTACTCGGCGGCGTCGCGCACGTCGATGAGCAGCGCGTCCTCGCGGTTGATCATCTGCGTCGCCCGCAGCGTGTTGACCCAGGGGCCGCCGGCAGTGCGCCGCACGAACGGCCAGATCAGCATCGCGCCCGAGGCAAACGCCACGGCGATCAGCAGGATGTTGTTCTGGACGAAGTCCATCTGGAGCGCGACATTATAATTCAGCGCATGCACCGCATCGTGTTCCTGCGGCACGGCGAGTCGGCCTGGAACCGCGAGAATCGCTTCACCGGCTGGACCGACGTGGACCTGAGCGCCACGGGGGTCGAAGAGGCACGCGCCGCCGGACGGCTGCTCAAGGCGCAGGGCCTGGCCTTCGACATCGCCTATACCTCGGTGCTCAAGCGCGCCATCCGCACGCTGTGGCTGGCGCTGGAGGAAATGGACCGCATGTGGCTGCCGGTGGAAAACAGCTGGCGGCTGAACGAGCGCCACTACGGCGCGCTGCAGGGCCTCGACAAGGCCGAGATGGCCGCCAAATTCGGCGAAGCGCAGGTGCTCGCCTGGCGCCGCAGCTACGATACGCCGCCGCCGGCGCTCGAGGCAGGGGACGCGCGCGACGCCGCCGGCGACCCGCGCTACGCGGGGCTCGCGCGCGCCGATATCCCGCTCACCGAGTGCCTCAAGGACACGGTGGCGCGCGTGCTGCCCTACTGGAACGGCGTCATCGCCCCCGCGGTGCGCGCGGGCCGCCGCGTGCTGGTGGCCGCGCACGGCAACTCGCTGCGCGCGCTGGTGAAGCACCTGGACGGCGTGTCGGACGCCGACATCGTCGGCCTCAACATCCCCACTGGCGTGCCGCTCGCCTACGAACTGGATGCGCAGCTGCGCCCGCTCGGCCACCGCTACCTCGGCGACGCCGGGGAGGTGGCGCGGCGCGTCGCCGCCGTCTCCGCGCAAGGCAAGGCCAAACCCTGATCCGGGCGCTGCTCCTCGGCTTCGCCCTCGCCGCGAGTGCCGCTGCGCACGCAAGCCGCGAGGAAGACCTGAAGGCGCTGCGCGCGCGCATCGAGGCGCTCAAGTCCGGGCTCGGCGAGAAGGAAGCCAACCGGCGCGAGGCGCGCGACGCGCTGCGCGACTCGGAGCGCGCGATCTCGGACGCCAACCGCGCGCTGCGCAACCTGGAGTCCGAGGGCCGCGCGGCGCAGGCAGAGCTGGCGCGGCTGGCGGGCCGGCACAAGGCGCTCGAGGCGAGTCTCGCGCGCCAGCAGGCCGCGCTTGGCCGGGTGCTCGCCGCGCGCTACGCCGCCGGCAACGTGCACGGGGCCGATGCGCTCCAAGTCGCGCTCTCGGGGGAGAACCCCTCGGTCGTGGCGCGCAAGCTCTACTACCTCGCCGAGCTGTCGCGCGCCACGGCGCAGTTGCTGCGGGAGCTGCGCGCGGGCCTCGCCGATGCGGCGCAGGTGCGCCGTGCGGCCGAGGAGCGGCGGCGGCGCCTGGACGCCATCGAAGCGCAGCGCCGCGCAGACCGCGACCAGATCCTCGCCGAGCGGCGCGAGCGGCGGAGGGTGCTGGACCGCGTCTCGGTCGAGATCCGCAAGACGCGCAAGCAGATGCAGACGTTGCTGGCGGACGAGCGGCGCCTGGCGCGGCTGGTCGAGGAGATCGGCCGCGTGCTCGCGGCGCGGCCGGGAGCGGGCTATGCGCGCGTCGAGAAGGTACCCGAACTCGGCTCGCTCGCCGGGCCGTTCTCCGGCCTGCGCGGCAGGCTGCGGCTGCCGGTGCGGGGGGAACTTGTGGGGCGTTTCGGCACACCAAGGAACGAGGGTCCGGCGGGCCAGAAAGGCGTGTTCATCCGCGCGCGAGAAGGCGAGGCGGTGCGTGCGGTGGCCGCGGGGCAGGTCGTGTACGCCGACTGGATGCGCGGCTTCGGCAACCTGCTGATCGTGGACCACGGCGAGGCTTACCTCTCCATCTACGCCAACAACGAGTCGCTGCTCAAGCAGACGGGCGATCCGGTCGCCGCGGGCGAGGCGGTGGCCACCGTCGGCGCGAGCGGTGGCAACGAGCAATCGGGTCTATACTTCGAGCTTAGGCATCTCGGTCAGGCGTTCGACCCCATGCGCTGGGTCGTCTTGAAGTGAATCCGCCGCCGCAGCGCCTGCGTAAGGAACCATCATGGGCAAGTTCAGGAACATCGGGCTGATCGCGCTCGGCGCCGTCGCCGGCATACTGGTCAGCCTCAATTTTCAGGCCATCGCCGAGCGCACGGCGCGCACGCCGCTGCCCGTCGAGGAGTTGCGCGCCTTCACCGAGGTGTTCGGCGCCATCAAGCAGAACTACGTCGAGCCGGTCGAGGACAAGAAGCTGATCAACGAGGCCATCAACGGCATGCTGTCGGGCCTCGATCCGCACTCGGCGTACCTGGATGCCGAGGCGTTCCGCGAGCTGCAGGTCGGCACGCAGGGCCAGTTCGGCGGCCTGGGCATCGAGGTCGGCATGGAAGACGGCTTCGTCAAAGTGGTGTCGCCGATCGAGGACACGCCGGCGTACCGCGCCGGCATCAAGCCGGGCGACCTGATCATCCGGCTGGACGACACGCCGGTGAAGGGCATGGCGCTCAACGACGCGGTGAAGCGCATGCGCGGCAAGCCCAACACGCAGATCACCCTCACCATCTCGAGGAAAGGCGAGCCGGCGCCCATCGTGGTGACGCTGACGCGCGCGGTGATCCGCGTGCAGAGCGTCAAGTCGAAGATGATCGAGCCGGGCTACGGCTGGGTGCGCGTGTCGCAGTTCCAGGAGTCCACCACCGAGAATGTGGTGAAGCACCTGGAGAACCTGTACAAGCAGGGCCAGCTGAAAGGCCTGGTGCTGGACCTGAGGAACGATCCCGGCGGCCTGCTTTACGGCGCGGTGGCGATTTCCTCCGCGTTCCTGCAGGCGAAAGT
Organism: Gammaproteobacteria bacterium; assembly: GCA_041496745.1. GTDB lineage: Bacteria > Pseudomonadota > Gammaproteobacteria > Burkholderiales > SG8-39 > JAABQT01. Next base: position 11,879 of record JBGQFF010000075.1, read on the forward strand.
GCTGGTGGTGTCCACCGACGGGCGCACCGAGGACGCGAAGAAGAAGTTCCACGCGAGCCCGGAGGATTACCTGCGCGGCTCGCGCGACGACGTGCTGAAGGGCCTGCCGGCGGCGGCGAAGACGGTGCCGATGGTGGTGCTGGTGAACGGCGGCTCCGCCTCGGCGTCCGAGATCGTGGCCGGCGCGCTGCAGGACCACAAGCGCGCCACCGTGATCGGCACGCAGACCTTCGGCAAGGGCTCGGTGCAAACCATCATGCCGCTGGGCAATTCGACGGCGATCAAGCTCACCACCGCGCGCTACTACACGCCGAGCGGGCGCTCGATCCAGGCGAAGGGCATCACGCCGGACATCATCGTGGAAGAGCCGGGCGCGAGCGCCCAATCGCGGCTGCGCGAGGCGGACCTCGAGCGGCACCTGTCCAACGATCGCGACAAGGACGCCGACAAGAAGTCCGGCACGCGCGCGAAGCCGGCGGCGGCGACGCCGCCGGGCGAGTTGCCCAAGCCGCTCGAGCTGGGATCGAAGGACGATTTCCAGCTCGTGCAGGCGCTGAATTTCCTCAAAGGCGCTCCGGTCCTGGGCCAGCCTTCGAAGGCCGTCGCCGAGACCAAGTCCGGCAGCTGAACGATCAGCAGCTCCTGCGTTACTCGAGGCACATCCTCCTCACGGAGTTCGGGGTCGAGGGGCAGGAGAGGCTGCGCGCCTCCAGCGCGCTGGTGGTCGGGGCCGGCGGGCTCGGTTGTCCCGCGGCGCTTTACCTCGTTTCGAGTGGCGTCGGCAGGCTGACGATCGCCGACTCCGACAACGTAGACCTCACCAACCTGCAGCGGCAGATCCTGTACCGCACCGATTCCGTCGGCGCGAAGAAGGTGGAGGAAGCGCGCA
>JBGQFF010000076.1:0-12742 GCA_041496745.1 Gammaproteobacteria bacterium
GAGGAACTCGATCCAGTGGCGCACCGGCACCTCGGCGGCGGCGCCAAGGTGGGTCAGGCAGCCGATGTTGGCGGTGGCGATGGCAGCGGGCTGGCCGCCTTGCAGCGCTGCAAGCTTGCGGCTGCGCAGCTGCCTGGAGAGTTCCGGTTGCAGGATCGAGTAAGTGCCCGCCGAGCCGCAGCACAGGTGAGCGTCGGGGACCGGCGTGAGCTCAAAGCCGCCGCGCTCGAGCAGCGCCTCGACTTTGCCGTGCAGCTGCTGCCCGTGCTGCAGGCTGCAGGGGGACTGGAACGCGATACGTTGCCGGCCGGCCGCCTTCGGCAGCGCATCGCCAGGAACCACTTCGCTCAGGTCGCGGGCCATGGCGGAAATGCGCGCCGCCTTGTCTCGGTAGGCGGGGTCGTGCGCGAGCAAGTGGCCGAATTCACGCACCGTGGCGCCGCAGCCGCTCGCGGTCATGACGATGGCTTCCACCTCGCCCCGCCCCACGGTCGGCCACCAGGCGTCGATCAGCGCGCGCATGTCGTCCCTGCCCTGCTCCTGGAAATTGAGGTGGAAGCGCAGCGCGCCGCAGCAACCCGCTCCCGGCGCCTCGATCAGCGAGATGCCGCAACGGTCGAGCACGCGCGCGGCGGCGGCGTTGATGCGGGGCGCGAGCGCCGGCTGCACGCAACCGGCCAGCACCAGCATGCGGCGCGCGTGGCGCGGCGCAGGCCAGTGCCCTGCCGGCGCCGCCGGTGCGGGGACTGTTCCCGGCAATAGAAAGCGGAACAACTGGCCCAGCCGCAGCATGGCCGTGAACAGCGCGCGCCGCGGCAGGGCGAAGGCCAGCGCCGCGCGCTTGAGCCGATCCCAGGCGCCGCGCGCAGCACGCTCCTCCACCACCGCGCGGCCGATGTCGGCCAGCCGGCCGTACTGCACGCCCGAAGGGCAAGTGGACTCGCACGCGCGGCAGGTCAGGCAGCGGTCCAGATGCAGGCGCGTTCTTGCCGTCACCGGTGCGCCTTCCAGCGCCTGCTTGATGAGGTAGATGCGGCCGCGCGGGCTGTCCAACTCGTCGCCCAGCAGCTGGTAGGTCGGGCAGGTAGCGGAGCAGAAGCCGCAGTGCACGCACTTGCGCAGGATGGCGTCGGCCTCGCGGCCCTCGGGCGTGTCGCGGATGAACGCGGCCAGTTCGGTCTGCACGGGACGGGCCGCTATACTCGTTGCATGAAGATCGTCATGGCCCTGATGGTGCTGGCCATCGCTGCCGGCGGCGCGGCCTGGGTCTTCATCGCCGTGCGCAAGTACAACGCGCGCAAGGCCTTCGAGCGCGAGCGCGAGGAGAACTTCGTCGCTGAAATGCTCAAAGCCAAGCCGGCGCCCACGGCCGCTGCGGCGCCTGCGGCGACGCCGAAACCGCCGCCTGCCGACCCGCTGGCCGCCGCCGCCGAGTCGATCAAGGCGGCGCTTGCCGCGGGGCGCGGCGCGGATGCGGCGAAAGCTTTCCAGGCGGCGGTCGCCCAGCGCACCAAGCTCACCCTCGAGCCGCCGGTGTGGGAAGGCCTCGGGCGCGCGCTGCTCGCGCGGGGCGCGTATATGGAAGCGGCATGGGCGCTGCATGCCGGCGCCGCGCTTGCCGGCGACCTGGTCGGCGCGCAGAAGCGGCTGGTCGAAGTAGCGTCGCGCGCCGGCGACGCGGGCCAACCGCACAACGCGCTCAAGCTGTACGCAACCTTGCTCGCCAAGTATCCGCAATCGCAGTATGCGGATTTCGTGCGCACCAACATGAAGGCCGAAGAGAACAAGCTGCCCAAGGGGTAGGAGTGCGGGTAGTCGTGCGCCTAGAAGTCCGGGTGCAGCCGGCCGGGATTGAAGATGCCGGCCGGGTCGAACGCCGCTTTCAGCTCGCGATGCAGCCGCAGCAGCACCGGGGAGAGCGGCGCGAACACGCCCGCCGTCTTGTCCGCCGCGCGGAACAGGGTCGCATGCCCTCCCGCACGCTCCACCGCGGCGCGCACCGCCGCTGCATCGGTGCGCGTGCGCAACCAGCGCAACGCCCCGCCCCATTCGATCATCTGCTCGCCGGGCAGCCCGAGCGCCGGCGCCTGCGAGGGCAGCGACAGGCGCCAGAGCGGCGCGTCGCCGGCGAAGAACGGATCGGCGTGCTCGCGGATGCCAGACCAGAAGCGCCCGGCCTGCACCGGGTCCACCGGCCGGCCGCCGATTTTCCGCGCCGCCGCCTGCAGCGCGCTCGGCGCGCCCGACAGCCGCAGGCCAAGGTCACCGCCGCGCCAGGCGCTCGCCGAGACCGGCAGCGGCTGCCCGGCCCAGCGGTTGAGCGCGTCGATTGCCTCTTGTTCCGGGAGCTCGAGCTGCAGCGTCAGTTCCGCCGCCGGCCGCGGCAGGACCTTGAGCGAGACCTCCAGGATCAGGCCGAGGGTGCCGAGCGAACCGGCGAGCAGGCGCGAGATGTCGTAGCCGGCGACGTTCTTCATCACCTGGCCGCCGAAGGACAGGTCGCGCGCGCGACCATCGAGCAGGCGCGCGCCGAGCACGAAGTCGCGCACCGCGCCGGCCGCCGCGCGGCGCGGGCCCGAGAGGCCGGCGGCGACGCAGCCGCCGAGGGTCGCCTCCGCGCCGAAGCGCGGCGGCTCGAAGGCGAGCATCTGGCCGTTGGCGGCGAGCGTGGCTTCCAGTTCCTCCAGCCGCGTGCCGCAGCGCGCCGTGACCACCAGCTCGGTCGGCTCGTAGCTGACCACGCCGGCGTAGCCGCGCGTATCGAACACCTCGCCGGCCAGCGCGCCGCCGTAGAAATCCTTGCTGCCGCCGCCGCGCAGGCGCAGCGGCGCGCCGCGGCCGGCGGCGTCGCGGATGCGCTCCTGGAAGGCGGCCAGCATCAGTAGCGCGGCAGCCCGGGCTGCGGCAACTGGCCGCCGTGCACGTGCCGCCGCCCGAACTCGGCGCAGCGCGCGAGCGTCGGTACCGCCTTGCCGGGGTTGAGCAGGCCCTGCGGGTCGAAGGCGCGCTTCACCGCGTGGAACAACTCCAGCTCCGCGGCACCGAACTGCAGGCACATCTGGTCGATCTTCTCCACGCCGACGCCGTGCTCGCCGGTAATCGTGCCGCCGACGGCGATGCATTTCTCCAGCACTTCCGCGGCGAAGGCCTCGGTGCGGCGCAGCTGGTCTGCGTCGTTGGCGTCGAACAGGATCAGCGGGTGCAGGTTGCCGTCGCCGGCATGGAACACGTTGGGGCAGCGCAGGCCGTACTTCCTTTCCATGGCGCCGATGAAATTGAGGACTTCGCCCAGGCGCTTCCTCGGGATGGTGCCATCCATGCAGTAGTAGTCGGGCGAGATGCGGCCCATCGCGGGGAACGCCGCCTTGCGGCCGGACCAGAACTTCAAGCGCTCGGCTTCGTCGCGCGACACGGTGAGGCGCGTCGCGCCGGCGCGCTCGAGCACCGTCTTTACTCTGGCAATCTCGTCTTCGACCTCTTCGGCGATGCCATCCGATTCGCACAGCAGGATCGCCGCGGCGTCCAGGTCGTAGCCGGCGCCGACGAACTGCTCCACCGCGTGCGTCGCCGGCTTGTCCATCATCTCGAGGCCGGCCGGGATGATGCCGGCGGCGATCAGCGCGGCCACCGCGTCGCCCGCCTTCTGCACGTCGTCGAAAGACGCCATCACCACGCGCGCGGCGATCGGCTTGGGCAGCAGTTTCACCGTGATCTCGGTGGCCACGGCGAGCAGTCCCTCGGAGCCGATCATCAGCGCGAGGAGGTCCAGCCCCGGCGCATCGAGCGATTCGCCGCCGAAATCCACCGGCTCGCCGTCCATGGCAAAGCCGCGCACGCGCAGCACGTTGTGCACCGTGAGGCCGTACTTGAGGCAATGCACGCCGCCCGAGTTCTCCGCGACGTTGCCGCCGATGGTGCAGGCGATCTGGCTGGAGGGATCGGGCGCGTAGTACAGGCCGAAGGGTGCCGCGACGTCCGAGATCGCTGCGTTGCGCACTCCCGGCTGCACCACCGCGACGCGCGCCAGCGGATCGAGCCGCAGCACGCGCATGAATTTCGCCATCGACAGCAGCACGCCGTCCCCCGGCGGCAGCGCGCCGCCCGAGAGCCCGGTGCCGGCGCCGCGCGGCACCACCGGCACGCCGAGCGCTTGGCAGGTCTGCAGGATACGCTGCACCTGTTCCGGGGTTTCGGGCAGCGCCACCACCATCGGCACGTTGCGGTACGCGGTGAGCCCGTCGCACTCGTAGGGCCGCGTGTCCTCCTCCTGCCACAGCACGGCGCGCCCGGGCAGGAAATCGCGCAACGCGCGCGCCACCTCGGCCTGGCGCGCCGCGTCCGCCTTCGCTAGAGGTAGCGCTTCGCCCACGCCAGCCCCTGCACCGTGTCGCCTTGCGGTAGGTATTCGCAGCCGATCCAGCCCTGGTAGCCCAGGCGGTCGATGTGCGGCAGCAGGAAGTCGAAGTTGATCTCGCCGCTGCCCGGCTCGTGCCGGTCCGGCACGTCGGCGAGCTGCAGGTGGCCGATGCGCGGCAGCAGGCGCTCGATGGTCTTCGCCAGATCGCCTTCCACGATCTGCTTGTGGAAGATGTCGTACTGCAGCTCGAGGTTGTCGGCGCCGACCGCGTCGATCACCTCGATTCCCTGCTTTGAGGTGTTGAGGAAAAAGCCCGGGATGGTGCGCGGGTTGGCCGGCTCGGTGAGCAGCGTCAGTCCGGCGGCCTTCAGCTTGCCGGCCGCGTAGCGCAGGTTCTCGACGAGGGTCTGCTGCAGTTTCTCGCGCGGCACGCCGGCGGGCGCCACGCCCGCGAGGCTGTTCATGCGCGGGCAACCGACCGCCCTGGCGTACTCGATCGCCCGGTCGACGCCCTCGCGGTACTCGCTGACGCGCTCCGGCTGGCAGGTGATGCCGCGGTCGCCCTTGGCGGGATCGCCGGCCGGCAGATTGTGCAGCACAACTTCGACGTTCGCGGCGCGCGCGCGCTCCGCGACCTGCTGTGCGCTGCCGAACTGGTACGGGGACTGGTATTCGACGTAGCGGAAACCCGCTTTTGCCGCCGCCGCAAAGCGATCGAGGAACGGCAATTCCGGAAACAGCAGGGAAAGATTCGCGGCGAGCTTCGGCATAGTGCGAGCATAACTTGAAATACTGGCATGGCGACTTCCTTAACCTTGTCGGCAGCGTGCTCTTTGCTCGCGGCCGTCGGGCCGGCGTGACGCGCCTGTGCTAGACTTTTTTCGCCCCCATCAATAAGGAAAAGGAGACATCATGGGCACCATCTTCCAGTCGTTGGGCCGCACCGTCCTCGCCGGCGTCGTCGTGCTGGTAGTCATCCTCCTCATCGTCGGGCAGGCCACCGGCGCGTGGATCAACCTTGGCGCGCACGCCTGGTGGGCGTTCTTCTTCCGCTGGCTGCACGTACTGTCGGGCGTGATGTGGATCGGCCTGCTGTGGTACTTCAATTTCGTGCAGATCCCGTCGATGCCCAAGATCCCGGACGAGCAAAAACCGGCGATCGGCAAGGTCATCGCGCCCGCTGCCCTGTTCTGGTTCCGCTGGGCGGCGCTCGCCACGGTGATCACCGGCTTGTTGCTGGGCGGCATGAACCAATACCTGGTGCAGGCGCTGTCGCTGCAGGGCCCGTTCACCGCCATCGGCATCGGCATGTGGCTCGGCCTGGTCATGGCGTTCAACGTGTGGTTCATCATCTGGCCGAACCAGAAGAAAGCGCTCGGCATCGTGGCCGTGGCGGCCGAGGAGAAAGCGGCCGCGGCGCGCATGGCGATGCTCACCTCGCGCGCCAATACCATGCTGTCGATCCCCATGCTCTACTGCATGGTGGCGCAGCAGAACGGCGGACTGTAGGTCCTTAGCGCGGCGGCGCAGGCTTTTCCAAGCCGCGCAGGCGGGCGCCTGCGCGGAGGCCGCGCTGCGCGAACCACCCCTGCGCCATCTCCAGCGCGTAGCGCGCCGGGCGCGCGGCGCAGTGGGACTGCTCGCTGTGCGGCTCCATGTCGGCAATGTTGATGATCGCGCCGCGCGCGTCGAGGAACGCGACCGACAAAGGGATCAGCGTGTTCTTCATCCACATGCAGTGCGTCCCGTCCTCGTCGAACACGAACAGCATGCCGCCGTTCGGGGGCAGCGAGGTGCGGCGCATCAGTCCCTGCATGCGCGACGCGAAACTGTCGGCGACTTCGGCGCGGATCACGTGCATGCCGGCGCCGAGTTCTACCGTGCGCAGCGGCGGCTGCTGCGCCAGCGCGGGCGCGGCAGCGATTGCAAGAACGGCGATCAGGCGGAGCACAAATGAAAAAGGCAGGGATCGCTCCCTGCCTTTGTCCTGAAGAAAAGACTTACTTCGTCTCGGCTTTCTTCTCGGCTTTCTTCTCGGTTTTCTTCGGGGCGGTTTTCTTCGGGGCGGTTTTCTTCGGGGCGGCCTTCTTCGGCTCGGCCTTCGTTGCCTCGGCCTTCTTCTCCTGCGCCACGACGCTCGTCGCGACGAAAGCGGAAGCAGTTACGGCCGCAAACGCAGCGGCGAACATCAGGGACAGCAGCTTGTTCATCTGTTTCTCCTAGTTGGTATGGTCCAAAGCGGGTTGGCGCAACCAATCCACCGCCATGCCGCTCTTTCCAGTAACGCCTCAGGCGGCTGGCGGTTGACCGGCGGCGCCAAGCCGCCCTTCTCCCTGCGGGCGATGCCCACGTCGCGCATTCCAGGTTTCGAGGACAACGCATTGATTATATATACGAATAAGAGCTAAGGCGCATGCGCCGGTCGCCGCCTGCCGCGGATCGAGCCGTCGCGGGGCAGCGACAGCGTGCCCCTATAATCCGCCCTTTCCATTCGTTCCTGCAGGAGCATCCATGCCGTACAAGCACATCAAGGTCCCCGCCGGCGGCGAGAAGATCAAGGTCAACAAGGACTTCTCCCTGGCCGTGCCGGACAACCCCATCGTCCCCTACATCGAGGGCGACGGCACGGGCGTCGACATCACCCCGGTGATGATCAAGGTAGTCGACGCCGCGGTGAAGAAAGCCTACGGCGGCAAGAAAAAAATTGTCTGGATGGAGATGTACGCGGGCGAGAAGTCCTGCAAGGTGTACGGGGAGAACGTGTGGCTGCCCGACGAGACGCTCGCCGCGGCCAGGGAGTACGTGGTTTCGATCAAGGGGCCGCTCACCACGCCCGTGGGCGGCGGCATCCGCTCGATCAACGTCGCGCTGCGCCAGGAGCTCGACCTTTATGTCTGCCTGCGCCCGGTGCATTACTTCAGGGGCGTGCCTTCGCCGGTCAAGGAGCCGGAAAAGATCGACATGGTGATCTTCCGCGAGAACGCCGAAGACATCTATGCCGGCATCGAATGGGCGGCGAAGACGCCGGAGGCGCAGAAGGTGATCAAGTTCCTGATTGACGAAATGAAGGTGACGAAGATCCGCTTCCCCGAGACCTCGGCGATCGGCATCAAGCCGGTTTCCATCCAGGGCTCGGAGCGGCTGATCCGCAAGGCGTTCCAGTACGCGATCGACAACAACCGCAAGTCGGTGACGCTGGTGCACAAGGGCAACATCCAGAAGTTCACCGAGGGCGGCTTCCGCGACTGGGGCTACGCGCTGGCGCACAAGGAGTTCGGCGCCAGGCCGATCGACGCCGGCCCCTGGTGCAGCTTCAAGAACCCGAAGACCGGCCAGGACATCGTGGTGAAGGACGTGATCACCGACGCCTTCCTGCAGCAGATCTTGCTGCGCCCCACGGAGTACGACGTCATCGCGACGCTGAACCTCACCGGGGACCTCATCTCGGACGCGCTCGCTGCGCAGGTGGGGGGCATCGGCATCGCTCCCGGGGCCAACATGAGCGATTCCGTCGCCATGTTCGAGGCCACCCACGGCACGGCGCCCAAGTACGCCGGCAAGGACTACGTCAATCCCGGTTCCGAGATCCTGTCCGCCGAGATGATGCTGCGCCACATGGGCTGGACCGAGGCCGCCGACGTGATCGTGAAGTCGATCGAAAGGGCGATCGGCGACAAAGTGGTGACCTACGACTTCGCGCGCCTGATGCAGGGCGCCAGGCAGGTGTCCTGCTCCGGCTTCGGCCAGGCGATGATCGAGCGCATGTAGCCCGGCCGCGGCAACAAAAAGCCGCCCGCGGGCGGCTTTTTGTTGCCGGAAAGCCTCAGGCCTTGTTGATATTCGAGGCCTGCTTGCCTTTGGGCCCCTGCACCACGTCGAAGCTGACCTTCATGCCTTCCTTGAGGGTCTTGAAGCCCGCCATCTGGATCGCGGAAAAGTGCGCGAACAGGTCTTCGCTGCCGTCATCCGGCGTGATGAAGCCGTAGCCCTTCGCGTCGTTGAACCACTTCACGGTGCCTGTCGCCATCGCCACATCCTTCTATAGGTTGATTGACGCCGGGCGCATCACCCGGGCCGTGCTTGGCGGCTTTTACGCGACCGCCGTACCCCCTGTCAAGTACCCTCGCAAGGCGCGTTGCGCTGCCGGAACACATTGATTAGGATAGCTGCGAGCGGGCGCGTTCGGCCCCGAGCATCACGCATGCAGCAAGCGCGGAACCGGAAACGGAAAGGCATGTCCGATCAGATTGAGCTCTACGGCGAAAATTAGGCAGCATGGCGCAGTTCAAGGACGACTCTCTGCTCGAGGCCCAGCGGAGCAAGCTGAAGCCTCCGCCGATGTTCAAGGTCATGCTGTTGAACGACGATTACACGCCGATGGAGTTCGTGGTGTTGGTGCTGCAGAAGTTCTTCGGCATGACGCGCGAGCGCGCGACGCAGGTGATGCTGAAGGTGCACCGGGAAGGCATCGGCGTATGCGGTGTCTATCCCCGGGACATTGCCACCACCAAGGTCCAACAGGTGGCCGCGTACGCGCGGCGGCACCAGCATCCGTTGCAGTGCGTGATGGAGGAAACGTAGCATGATCGCTCAGGAACTCGAAGTCAGCCTGCACATGGCGTTCGTTGAAGCGCGCCAGAAGCGGCACGAGTTCATCACCGTGGAGCACCTGCTGCTCGCGTTGCTCGACAACCCGACCGCGGCCGAGGTGCTGCGCGCCTGCGGCGCCGACCTCGACGAACTGCGCAAGAACCTCACCCAGCACGTCGCGGAGCAGACGCCGCGCATCGCCGCCGAGCGCGAAGTCGATACGCAGCCGACGCTGGGCTTCCAGCGCGTGATCCAGCGCGCCATCCTGCACGTGCAGTCATCGGGCAAGAAGGAAGTCACCGGCGCCAACGTCCTGGTGGCGATCTTCGGCGAGAAGGACTCGCACGCGGTGTACTTCCTGCAGCAGCAGGGCGTGACGCGCCTCGACGTGGTCAACTACATCTCGCACGGCATCACCAAGACGCCGCAGCCGCACCAGGGCAAGGGCGAGCAGGAAGCCGGCGAGGAAGCGCAGGCCGAGCCCGCCAATAGCCCGCTCGACAACTACACGCAGAATCTGAATTCTCTTGCGCTGGCAGGCAAGATCGACCCGCTGATCGGCCGCGAGCGCGAGCTGGCGCGCGTCATCCAGACCCTGTGCCGCCGGCGCAAGAACAATCCGCTGCTGGTGGGCGAAGCCGGCGTGGGCAAGACCGCAATCGCCGAGGGCCTCGCGCGCCGCATCGTCGAATCGAACGTCCCGGAGCTGCTCGGCAAGTGCACGGTGTATGCGCTCGACATGGGGGCCCTGCTCGCCGGCACCAAGTACCGCGGCGACTTCGAGCAACGCCTGAAGGCGGTGCTGAAGCAGCTGGTGGACAACCCGAACGCGATCCTGTTCATCGACGAGATCCACACCGTCATCGGTGCAGGCGCTGCCTCCGGGGGCACGCTGGACGCCTCCAACCTGCTGAAACCCGTGCTGTCCAACGGGCAGCTGAAGTGCATCGGCGCCACCACCTACAACGAGTACCGCGGCGTGTTCGAGAAGGACCACGCGCTGTCGCGCCGCTTCCAGAAAATCGACGTGGTCGAGCCCTCGGTGGACGAGACGGTGGAGATCCTCAAGGGCCTGAAGACGCGCTTCGAGGCGCACCACAGCGTCAAGTACACGGCCAATGCCCTCAGCTCGGCGGCCGAGCTCTCGGCGCGCTACATCAACGACCGCCACCTGCCCGACAAGGCGATCGACGTGATCGACGAGGCCGGCGCGGCGCAGAGGATCGCGCCCAAGAACAAGCAGAAGAAGATCATCGGCAAGACCGAGATCGAGGAAATCATCGCCAAGATCGCGCGTATCCCGCCGCGCAGCGTGTCCAACGACGACCGCAGCGCGCTCGCCAACCTGGGCCGTGACCTGAAGGCGGTGGTTTTCGGTCAGGACCAGGCGATCGACGCGCTCACCGCAGCAATCAAGATGGCGCGCTCGGGCCTGGGCGACCCGCAGAAGCCGATCGGCAATTTCCTGTTCAGCGGCCCCACTGGCGTCGGCAAGACCGAAGTCGCGCGCCAGCTCGCCTACTGCATGGGCATCGAGCTGATCCGCTTCGACATGTCGGAGTACATGGAGCGCCATGCGGTGAGCCGCCTGATCGGCGCGCCGCCGGGGTACGTCGGCTTCGACCAGGGCGGACTGCTGACGGAGGCCATCACCAAGAAGCCCTACTCGGTGTTGCTGCTCGACGAGATCGAGAAGGCGCACCCCGACATTTTCAACATCCTGCTGCAGGTGATGGACCACGGCACGCTCACCGACAACAACGGCAGGAAAGCGGACTTCCGCAACGTGGTGATCGTCATGACCACCAACGCCGGGGCGGAGTCGCTGGCGCGCGCCTCGATGGGCTTCACGCAGACCAAGCAGGCCGGCGACGAGATGGAGGCCATCAAGCGCATGTTCACGCCGGAGTTCCGCAACCGGCTCGACGCCATCATCTCGTTCCGCGCCCTCGACCACGACATCATCCTGCGCGTGGTGGACAAGTTCCTGATGCAGCTCGAGGAGCAGCTGCAGGAGAAGAAGGTGGAGCCGCACTTCACCCAGAAGCTGAAGGACCACCTGGCGAAGAAGGGCTTCGATCCGCTGATGGGCGCGCGGCCGATGGCGCGCCTCATCCAGGACACCATCCGGCGGGCGCTCGCCGACGAGCTGCTGTTCGGCAAGCTGGCGCACGGCGGCAAGGTGACCGTCGACGTCGACGACGCGGGCAACATCGCGCTGCAGTTCGAAGAGCAGGCACCGGCGTCCCCGCCGGCCGCCAAGGAACCGGTCGCCTGAACCGGACGCGCGCCGGTGCGATGCGGCCGCGCGTTATGGGACCATAAGCAACAACCAGCGTCGATCGGCTTGACAGCAGTCTCGCGTCGAGCAGAGACTTTGTCGAGTAATCAATGATCCTCGGGAGGAGGCTCCACATGCGAATCGCTCTTGTTTGCGCGGCCGCGATTGTCGCCACCGCGCCGCTCGCCGTATCCGCGCAGGAACGCAACCCCGGTCGCGACCTGGCCGCGTCATGCGCCATGTGCCACGGTACCGATGGCCGCGGCGCCGTAGGCTACGAGCCCCTTGCCGGGATGGCAAAGGCCGATCTGGTGCGCAAATTTACTGAATTCCGCTCCGGCGCGAAGCCCGCGACCGTCATGCACCAGATCTCGAAGGGCTACACCGACCCGCAGATCCAACTGATCGCCGAGTATTTCTCGGCGCAGAAGAAGTGAGGGGGACACCATGAACAAGGATTTCGACCGACGCGACTTCCTAAGGCTCGCCGGTGCCGCGGCCGCGCTTGCCGCGGCCGGATGCGCGACCGCACCGGCGACCAAGGCCCGCGTGGTGGTGATCGGCGGCGGTTTCGGCGGCGCCACTGCCGCCAAGTACATCCGCATGTGGGATCCGGCGATCGAGGTGGTGATGGTCGAGCGCGCGAACATTTTCACCTCGTGCCCGATTTCAAACCTCGTGCTCGGCGGCTCGAAGACGATGGAGGACATCCGCCACAGATACGACGGGCTGCGCAAGTACGGCGTGCAACTCGCGTTCGACGAGGCGACCGCAGTGGATGCCGCCAAACGGGTCGTGAAACTCGAGCGCGGCGGCGATCTGGCCTACGATCGCCTGATTGTCGCGCCCGGCATCGACTTCATGTTCAACGACATCTCCGGCTATGAGGACGCGATGAAGGCGAACCGCGTCGTGCACGCCTGGAAGGCCGGCGCGCAGACGATCGCGCTGCGCAAGCAGCTGGAGGGAATGAAGGACGGCGGCGTTTACGTGCTCTCCGTGCCGCTCGCGCCGTACCGCTGCCCGCCCGGGCCGTACGAGCGCGCCTGCCAGGTGGCGAGCTACTTCAAGAAGGCAAAGCCGCGCTCCAAGGTGCTGATCCTCGACGCCAACCCGGACGTCACCTCCAAGGGCCCGCTGTTCAAGAAGGCCTGGGCCGAGCTCTATCCGGGAATGATCGAGTTCCGCGGCAATTCGAAGGCGGTCGGCGTCGACGCAAAGACCGGCACGGTCAGGCTCGAGGTGGAGGACGTGCGCGGCGACGTGCTGAACGTGGTGCCGCCGCACCGCGCCGGCGACATCGCGGTCAAGGCGGGGCTGGTCACCGCCAACAACCGCTGGTGCGGGGTGGACTGGCGCACCATGGAGTCCGTCGCCGTGAAAGGCGTGCACGTCCTCGGCGACGCGACGCTCTCGGCCCCGCTGATGCCAAAGTCGGGGTCCATGGCGAACCAGCACGCCAAGATCTGCGCCTCCGCCGTGGTGGCGATGATCAACGGCCGGGCGCCGAACCC
>JBGQFF010000077.1:0-12632 GCA_041496745.1 Gammaproteobacteria bacterium
CGCGCGTGCTGGTGCCGCTTGTGCTGCCCGCCGCTTACGTCGCGGCGACCCTGGTTTCGGCGGCGTTGTGGTGCGCGGCGTTCGCCACGTTCACGATCGCCTACTACCCGATTCTTTCGCGCCCGCGCCTGGACGGCGAGCCGGGCTGAGCCCGCGCAGGTGCTCTGGGGGTGCGGCGACGCAGGGCGTTGACGCAGGTCAAACGGCGCGCAGGCGCTGCGCTCATACTGCTTGCGCAACCTCAAGGAGGCGCCATGTACAAGCACATCCTGGTACCCACCGACGGCTCGAAGCTCTCGGCCCGCGCCATCCGCGCGGCCGCCGCACTGGCACAGACCTGCGGCGCGAAAATGACCGGCGTCTACGTCATCCCGCCGTGGGTGCCGCCCATGTACGCCGAAGGCATGATCTACGTCGCCGACCTCGGCCCGCAGGGCCACAAGGAGTTGATGGCGCGCGCGGCGAAGAAGGCGCTCGCCGTCGTGAGCACCGAGGCGCAGCTCGCGGGCGTCGCCTGCGCCACCGTCGCACCCCTCGCCGACCAGACCTGGGAAGGGATCCTGCGCACCGCGCGCGGCAAGAAGTGCGACCTGATCGTGATGGCCTCGCACGGCCGGCGCGGGCTGGCGGGCCTGCTGCTGGGCAGCGAAACCACCAAGGTCCTGACCCATTCCAAGATCCCGGTGCTGGTGTGCCGATGAGCGCGGCCTACGGCCATATCCTCGCCTGCACCGACGGCTCGCCCCTCGCGCGCAAGGCGGTGACCGCCGCCGCGCGGCTCGCCGGCTTCTGCGACGCGAAGCTCACGGTGCTGTTCGTCATCCCGCCGTACGTGCTCCCCGCTTATGGCGAGGCCGCGGAATACGTCCCCGGCGTCACGCCGCACCTCTACAAGCAGCGCGCCAACGCTCTGGCGAAGAAGGTGCTGGCGCCCGCCGCGCGCCTGGCGAAGGACATCGGGCTGCAATGCAAGACGCTGGCGGTGAACGCGGCCGAGCCCTGGTCGGGCATCCTGCACGCCGCGCGCAAGAGCAAATGCGACCTGATCGTGATGGCCTCGCACGGCCGGCGCGGCGTCGGCGCGCTGCTCCTCGGCAGCGAGACCGCGAAAGTGCTGACGCACTCGCGGATTCCCGTGCTCGTGGTGCGCTAGGCGCGCCTCCAGGGCTCGCCCAGGCCGATCGGCGCCGGCGCGATGCTGACGATGCGCGCGTAGAGCTTGTCAAAGTCCTGCCCGCGCAACTCGGCGAGCGGGTCCTCGTTGCCGGCGAAGGCGGCTTCGATCGCCGCCCAGTCTGCCTCGCCCAGCGACTGTTCCGCGAGCGGCAGCAGCTCCTGCTCCTCGCAGCGCATGTGGTTCAAGTTGAACTCGCCATAGGCGTGCACCGCGGCGGCGAAGTCCTCGGCGCCGCGTGGCCAGGTCTCCTCGAACGCCAGCATCGAGCGCTCCAGGTCGCGCACCAGGCGCGCGCCTTCGACGTGCTCCGCCTTCAGCTTCTCGATGAGCGGCCTCGCCGCGGGCGAGCGCTGCAGCAGCCGGGCGAACAGGGAGTCGTCCTCCTTCGGGTGGTGCGAGCGCTCGGGAAAGGCGTCGATGTAATAGATCATGGCGCGGAACACCGCAAAGTCCGGCCGCAGCGCGCGGTCCTGCGCCATGCGGGCGAGGTGCTGGAGGCCCTGCAGCACCGCGGAGATCGAGCGGTGCTCGTCGCGCAGGATGCGCACTGCCTTGCGCATGGCGGCGCCTACTTGACCAGCGTCACCGGCACGTGCACCAGGTGCACGACGCGGTAGGCGACCGAACCGAGCAGCAACGTGCCGAGCGCGCCCATGCCGCGCGTGCCCATCACCACTTCGTCCATCGCCTGGGAGTCCGCCATCTGCGCGATGGTCTGCGCCACCTCGCCCTGGCGCAGGTGCTCGATGTGCGCCACCTTCTCCGCCGCCAGCACCTGGGCCGCGGCCGTCAGCACGCGCTGGCAGGCCTCGCGCCGCATCTTCTCGAGGTCCTCGCGCACCACGTAGACGCGCAGCTCCTCGTAGGTCATCGTCGGCTCCACGTGCAGCACGTGCAGCTCCGCCTCGAGGCCGCGCACCCGCTCCGCCGCCACGCGCAGCGCGCGCGTTGCCGCGTCGGAGCCGTCCACCGGCACCAGGATCCGTTTCACTGCACCTGCCCCGGCGCACTCGTCGCCATGAGGAGAGTCTAGGAAGCCGGCCGCGCCGCCTGTTGACGCAGATCAACCAAGGACCAGCCACAGCCCGCCAGCGCCGCCGGCCAGCGCCGCGCCGAAAGGCAGCAGCGCGCGCAGCGCGAGCCGGCCGCCGAACCAGGCCAGCAGCCCGAGCTTGAACAGGGTGTTGGACAGCAGCGCGATGGCGATCGCCGCCACGGCGGTGGCGGCCTCGACGCGGCCGGCGCCGTAGAGGTTGAGCGCGGAAAGCACGCCGGGGTCCACGTCGGCCAAACCCGAGAGCGCGGTGGCGACGTACAGGCCGCCGCTGCCGATCATGCCCTGCAG
This sequence comes from Gammaproteobacteria bacterium, assembly GCA_041496745.1. Lineage (GTDB taxonomy): Bacteria > Pseudomonadota > Gammaproteobacteria > Burkholderiales > SG8-39 > JAABQT01. The sequence continues at coordinate 2,523 of JBGQFF010000077.1, forward strand.
CCAGGCTGCCGCCAGCAGCACCAGGGCGTAGAGCGTGCCGAAGCGCAGCGCCATGCCGATCTCGGCGGGATTGCGCGCCGGCGGCAGCGCCAGCTGCGCGCCGCGCTCCGAGCGCCGCAGCAGGAACGCCGCGGCCGCAATGCCGGCGGCCAGCGCCGCGCCGAGCACCGGCAGCAGGCGGGGGAGCAGCCCCGGCGCCACCACTGCCGCGAGCACGGCGACGCGCGCGAGCAGCACCAGGTTGGCAAGCGACACGACGACCAGCGCCACCTGTGCCATGGCCGCCGACTCGTTGCTGCGCCTGGCGTAAAGCGCGGTGGTGGCGGTCGAGGACACCAGCCCGCCGAGCAGGCCGGTGAGCAGCGCGCCGTGCCGCTCGCCCGCGACGCGCATCGCCACGTAGCTCGCCACGCCGACGCCCGCGATCAGCACCACCATCAGCCAGATTTCGCGCGGGTTGAGCACGCTGTAGGGGCCGTAGGCCCGGTCGGGCAGGATCGGCAACACGATGAAGGTGATCACCAGGAACTGCAGCAGCGACACCTGCTCCTCGCGCTTGAGCGCCGACGACCAGCCTTCCAGTTCCGGCTTGAAGTACAGCAGCGCGGTGACCACGATGGCGAGCGCCGCGGCGAGCGGCGCCTCGCCCAGGCCGGCCAGCGCCCCCAGCAGGTAGGCGACGCCCGCCGCCGCCACCGTGGTGGTGCCGGGGTCCTCCTCCGGCGCGACGCGCGCGTAGGACACGATCAGCATGCCGGTGACCGCGAGCAGCCCGGCCGGCAGCAGCCAGGCGCTGTCGACGTACGCGCCGAGCAGCGCCGCGAGCGTGCCGAGCAGCGAGACGAGTGCAAAGGTGCGAACGCCCGCCTTGCCGGCGGGCTTGCGCTCGCGCTCCAGGCCGATCAGCAGGCCGATGCCGAGACCACCGCCCACCGCGAGCCAAAGGGCAGGATCGAGCAGCCCTGCTCCGTTGAGTTCCATTCAGAAGCAGAGGATGGTGTGGCGCAGCGTTTCGCGCGCGCCGGCGGCTTGCCCGAGAAGGAACAGCGATATGGGGATGCCGAAGTCCAACTCAGATCACCTTCGAGTAGCTCGAGCGCCGCTCGCGCTCGCGCAGGTAGCGGTCGAAGGCCATGCACACCACGCGCACCACCAGGCGCCCCTTGGGCGTGACGACGATCCAGTCGGGCTGCAGCTCGACCAGGCCGTCCTCCTCCAGCGAGCGCAGCGCGGCGAGCTCCTGGGCGAAGTACGCGCGGAAGTCGATCAGGTGGGCGAGCTCGATCGACTCGAGCGACACGCGGAACTGGCAGGCCAGGGCCTGAATCACTGCGCGCCGCACCAGGTCGTCGGGCGTCAGCTCGATGCCGCGCCACACCGGGAGGCGCCCCTCGTCCAGCGTGGCGTAGTAGTCGTCCAGCCGCTTCGCGTTCTGGTAGTAGGTCGGGCCGACGCGGCCGATGGCCGAGACGCCGAAGCCGAGCAGGTCGCTGTCGGCGTGGGTCGAATAGCCCTGGAAATCGCGGTGCAGCCTCCCCTGCGCCTGCGCCACCGCGAGTTCGTCGTCACGCTTGGCGAAGTGGTCCATGCCGATGTACAGGTAGCCGGCGCGGCTCAGCCGGCCGATCGCCAGGGTCAGCAGCTGCAGCTTGGTCTCGGGCGCGGGCAGGTCCGCCTGCGCAATGCGGCGCTGCGGCTTGAACATGGCGGGCAGGTGCGCATAGGCGTAAAGCGCGACGCGCTCGGGATCCAGCGCGATCACCTTGTCGAGGGTGGCGTTGAAGCGGTCGAGCGTCTGCCGGGGCAGGCCGTAGATCAGGTCGAGGTTCACCGAGCGGAAGCCGCTCGCGCGCGCCTCCTCGATCGCACGGCGCGTCACCTCCTCGCTCTGGATGCGGTTGACGGCCTTCTGCACCAACGGATCGAAATCCTGCACGCCGATGGACACGCGGTTGAACCCGAGTTCCGCGAGCAGCGCCATGGCGCCCGGCGCGAGGCTGCGCGGATCGACCTCCACCGACAATTCGGCGTCCTCAGCAAGATCGAACTGCGCGCGCAGCCCCTGCATCAGCGCACGCATTTCCTCGGGCGCGAGGAAATTGGGCGTGCCCCCGCCCCAGTGCAACTGGCAGGCGCGCCGCGCGTCGCCGCCCGGTGGGCCCAGGAGCGCGCCCGCCGCCGCCAATTCCCTCTCTAAGTACTTGATATACTTGGCCGACCTGGCACGATCGCGGGTGACCACCTTGTTGCAGGCGCAGTAGTAGCAGATCGTCCCGCAGAATGGCAGGTGGACATACACCGAGAGCGGCTGCTGGATGCCGCCGATATTGCGCTTGCCGAGCCAATGCCTGAACGCCTCCTCGCCGAACGCCTCCACGAAGCGATCCGCCGTCGGGTACGACGTGTAGCGCGGGCCGCTGACGTCGTACTTGCGGATGGACACCGGATCGATGACCAGCTCGGAGGCGGGATAGGGCATCTGGCAGGACTATGGATGCACCCGGGAAGCGCGCTTTGATATCCGTCAATAGCAGCGCGTTCCGCCATCCGGCGGCGCTCGCCGCGGCCGCCGCCGCGCTGGGCGCCCTGCTGCTCGCCAACCTGTTCGCCTTCGCTGGCGGCACCGACTCGCTGTGGCTGATCGGCTCGGTCCTGATCGCCGACATGCTGGCGGTCGGCGTCGGCATCGCGGTCGCGGCGCGCGAGGTGATGCTCGCGCAGCATCGCAGCGGCGCCAGCCAGGCGCAGCTCGACGCCATCGTCGACTCGGCGATGGACGCCATCGTCACGCTGGACGCGGCGCACAACATCGTGTTGTTCAACCGCGCCGCGGAGCAGACCTTCGGCGTGCGCCGCGAAGAGGCGCTCGGCGCGCCGCTGGATCGCTTCATCCCGCAGCGCTTCCGCGGCGCGCACGGCGGCCACATCGAGCACTTCGGCCACACCGGCGCCACCAGGCGGCGCATGGGCGACACGACCACGCTGTGGGCGCTGCGCGCCGACGGCACCGAGTTCCCCATCGAGGCCTCGATCTCGCAGGCGGGCGATCCCGGGCAGCATTTCTATACGGTGATCCTGCACGACATCACGCTGCGCAAGAAGGCGCAGGACGCGCTGCAGGCGCAGCAGCAGGAGCTGCGGCGGCTCTCGGCGCAGGTGCTCGAGGCGCGCGAGGAGGAGAAGACGCGCATCGCGCGCGAGCTGCACGACGAGCTGGGGCAACTGCTCACCGCGCTGAAGATGGACCTCGCCTGGCTGCGCGAGCGGCTGCCGCAGGGCGACGCGGCGCTGCGCGCCGAGCAGATGGGCCGCGTCCTCGACCAGACGGTGAGCTCCACGCGCCGCATCTCGGCCGACCTGCGGCCGCTGATGCTGGACGACCTCGGCCTCGCCGAGGCGGCCAACTGGCTGGCGGGGGAATTCTCGAGCCACTCGGGCGTGCAGTGCGAGATCCACATACCCGGCGACGGCACGCTGGACGGTGTCGACAAGGGCGTCGCCACGGCGATCTACCGCGCGCTGCAGGAATCGCTCACCAACATCGCGCGCCACGCCGGCGCGCGCAGGGCCTGGGTGAGCGTCGGCGCGGAGAACGGCGAGGTCTTTTTCGAGATCGAGGACGACGGCCGCGGCATCGAGCCCGCCGACCTCGCCAAGGCGCGCTCGCTCGGCCTGAAGGGCATGCGCGAGCGGGTGCAGTACCTTGGCGGCTCGATCGAGGTGGCGCGCGGGCCGCGCGGCGGCACCCGCGTGCGCGTGCGCGTGCCGGTGCGGGGCCTGCCGCAGGGGAACGCGCAGTGATCCGCGTCCTGCTCGCCGACGACCACGAGATCGTGCGCGACGGCCTGAAGCGCATCCTGGGCGCGGCCGGCGATGTGCAGGTGGCCGGGGAAGCGGCGAACGGCGACCAGGCGCTCGCGCTGGTCAAGGCGAACGACTACGACGTGGCGCTGCTCGACATGTCGATGCCGGGGCTTGCGGGCCTCGACCTCATCAGGCGCATCCGGATCGAGAAGCCGAAGCTCAGGATCCTGGTGCTGTCGATGCACGGCGAGCAGCAGTACGCCACGCGCGCGCTGAAGGCCGGCGCCTCGGGTTACCTGACCAAGGACAGCGCCGCCGGACAGCTGGTCGGCGCGATCCGCAAGATCGCGGCCGGCGGCGTCCACGTCAGCGAGGCCGCTGCCGCCGGCTTGGTGTCCGCGGAACGCGCGCCCCACCAGGCCCTGTCGGACCGCGAGTTCGAGGTGCTGCGGCTGCTCGCGGGCGGGCGCAGCCCGACCGAGATCGCCGCGCAGCTGCACCTCTCGGTGAAAACGGTGAGCACGCACAAGGCGCACATCCAGCAGAAGCTGGGGCTCAGCGGCACCGCCGACCTGGTGCGCTACGCCCTCGAGCACAAGCTGGTTTAGGAAAATTCCTAGGGCGGAATCAGCCGCCGCCGATGGGCACGCGCACGGCGCGCCGGCACACTGCCGGCATGCAAGTCTCCGCCCAAGCCCATTCCATGGACGTGTTCCTCGTCGAGGACTCGGCCCAGGTTGTGCAACGGCTCGAGGAAATGCTTTGCGCCATCGAAGGCGTGCGCACGGTCGGCAGCGCCGCGCGCGCCGACGACGCCGTGCGCAGCATCGTTTCCCTGCGCCCCGACGCGGTGCTGTGCGACGTCAGCCTGGCGCAGGGCACGGGGTTCGACGTGCTGCGCGCGGTGCGCGAGCAGGCGCCCGCCGTCGAGGTCTACATGCTGTCCAACTTCGCCACCGAGCCCTACCGGCGCCTCGCCGCCCGGCTCGGCGCGCGCGGCTTCTTCGACAAGAGCACCGAACTCGGGCGCATGCGCGACGCCGTCGCCGAGCGCGCCCGGTCGCAGCACTGAGGAAAGGCCCGATGCCAACCGCCGTCAACGCCGTTCGCACCCCCCAAGTGACGTTCATGAACCTACACGACGAGCAGTCCGCCGCCAGGAATCACCAGACCAGCTGTTCCAGCTGCAACATGCGCGAGATGTGCCTGCCCGCCGGGCTGTGCGCCGAGGACATGCAGCGCATCGAGGGCCTGGTCTACGCGCGGCGCCGCGTGAAGCGCGGCGAGGCGCTGTTCAATGCGGGAGGCACTTTCAGCTCGATCTACGCCATCCGTTCCGGCTTCTTCAAGACCAGCGTCATCGACGGCGAGGGGCGCGAGCAGGTCACGGGCTTTTGCATGGGCGGGGAACTGCTCGGCCTGGATGGCCTGGGCGCCGGCCGGTACAACGGCACCGCCATCGCGCTGGAGGACAGCGAGGCGTGCGTGCTCCCCTTCGCGCTGGTGGAGGAGCTGTCGCGCGACATCCGCCCGCTGCAGCGCCGGCTGCACGCGGTGCTGGCGCGCGAGATCGTGCGCGACCACGGCGTGATGATGCTGCTCGGCTCGATGCGCGCCGAGGAGCGCCTGGCCACGTTCCTGCTCAACCTGTCCAAGCGCTTCGTGCGCCGCGGCTATTCCTCCTCCGACTTCCACCTGCGCATGACGCGCGAGGAGATCGGCAGCTACCTCGGCCTCAAGCTGGAAACGGTGAGCCGGCTGTTCTCCGCCTTCCAGAAGGACGGCCTGATCGAAGTGCAGCAGAAGCACGTGCGCATCCACGACATCGCGGGCCTGGAGCGCATGCTGGCCGCCAAGCACTGAGGGGACGGGCGCAGTGCGCGATGCTCATCGCCGCGTCGCCAGCAGCAGGCCGGCGAGCGCCGCGGCGGTAAAGGCGGCGCCGGCGTAGAACGTGGAGGACGCGCCGAACGTGCTCCACAGCCAGCCGGCGAGCACGCTCGCGGCCAGCAGCGCCCCGCCGGAAACCAGGTAGAACACGCCGAACGCCGTGCCGCGCAGGTCGGCCGGCGCCGCATCGGCCACCAGCTTGGACAGCAGTCCCTGCGTAAGACCCATGTGCACTCCCCAGAGCGCAGCGCCGAAGAAAGCGGCGGCAACGGAAGCGCCCGCCCCCAGGACCAGGTCGGAAGCGATGAGCGCCGCGAGGCCCCAGAACACCAGGGCGCGCTGGCCGCCGCGGTCGGCGGCCACTCCCGCCGGAAAGGATACCGCCGTATACACCAGGTTCATCACCACCAGCACCGCGGGCACGAGCGCGAGCGCCAGTCCCAGGTCCTGCGCGCGCAACAGGAGGAAAGCCTCGGAGAATCGCGCCAGCGTCAGCACGGCGCCCAGCGCGACGACCAGCCAGTAATGCCGCTTCAGGCGCGCGAGCGAGCGCCAGGCTACCTTGCCCGATGCGGCGGCCGGCGCCCGCTCGCGCGCCGGCTCGCGCACCCACAGCACCAGCACCAGCACCGCGACCGCGGCCGGCGCGATTGCGACCCACAGCACCGAACGGATGTCGTTCGCGAGAACGATCATCAGGCCGATCGCTGCAAGCGGGCCGAGCACGGCGCCGACGGTGTCGAGCGCCTGGCGCAGGCCGTAGGCGGCGCCGCGCTGCTCCGGCGCAGTGACGTCGGCGATCAACGCGTCGCGCGGCGCGCCGCGGATGCCCTTGCCCAGCCGGTCCATGAAGCGCGCGCCCAGCACCAGCGCCACCGACCCCGCGAGCGGGAACAGCGGTTTGGACAGCGCGGCGAGCGCATAGCCGAGCACGATCAGCGGCTTCCTGCGGCGCAGCCGGTCGGAGATCGCGCCCGAGAAGGCCTTGAGCGCCGACGCGGTCGCCTCGGCGATGCCCTCCACCACGCCGACCGCCACCATGCTCGCGCCGAGCACGCCGGTCATGTACAGCGGCAGCAGCGCGTGCACCAGCTCGGAGGACAGGTCCATGAACAGCGACACCAGGCCCAGGGCCCACACGGTGCCGGGAATCCTCACTGCGCGCCGCCCTTGAGCTTGAGCAGTTCGACCCACGCGACACCGGCGATGCCCGCCGCGGCGGCGACCATCAGTTCCGCGGCGCCGAGGGGCGAGAACCTGAAAATGGCGGCCGCCGCCGGCACGTAGATCGCGGCAGTGAGCGCGGCGAGCGCGCCGAGCGTGATCCACCACAGCGCCGCGTTCGGCTCGCGCAGCATGACGAGCAGCGTGCGGCTGCGCGAGCGCGTGGCGAACAGCAGCGCGAGGTTGGAGAACACGATGGCGCAAAAGGCGATGGCGTGCGTTTCGCTGTCCGCACGCCCGCTTTGCAGCGCCCACCAGTAGGCGGCGAACACCGCGGCCAGCATGGTGGCGCCGAGCGCCAGGCTGGTGGCGAGCATGCGCAGGTTGAACAGCGGCTCGCGCGGGTTGCGTGGCGGCCGTTCCATGGCGCCGGCCTCGGTGCGCTCCGCCTCGTACACCAGCGTACAGGCCGGATCGATCACGAACTCGAGGAACACCACGTGCACCGGCAGCAGAAACAGCGGGCCGCCCAGCGCGACCGGCAGGAGAGCCATGCCGGCGATCGGCACGTGCACCGAGACCAGGTAGCGCATCGCGTTGCGGATGTTCTCGTAGATGCGCCGCCCCAGGCGCACGGTGCGCACGATCGAGGTGAAATCGTCCTCGAGCAGCACCAGCGCGGCCGACTCGCGCGCGACGTCGGTGCCGCGGCTGCCCATGGCGATGCCGATGTGCGCGGCCTTCAGCGCCGGCGCGTCGTTCACCCCGTCGCCGGTCATGGCGACCACCTCGCCCGCGGCGCGGTAGGCCTGCACCAGGCGCAGCTTCTGCTCGGGCCGCACGCGGGCGAACACGGTCGCGCGCCGCACCGCCACGGCGAGCGCGGTGTCGTCCATGGCGGCGATCTGCTCGCCACTGAGCGCCTCGCCGGCCTCGATGCCCGCCTGGCGCGCGACGTTGAGCGCGGTGCCCGGATAGTCGCCGGTGATCATCACCACGCGGATGCCGGCGCGCCGGCATTGCGCCACCGCTTCGGGCACCGAGGCGCGCAGCGGATCGGCGAGCTTGACGAAGCCGGCGAAGCGGAACGGGTAGCGCCTCGGGTCGTCCGGCAGCGGGCCTTCCCAGCGCGCTTCGGCCACGGCGAGCAGGCGCAGGCCCCCGGTCGCCGCCTGGCGCACCTCCCCGAGCGCGTCCATCCGGGCGCACAGCGCGAGGACGGTTTCCGGCGCGCCCTTGATGGCGACGCGCAGCTCGCCCTGCGGCGAGCGCCAGGCGTGGCACACCGCGAGGAAGTCGTCGCCGAAGGGATAGTCGCGCTCCAGGCGCCAGGCGCCTCGCACCTGCACCGCGTCCGCGCCCGCCGCGGCGACGATGGCGTGCTCCATCGGATCGAACGCGTCCACCTCGCAGGCGAGCGCGGCGAGATCCACGACCGCCTGCGGCGTGTCGACCACGGCCATGCGGTTCTCGGTGAGCGTCCCGGTCTTGTCCACGCACAGCACGGTCGCCGCGCCGAGCATCTCGATTGCCGGCATGCGCCGCGTCAGTACTCCGTGCTGCGAGATGCGCCAGGCGCCCAGCGCGAGGAACACCGTCAGCACCACCGGGAACTCTTCGGGCAGGATCGCCATGGCAAGCGTCAGGCCGCCGAGCACACCTCCGAGCCAGTCGCCGCTCGCGAGCGCGTAGACGAGGACCAGGGCGATGGACAGGGCGACGGCGAACGCCGCGACCAGCCGCACGATGCGCGCGGTCTCGCGCTCGAGCGCGGTCTTGCCGGGCTCGAGCGCGGCGAGCGATGCGCCGATGCGGCCGAACTCGCTGCGCGGCCCGGTGGCGGTCGCCTCGGCGCGCCCCTGGCCGCGCACCAGCAGGGTCCCCGAGAACACGCTGTCGCCCGCGCGCTTGTCCACCGGCAGCGACTCGCCGGTGAGCAGCGACTCGTCCGCCGTCAGGTCGGTGGCCGCGATCAGCCGCGCATCGGCCGGTACGCGGTCGCCCTCGGCCAGGATCAGCAGGTCGCCGCGCACCACCTCGCGGCCGGCGATGCGCTTGCGCTCGCCGTCGCGCAGCACCATCGCGCGCGGGCTGGACAGGTCGCGCAGCGCCTCGAGCGCGCGCTCGGCCTTGCGCTCCTGCGCCACCGTGATGCCGATCACGCCGACGATCGAGGCGCCCAGCACCATCGCCTCGTACAGGTCGCCGAGCAGGAGGTAGATGCCGGTGGCGGCGAGCAGCAGCAGGAACATCGGCTCGCGCAGCACGCCGAGCGCGATGGCGGCGAGGCCGTGCCGCCCCGGCACCGGCAGCGCGTTCGGGCCCTCGGCGGCGAGGCGCGCGGCGGCCTCGGCGGAACTCAGGCCCTTCACTGCGCCTTGGCCTGCAGGTAGGCCGTTACCTGGTCGAGCGTGCCGAGCTTCGCGTAGTCCGCTTCCGGGATCTCGACCTTGAAGCGCTCGTGCAGCGCGACGAGGAAATTGAGCCAGTCCATCGAGTCGAGGTCCACCTGCTCGCGCAGCAGCTTTCCCGGGACGAGGTCGCCTGCCTCGAGCTCGGGGGCGATGCGCATCAGTTCCGCGAGCACCGCCTTGCGCACCTCGTCCTGGTTCATAGCTTCTCCGGTTCCTGCAGCAGCCTGGCGATCTCGGCGAGGAACAGCGCGCCGCGGTGCCCATCGCTCACGCGGTGGTCGGCCGCCAGGCTCGCCACCACCGCCGGCGCCGGCGCGCGCGACACGCTGCCAAAACCGACCAGCGCGACCTGCGGCGGGTAGATTATGCCGAACACGGTCTGCACGCCCCCTTCGCCCAGGTTGGTCACGGTGATGGTCGGGTCGGACATTTCCGAACTGCGCAGGCTGCCTGCGCGCGCGCGCTTCACCAGGTCGGCGAGCTTCTTCATCAACTCGGGCAGCGGGAGCTTTTCCACCTCGTGGATCGCCGGTGCGATGAGGCCACCCTGGCGCAGGGAAATCGCCACGCCGACATGCACCGATGCAGCGGGGCGGAACGCGTTGTCCACATAGTGCCCGTTCATGTCGGGGTAGCCTTTGCAGGCGAGCGCCACCGCCTTGAGCAAGAGTACCGCCATCAGCATCCGCTCGGGCAGCGGCCGGCGCGCGTTCTCGGCCTCGAGCCAGGTTGCGGCGCGCTCGAGCGGCACGGTTTCCGAGAGGTAATAGTGCGGGATCTCGCGCTTGGAGCGGCTCATCGCCGCGGCGATCGCCTTGCGCATCTCGGCGTTGCGATC
>JBGQFF010000078.1:0-12357 GCA_041496745.1 Gammaproteobacteria bacterium
ACCAGGTTGTAGTAGGCGAGCGAGCGCCGGTAGATCGGCTCGGGGGCGCCCTTCAGGCGGAAGTGCCAGATCTCGGTCAGCGTCTTGTCCACGCCCAGGGGCCGCACCGCGCGCAGCTGCTGCAGCGGCGACTGCACCGACAATCCCGGGTAGATCAGCACGTGGTGGATGTTGACGCCGAGGATTTCCTCCGTCCTCTTCTTGCCGTAGGCCTTGGTCATCACCTTCTCGTAGGCGAGCGTGTCCGGGTCCCTGGGCCGCAGGCCCATATAGCCAGTGAGGATGCAGTGGCCGTACGGGTAGTTGAGCGTCTGGAAGTCGTCCCACTTGTCGATGGTCACCGTGGCGAACGCCGAGAGCATGTGGTAGGAGAGCGGCGCCTTGCCGGTCTTCTTCGCGATGTCCTTCTCCACCTCGTGCGAGGCGCGGCCGGTGGACTGGTGCACCACCGACGGATGCAGCGCGTCAAGCTGGTTCTCGAGGAAGATCTTCCAGTTCGAGTGCTGGATGACGCGGAAGCAGTTCGGCACCACCTCGACCTCGCCCGCGGGAGCGCGGTCGCACATGTCGTCGAAGGCGATTCTGGATTCGCCAAGGAACTCCTTCAGCGTCGGGCCGTCCTGGGCGAGGCTGGCGAAGACGAAACCGCGGTAGCTCTCCACCCGCGCGGCCTGCTTCATGCTGCAGTCCGGGTTGTCCTTGCCGTAGCGCGTGCCGGCATAGCCCGACTCCATCATCGGGATGCTGCGCAGCTTGCCGTCGTGCTGGAAAGTCCAGGCGTGGTACGAGCAGCGGAAGAACTCGCCGGTGTTGCCGTGCCGGTCGCCGCACATCATGTTGCCGCGGTGCGGGCAGCGGTTGTAGAGCACGTGGACCAACTTGTCCTTGCCGCGCACCATCAGCATCGGCTGGCGCCCGATCTGCACCGAGTAATAGTCGCCCGCCTTCGGCACCTGGCTCTCGTGCCCGCAGTAGATCCAGTAGCGCTCGTGGATGCGCTCCATCTCGAGATCGAAGATCTGGGGGTCGGTGTAGACTTCCTTGCGCACGCGGTCCGGTTCCACGCATTGCGCAAGGTCGGGGATGCGTTCCTGCAGCATGGGGCCTCCTCCAGGCGAAACGTGGGGAATTCTAACGCCACCTCGCAGGAGAAACATGAACACCGCCTTCTGGTCCGCGACCAAGCTGCTGGCCGCATTGCGCGCCAAGAAGCTCAGCGCCCTGGAACTCTTCGACCTCTACGCCGCGCGCGTGCGCCAGTACAACCGCGCCTTGAACGCGCTCTGCGTCATGGACCTCGACGTCGACCGCAAGGCGGCGCGCGCGGCCGACCGGTTCAAGGGCAAGCGCGGCCCGCTGCATGGGCTGCCGATGACGGTGAAGGAGTCCTTTGACGTCGCCGGCTGGCCGACCACCAGAGGCCTGGCGGAATTCAAGGACAACATCGCGAAGCAGGACGCCCTGGCGGTCGAGCGCCTGAAGCGCGCGGGCGCCATCGTCTTCGGCAAGACCAACGTCCCGGTGCTGCTCGCCGATTGGCAGACCTTCAACCCGCTCTACGGCACCACCAACAATCCCTGGGATCTGCTGCGCACGCCGGGCGGGTCTTCCGGCGGCTCCGCTGCCGCGCTCGCCGCGGGACTTACGGGGCTCGAGCTGGGCAGCGACATCGGCGCCTCCATCCGCGGACCCGCGCACTACTGCGGCGTCTACGGCCACAAGCCGACCTGGGGTGTCTGCTCGCCGAAGGGACACTCCCTCCCGGGCGCGGTGCATCCCGGGGACATCTCGGTGATCGGGCCGCTGGCGCGCAGCGCTGACGATCTGCGCCTCGCGTTCGACATCATCGCAGGTCCCGATGACATCGATGCCCAGGGCTGGCGCCTCGCGCTGGAGAAACCAAAGCTCACCTCGTTCCGCAAGCTGCGCGTGGCGGTGATGCCTTCGCACCCGACAGCGGAAGTGGACGGCAGCGTCTCGGGAGCGATCCAGCGCCTGGCCGATGCGCTGGCGAAAAACGGCGCCAAGGTTTCCGACAAGGCGCGCCCGGACTTCGACCCGGCGGAAGCGCATCGCGTCTTCTTCGCGCTGCTGCGCGCGGCGACCTCCGCGCGCCAGTCGCCGCACCACGTAGAGCTGTGGGAAGAACTGTCGCGCACGCGCCCGGCCGACGACATGAGCTACGAGGCGCAGGCCGCGCGCGGCAACGTCATGCGCCACAAGGAGTGGCTCGGCTGGTCGAACCGTCGCCACCAGATGCGCCTCGCCTGGGCGGAGTTCTTCAAGCAGTGGGACGTGCTGCTGTGCCCCGCCGCGGCCACGCCGGCCTTCCCGCAGAACCAAAGGGGCGAGCGCTGGGAGCGCATGATCGACGTCAACGGCAAGCCGCAGCCCTCGACCACGCAGATGTTCTGGGCGGGCTACTCGGGGATGTGCTACCTGCCCTCGACCATCGCGCCGATCGAACTCGCCGGCGGCAAGCTGCCGGTGGGCGTGCAGATCGTAGGCCCGCAGTACGGGGATTACAGGACCATCGCCGTGGCGCGCCTCATCGAGCGCGAGTATTTCGCCTTCACCCCGCCGCCCGGATTCGAATAGCCGCCGTAGGGTGGGCCATTGGCCCACCCTACAGCGCGGCGTAGGCCTGCGCCATGCGCCGGCGCTGCGCCTCGTGCGGCAACGCGCCCATGCCGGCGGCAAGGTTGTCCGCCATGTGCTCGGGCGTGCCGGTGCCGGGGATGGTGCAGGTGACCGCCGGGTGCGCGACGATCCATTTGAGGAAGTACTGCGCCCAGCTGGCGATGCCCAGCTCCGCCGCCCACGGCGGCAGAGGCTTGCCGCGCACGCGCCGGAACATCGCGCCCTCGGCAAAGGGCCGGTTGGCGATCACCGCCACGCCGAGTTCCTGCGCCAGCGGCAGCAGCCGCTTTTCCGACTCGCTCTCGGCGAGCGAATAATTGATCTGCAGGAAGTCGTACTGCCTCGTCTTCAGCCAACGCTCCACTTCGGCGTAGGCGGAGGAGGTGTAGTGCGTGATGCCGATGTAGCGCACGCGCTTCTGTGCCCTCCACTCGCGCAGCGTGTGCGTGTGCGTCTCGACGTCCAGCAGGTTGTGCACCTGCATCAGGTCCATGCGCCCGGCGCGCATGCGCGCGATCGAGCGCTGCATCTGGCGGATGCCTTCCTCGCGGCCGCTGGTCCATACCTTCGTCGCCATGAACAGCGGCTCGCAGATGCCGAGGTCCGCGCAGGCGTCGCCCACCACCGACTCGCTCGAGCCGTACAGCGGCGAGGAATCCACGACGCGCCCGCCGCCCGCGAAAAAGACCCGCAGTACTTCCTTCAGGGTGGCGCGCGCCGCCGCGTCGCCGCCCACGTCGAAGGTCTGCCAGGTGCCGATGCCGATCGCGGGGATCTTCTCCCCCGTGGAGGGCACCGCCCGCGCGACGAGCGCAGGTGATTGAGCCTGGGCGCGCTTCAAGGCAAGAGCCGCGGCGAGGCCGCCGAGCGTGCGCAGCGTGGCGCGTCGGTCCTTATCCATGCGCCCATTCTAGTAAAGTCCGTCCTCGAACCAAGAAGGCCCGATGACGAGCGAGCGTGAAGCGATCCTGCAGCGCTGGATTTCGCGGGCGGTGGCGGTGCGCCCGGGGGAAATCCAGGCGCTGCTCTGGTCATTCGCATATTTCTTCTGCCTGCTCGCCGGCTATTACGTGCTGCGGCCGCTGCGCGACGAGATGGGCGTCGCCGGCGGCGTGCGCAACCTGCAATGGCTGTTTACCGCCACCTTCGTCACCATGCTAGCCGTGGTGCCGGTCTACGGCGCCGTGGTGGCGCGGCTGCCGCGCCGGCGCTTCGTGCCGATTGTCTATCATTTCTTCGTCGCCAACATCGCCGTGTTCTGGCTGCTGCTCACTTTCGACATCGGCAAGCTGCAAGTCGCGCGGGTGTTTTTTGTCTGGATCAGCGTATTCAACCTGTTTGCCGTGTCGGTGTTCTGGTCGTTCATGGCCGACCTGTTCACGGCCGAGCGCGGCAAGCGGCTGTTCGGTTTCATCGCCGCCGGCGGAACTGCCGGAGCGCTGCTCGGCCCCGCGGTGACGGTCGTGCTCTCGGTGCCGCTCGGCCCGGCCAATCTGCTCATCGTGGCGGCGCTGCTGCTGGAGGGCGCGGTGTTGTGCGCGCGCCGGCTGGAATCGGCGGCCGCCAGGCTCGGGAGCGAAACCGCGGTGCCGGCCAGGCCCGCAGGACTGGGCGGAGGATGGCTCTCCGGCATCGCGATGGTGCTGCGATCGCCGTACCTGGCCGGCGTTGCGCTGTGGGTGGCTGCGCTGTCGATTGCCGGGACCTTCCTCTATTTCCAGCAACTGAACATCGTCGCTGCCGCGTCCGACGATCCGGCGGTCCGCACGCGCATCTTCGCCACCATCGACCTCGCCGTCGGCGTGCTCACGCTGGTGGTGCAGTGCTTTGCGACCGGCCGGCTGATCGAGCGCTTCGGCGTGGGCGCGGCGACGGCATTTCTGCCTCTGGTCTTTGCAGCCGGTTTTGCGGCGCTGGCCGCGTCGCCGGTGCTGGCCGTGGTGATCGCGTTCCAGGCGATCCAGCGCACCGCCAATTTCGCGCTCGCCAATCCGGCGCGCGAAGTGCTGTTCACCGTGCTCGGGCGCGAGGAGAAATACAAGGCAAAGAACGTGATCGACCTGGTGGTGTTCCGCGGATCCGATGCGGTGGGAGGGTGGCTGTTCGCAGCGCTGCGCGCGGCGGGACTGGAGCTTTCCGCCATTTCGCTCGCGAGCATTCCGGCGGCAGCCGCCTGGCTCGCTCTGTCTCTGGCGCTCGGGCGCGCGCAGGAGCGCCGCGCCCGCGAAACGCAGGCGCGCGGCGGCGCCGGAACCAACTCGACCTCGCAAGGAGCATGACATGGCTGACACCCGCTTTCGCACCGGCAGGTTTGTTTCCCGCCGCGAGTTTCTCTCGCTCGGCGCCGGGATCGGCGTTGCAGCGGCGCTTCGCAGCGCGCCCGCCCCTGCCGCTGCGGGCCCGATTCTGACCCGTTCCGTTCCGCGCACCGGTGAGCGGCTGCCGGTGGTGGGCCTCGGTACGGCGATCGTCTTCGATATCGGCGATGACGCAGCGCGCAGGGCCGAGCGGCGCGCGGTCATCCAGACCATGCTCGAGGGCGGCGGCCGCGTGATCGATACCGCGCCGTCCTACGGCACGGCGGAAACGGTCTTGGGCGAGCTGCTGGCGGCGATGCAGTCACGCGGCAAGGTGTTCCTCGCCACCAAAGTGCGGGCCGCTCGCCGCGAGGCCGCGATCGCGGAGATGGAGCAGTCGCTGCGGCGCCTGCGCAGCGACACGCTGGATCTCATGCAGATCCACAATGCCGGCACCGACTCGGGCGGGACCATGGCGCAGATAGAGTTGCTGCGCGAGTGGAAGGACAAAGGCATCTTCCGTTACATCGGCGTCACCCATTTTCAGGAAAGCGCCAACGAGCGGCTGATCGAACTGATGCGGCGGGGGAAGCTCGATTTCGTGCAGGTGAACTATTCCATGGCCGAGCGCAGCGTCGAACGGCGCTTGCTGCCGGCCGCCGCCGAGACCGGCACGGCCGTGCTGATCAACCTGCCGTTCGCCCGCGGCAAGCTGTTCAGCGCGGTGCGCGGGAAACCGGTGCCTGAATGGGCGGCCGAGTTCGAGGCCGCAAGCTGGGGCCAGTTCTTCCTGAAGTACCTGCTCGCGCACGAGGCGGTGACTTGCGTGATCCCCGGCACGGACAAGCCGGAGTACATGCTGGACAACCTGAACGCCGGCCGCGGCCGGCTGCCCGGTGCGGCGATGCGCAGGAAGATGATCGAATTCCTGGACTCGCTCCGCTGAGGCGCGGTTCGGCCGATTGCAATGCTGGTTACGTCAAGTGCCGGTAAAGGCACCCGGCGATATTCGAAGATTTGTCATATCGCCAGATACTCCTGCATGATGTTAGAGGACGACAGTTCATTCGGACCGCCTTCGGCGACGATACTGCCTTTTTCTAGAATCAAACAGCGCTTCGATATGCTAAACACCATAGGCACATTCTGCTCGACAATGATGATAGTCATGTTCTCGCGCCGGTTGATCTGTACCAGGATCTCCGCGATCTGCGTAACAAGCGACGGCATGATGCCCTCCGAAGGCTCATCAAGCAGCATCAGCTTAGGGTTCGCCATGAGTCCGCGCCCGATAGCGAGCATCTGCTGCTCCCCGCCGCTCATGGTGCCCGCCTGCTGCTTCATGCGCTCCTGCAAACGCGGAAAATAACTCAATACTTCACCCAGACGGTCCTGTCCGCCACGACCTGAAGCAATTCGCCCCATCTCCAGATTCTCGGCGACCGTCATCTGCGGGAACACGCCGCGTCCCTGCACAATCGTGGTGAAGCCGCATCGGGCCCGCTCATATGGCTGCAATGCGGTCACGTCTTGTCCCTGGAAGACGATAGAGCCCGCGTTAGGTTTTATCAGGCCCGCCAAGCAGCGGATCAAGGTCGTCTTGCCCATGCCGTTGCGGCCGAGAATGCCCACGATCTCGCCGGCGCCGACGCGAAGCGATACATCACGCAGCACGGTGATGTCTCCATAGCCCGCAATCAGATTGTCAGCGCGCAAACCCACCGTCTAATGCCCAAGATAACTATCGCGCACCAGTTCATTGCGCGCGATTTCGTCGTAATTTCCGTGCGCGAGCACCCGGCCCAAGTGCAGAACGGTGATAGGTGCTTCGAGGTTGCGAATGAAATTGATGTCGTGCTCGATAATGATGGCCGACAACGACAGATCCCGAGCGAGCGAGCGCACCAGTTCTCCCGTGGAATGTGTCTCCTCGGCGGTCATGCCCGCGGTCGGCTCGTCGAGCAGCATCAATTCCGCGTCGTTGCCGATCAGCAGTCCCACCTCCAGCCATTGGCGCTGGCCGTGCGAGAGCATCACGGTCGGCCGGTTGCTTTGTTCGGAGAGTCGCACAAGTTCGAGCACCTCGCGCACGCGTGCCTCGCGGCGATGGCTGGGACGCCCGGTGCCGAGCACGGCAAGCTCGACGTTTTCGTACACCGTCAGGCGATTGAACACCGAAGGCGTCTGGAACTTGCGGGCGATCCCGAGCCGCGCGCGCTCCACCACCGGCATCCGGGTAATATCCTCGCCGCGGAACCAGATGCGACCCGAGCTCGGCTGCAGATGCCCCGAAATCATGCTGATGAAGGTAGTCTTGCCGGCGCCGTTGGGGCCGATCACGCAGCGAACCTCGCCGGCGAGAATGTTGAATTCCACATCGTCGTTCGCCGTGAGCCCCTTGAATCGCTTGGTAAGATGTTCGGCGCGGAGCAGTTCGGCCATAGCCTCAACCCCCACGGTGCGCGGCAAAACGATGCACCGCGCCCGCTATACCGCCACGGAAAAAAGCGACCGTCAGGACGAACAACACCCCAAGCACCAACTGCCAATACTGCGGCGTAATCGCGCTCAGGGCATTGGAGATGGACGAGACAACGATCCCACCCAGCAACGCCGCGAGCAGCGAGCTGCGTCCGGCAATCGCCACCCACACCACCACTTCAGTGGAAAACAACACCCCCGCCAGGGAGGGCGCCACGAACGCGGCGTGCGTGCCGTACAGTGCCCCCGCCATGCAGGCAAGGCCCGCCGAAATGGCAAAGGTCGCAGTCTTGTAAAGAGGGACTTTGAAGCCAAGCGACAGTACCCGATCCTCGTTTTCCCGGATGCCGGCCAGGACCTTGCCGAATTTGGCGCGGGTGATCCAGCGCAGGAAGAAGTACGTCGCCGCAACGAAGACGACGATCACGTAGTAGATGCTCGCGTCGGAGTCGAGCGGGAACTTCCACCGCCAGAGCGAAAGCTCCATACGCGGAATGAACATGCCGTTCCAGCCCCCGGTGATCTGCGACTGGCCCACCGCGATCTGCTCGGCGATGATCGACAGTGCGAGGGTCACGATCACGAAATACGAGTCGCGCACCCCGGCGCTAAACAGGAAGTAGCCAACCGCGCTGGCGATCGCGGTTCCCGCCGCCATGCTGATCACCAATGCGAGATAGGCCGCATTTACGCCCACGGCGCCGGCATGCTGCACACATAGACCCATGGTGTACGCACCCAGAGCGAAGAAACCGGCCTGCCCGAAGCTCAGCATGCCGCAGAAACCCCATAGCAGCGCAAGCGACATGGCCAGCACGCCGAACAACATGTACTGCGGAAGAATATAGATGACGTAGCCGGAGAACAGGAGCGGCAGCAGCGCGAGTAGCGCGAGCACCCCGATCGCAACCACCGGCTCCCGCACCCGCCGTACCTGCGGCGGCAAGCCCGGGAGCACCCGCGTACGGTTCGCTTCGGTCATCGGCTGGTCACTACGCCTTGCGGACGGAAGCGCAGGATCACGATAGCCAATGCGAACACGATCGTCTGCGCCACCACCTGGCTCGACACCAGTGCAAAGACGGTCTCCATCCCGCCTACCAGGAAGCTGCCGGCAAGCGTGCCTCCGAGAAGCTGCCCGACTCCGCCCACCGTGACGGCAAAAAACGAGCGCACCAGGAAAATATTGCCGATATACGGATCCACGCTCAACATCGGGCTGATAAGCGCGCCGGCCAGGCCGGCCATGAACGAACCGGTGACGAAGACAAACTTGTAGGTGAGCTGGATGTTGAGGCCGAGCAGGCTTGCCACTTCGGCGTTTTGCATCAAAGCGCGGATACGGATGCCGATTCTTGTCTTATAGAACACCAACGCCGCCGCAACAATCAGGACGACGGCGAATAGCGCAACCAGGCTCCGGTATACGGGGAATCTTACCGTTCCGAGCTCGAAACTCCCCGGCAGCGGATTGACCACCTCCCTAAGGTCCGTGCCGAACACAATCTTGATTAGCTCGGTTGTAATCAGGAAAAAGCCCCACGTGAGCAGCAGGGTCTCGAGGGGTTCGCCGTAGAAATGCCGGATCACGATGTGCTCAAGCAGCAGACCGACCAGCCCTACCCCCAGCGCCGAGATGAGGGCCGCGAGCACAAAGGCGACGCCCATTTTGGTCGTGGCCCACATCAGATAAGCGCCGAGCGTAAGCATGGCGCCATGGCCCATATTGATAACTCCTACCAGGCCAAAGATGATGGCAAGTCCGAACGCGGCCAACGCGAGCACCAGAGTTATCAGCGTCGCATCAACAACGACGCTCAACGCAGCGCTCAAGGTGAAGATCTCCAGCAGATACGCGACCTGCGGCGCGGCAGCGCCGCAGGTGCGAACAACGCGATCAGCTAAACACCACGACTATAGCGGCAGTTTGCAGCGCGCCGCCAGCGGTTGCACAGACTTGAACGACTGCACTTCCTCGAACATGTTGGTCACGTTGGTCCAACCCTTGCGTACTTTCATCAGATAGGACGGCACCACGATCTGGTTGTCCTCGGTACGCATCACCACCGGACCCTGCGGCGCGCGATCGTAACTGATGCCCTTGAGGGCTGCGCGCAGCTTGTCGGTCTCCACGGAACCGGCCTTCTTGATGGCAAGTGCGGCCATGTGCGCCGCGTTGTACATTGCCACGCCCACCGTATTCATCAGTGCATCCTTGCCGAATTTGGCCCGGAAACGCTTGAGGAAGTCGGCATTGTTCGGGTGCTTGATGGTCATGAAGTAGTCGAAACTGACGTACGTACCCTCGGACACCTGCGGGCCGAGGCCCGAGGTAACCACTTCTTCGTCGTCCACCGTCCACAGGATGAAATCCTTGTTCAGTCCGGCGGCAACGAACTGGCGGCGGAAATTGACCGTGTCGCTGCCGGTCAGCGAGTGGAAAATAATATTGGCGCCTGAGGAACGGATGTCGCGCAGCACCGATTCGTATTGTGGCGTGTTGAACGGGATGTACACCTCGCCCACCACGCTGCCGCCGAGTTCGGCCAGCTTCTGCTTGGTCACCTTGTTCGTCACGCGCGGCCATGCGTAATCCGAACCGATCATGAAGAACTTCTTGCCGTACTTCTTCATCATGTACTCCATGTGCGGCCATACCTGCTGGGTCGGCTCTGGACCGAACATGAAGATGTTCTTGTTGCAAACGCCCGGGTAGTACTCATTTTCCTGGCCTTCATAGAACGTCGGGTAAAGCAGGATCTTGTTACCCTGGGTTACGACCGGTCCGGCAGCGTTGCGCTCGGCGCTGCTGAACGTGCCCGCGAGCAGGTCGACCTTTTCCTGGCGAATGAGACGGTTGGCTTGCTCCACGACGATGCGCGGTTCCGTCTTGGAATCGCCGATCACGATCTCCAATTTCCGACCCAGCACACCGCCCGCCGCGTTTATTTCTTCGACCGCCAGTTGAAACCCCGAGATATGGGCCTTGCCATACACAGTCCAGGCGCCGGTAAGCGGAGAGATCACTCCGATTTTAATTGGCTCCGCGGCATATGCGCGACGAATCAGGGCCGGCGCCACCATACCGGCTACTGCCGCACCGGCTCCCGCGCCGAGCATCCCGAGCGCCTTGCGTCGGCCCGTGTTCAATCCTTTAACCTTATCGTTATCGCTCATCTAGGATCTCCTTCGTCAACGATGCTAGTGAAAAGTCCCGCCTCAACTCAGGCTCAGTACCACCCTGGTTCGGTCTTCGAGCCAAGCATTTCCGAATACACGTCCGTGCGGCGATCCCGCAGCACTTGATTGTATTCATTCCAATTGCGCTTCCGACGTGCGTCGGCGAGATTCACATTGGCGTAAATGATCTCTTCCTTCGTCGGGCTCGCAGGCCCCCCGATAGGCCAACCCGTGTAGCTGACGATGATGCTCTGGCCGTTGAACAGCTGGCCGCGCTCGGTGCCTACGCGATCAGCCGCTGCAATGAACACGGAGTTGGAGTGAGCCGCCGCCATGCACAGGATATTGGCCATCGCTTCGCGCTTGGGATCCTGTCCCGGGATCGGTACCCAGTTGGTCGGCACGCAGATAATGTCCGCGCCCTGCAGCGCGCACAGGCGATAGCTTTCCGGAAACCATCCGTCGTAGCAAATGAAGGTGCCAATGCGACCGATTGGCGTATGGAACACGGGGAAACCTAGATTCCCCGGCTCAAAGAACAGGTTTTCTTCGTTCCACAAGTGCACCTTGCGGAAGGTGCCGATGTAGCCATCTGGGCCGATCACTACGGACGAGTTGTACAAGGCGTCGCCGTCGCGCTCGGTGATGCCGGCCACGAGATAGACCCCATGCCGCGCGGCAATTTCAATCCATGCATTGCAGGTTGGGCCGCCAGGAACAGGTTCGGCAAGGGAAAACGCCTCCTCGCGAGTCTCGAACACATAACCTGAATTAGCCAATTCGGGAAGAACGATTAACTTTGCCCCCTTCTTGGCTGCCGTCGTAATCATGGCGAGGCTGTTTTTCAGGTTTGCCGCCTTCTCGCCAACAATCGGCTCCATTTGAATACACGCTACCTTGAGCTCGCTCTCGTGACGCCCTTTCTCCTGTGCCATATTTCTATTCTTCCTTATGTCTTTTTCATTAAATCTGAACAGTCGGACGGTGTCAACCAACCAACAGTCCGCCGGCTTGTGCGATGTCTTCGATGACGAGTTGAAGCGCATCGCGAAGGAGGTCGGCTCGCGCGCCGCGCTCGTGCGGCGCGGTCGTTCCGCCACGCACGAGAATTCTGGAGAAAAACATTGCGGTGTATATTAGCCGCCGCCGTCATTGCCGGGGAGGCAGGCCATGGGACTGTGGATCGTGCTGGGGATCATCGCCGCGCTCGCGTTCTGGGCGATCTTTATCTACAACCGGCTGGTGGCGCTGCGCAACCGCTTCAAGAACGCGTTCGCGCAGATCGACGTGCAGCTGAAGCGCCGCTACGACCTGATCCCCAACCTGGTGGAGGCGGCGAAAGGCTATCTCACGCACGAGCGCCAGACGCTGGAGGCGGTGATCGCGGCGCGCGGCGCGGCGGTCAACGCGTCGCAGCGCGCGGCGGCGTCGCCGGGCGAACCCTCGGCGATGGTGGGCCTGGCGCAGGCGGAAGGCGTGCTGGGCGGTGCGCTCGGGCGGCTGCTCGCAGTGTTCGAGAACTACCCCGACCTGAAGGCCAACCAGAACGTCCTGCAGGTGCAGGAGGAACTCACCAGCACCGAGAACAAGGTGGCCTTCGCGCGCCAGGGCTATAACGACTTCGTGATGCTCTACAACACGCAGCGCGAGACCTTTCCCGACAGCATCTTCGCCGGGCTGTTCGGCTTCAAGGAAGCGATGCTGCTGGAGGCCACCGAGTCGGCCGAAGAGCGCAAGGCGCCGAAGGTCAAGTTCTAGC
>JBGQFF010000079.1:0-12346 GCA_041496745.1 Gammaproteobacteria bacterium
CGCGCCGGGCTGTTCGAGGCGGGCGAGATCCGCGTGCATCCGACCGGCAGCGTGACGGTGTTCACCGGCTCGCACTCGCACGGCCAGGGGCACGAGACCACCTTCGCGCAGGTGGTGGCCGACCGATTCGGCTTGCCGATCGAAAGCGTCGACATCGTGCACGGCGACACCTCCAAGGTCCTGTTCGGCATGGGCACCTACGGCTCGCGCTCGCTCGCCGTGGGCGGCACCGCGATCGTGAAGGCGATGGACAAGATCATCGCCAAGGGCAAGAAGATCGCGGCGCACCTGCTGGAGGCCGCGGAAGGCGACATCGAGTATGACCGGGGCGTGTTCAAGGTCGCCGGCACCGACAAGCAGAAGATGTTCGGCGAGGTGGCGTTCGCGGCCTACGTGCCGCACAACTACCCGCACGACAAGCTCGAACCCGGGCTGAACGAAAACGCGTTCTACGATCCGTCGAATTTCACTTTCCCTGCCGGCACTTATGTTTGCGAAGTCGAGATCGATCGCGACACCGGCACCACCAAGGTGGTCAACTTCACCGCGGTGGATGACTTCGGCAAAATCGTCAATCCGATGATCGTCGAGGGCCAGGTGCACGGCGGGATCACGCAGGGCATCGGCCAGGCGCTGACCGAAGGCTGCCGCTACGATGCCACCGGGCAGCTGACCACCGGCTCGTTCATGGACTACTGCATCCCGCGCGCCGACGACGTGCCCTCCTACAAGGTGGACACGCGCGAAACGCCCTGCACCCACAACCCGCTGGGCGTCAAGGGCTGCGGCGAAGCCGGCGCGATCGGCGCCCCGGCGGCCCTGATGAACGCGATCACGGATGCGCTCGGCATCAAGGACCTGCCCATGCCTGCGACCCCGCAGACGGTATGGAAAGCATTGCAGAACAAGAAAGCTGCCTGAGGAGAACGCCATGCACGCATTCAACTATCACCGGCCCAGCAACGTGAACGACGCCGCGGCGCAAGCCGTGAAGGGCGAAGCCAAGGTGCTGGCCGGCGGCCAATCGCTGGTGCAGGCCATGAAGCTGCGCCTCGCCGCGCCTTCGGACATCATCGATCTGGGCATGATCAAGGACCTGGCCGGGATAAAGACCGACGGCAAGACCGTGACCATCGGCGCCATGACCCGCCACGCGGAGGTCGCCCGCTCGGCCGACGTGAAGAAGGCCATTCCGGCCCTCGCCGCGCTCGTCGGCATGATCGGCGACCGGCAGGTGAGGAACATGGGGACCATCGGCGGCTCGCTCGCCAACAACGACCCGGCAGCCGATTACCCTGCCGCGGTGCTCGGCCTCGGGGCGACCATCACCACCACCAAGGGGACGCACACGGCCGACAAGTTCTTCAAGGGCCTGTTCGAGACCGCATTGAAACCCGGAGAGATCATTACCTCGGTGTCCTTTCCCGTGCCGAAGCGCGCCGCCTACATGAAGTTCAAGAACCAGGCTTCGCGCTTCGCCATCGTCGGCGTGTTCGTCGCGGACACCGGCGCGGGCGTGCGCGTCGCGGTCACCGGCGCCGCGCCCTGCGTGCTGCGCCTCGCCGAAATGGAAAAAGCGCTCACCGCCAAGTTTGCGCCGGAGTCGGTGGCGAACCTGAAGGTCAAGCCCGACGGGTTGAACAGCGACTTGCATGCCTCGGCCGAGTACCGGGCGCACCTGATCACCGTGATGGCCAGGCGCGCGGTCGAAGCCGCGATGAAATAGAATAGCCGCTCGCTCGGGCAAGCCCGCCTCGAGCGGGCTTTTTTATGCCCAACCCACTGCCGAAATCGATCGACGATACCCTCAAGCTGCTCACCTCGGCCGACTACGTCGCCGACCGCAGCCTCGCTACCGCGCTCTACCTCTCGCTCGCCATGCAGCGCCCGCTGTTTCTCGAAGGCGAAGCCGGCACCGGCAAGACCGAGATTGCCAAGGTGGTGGCGCAGGCGCTTGGCCGCGAGCTCATCCGCCTGCAATGCTACGAGGGCCTGGACATCGCGCAGGCGGCCTACGAGTGGAACTACCCGCGGCAGATGATCGAGATCCGGCTGGCGGAAGCCGCGGGCGAAAAATCCAAGGACCAGATGTCGCACGACATCTTTGCCGACCGCTTCCTCATCAAGCGGCCCCTGGCGCTGGCGCTGGAAGGCAAGAAGGGCGCGGCGCCGGTGCTGCTGATCGACGAGCTGGACCGCACCGACGAGCCGTTCGAGGCCTACCTGCTGGAAGTGCTCTCGGACTGGCAGATCACGGTGCCGGAAATCGGCACGCTGAAAGCCGCCGAGCCGCCGATCGTGATCATCACCTCGAACCGCACGCGCGAGATCCACGACGCGGTCAAGCGCCGTTGCTTCTACCACTGGGTCGATTACCCGGACGCGCGCCGCGAGCTGGAGATCCTGAAGCGCAAGGCGCCGAAGTCCTCGGCTGCGCTATCCAGGGAAGTGGTGGCCTTCGTGCAGCGGCTGCGCGGCGTGGACCTGTTCAAGCTGCCCGGGGTCGCCGAGACCATCGACTGGGCGAATTGCCTGGTGGCGCTGGACAAGATCGCCCTCGACCCGGAGACCGTCAACAACACGCTCGGCGTGCTGCTCAAGTACCAGGACGACATCGAGAAGATCGCCGGCGAGGAAGCCGCGCGCCTGGTGGGCGAAGCGAAGAGCGCTGCCGCCAGCGCGGCCTAGATGCTGCCGCAGCACGAGCCGTCGGCGGCGCGCGGCAAGCTCGCCGAGAACGTGATGCACTTCGCGCGCCTGCTGCGCGGCGCGGGCCTGCGCGTCGGCCCCGACCGCGTGGTCGATTGCGTGCGTGCGCTCGAGATCGCCGGCGCCGATCGGCGCGAGGACTGGTACTGGACGATGTCGGCAGTGCTGCTGTCGCGCGAGGAGCAGCGCCCGGTGTTTGACCAGGCATTCCAGCTCTTCTGGCGCGACCCCAAGCTCACCGAGAAGATGATGCAGATGCTGCTGCCGCAGACCTACGGCCGCACGCCCAAGCCCGAGGAGCAGCAGAGCCAGCGCCTCACCGACGCCCTGTTCGGGCAGAAGAAGCCCGAGGAGCAGCGCGAGGAGCAGAAGGTGGAACTGGACGCGCGCCTCACTTTCTCCTCGCGCGAAGTGCTGCAGCGCATGGATTTCGACACCATGTCAGCGGCGGAACTCGCCGAGGCGAAGAAGATGCTCCGGCAGCTGCGCCTGCCGCTGCCGCTCGTGCGCACGCGGCGCCACGCGCCCGACCTGCGCGGCCGGCGCGTGCACCTGCGCGCCACGCTGCGCAAAAGCCTGCGCGAGGGCGGCGACGTGATCCCGCTGGTGCGCTCGAAGCCGGTGCAAATCCACTCGCCGCTGGTGGTGCTGTGCGACATCTCGGGCTCGATGAACCCCTACGCGCGCATGTTCCTGCACTTCCTGCACGCGCTCACCAACGACCGCGACCGCGTGCACACCTTCGTCTTCGGCACGCGCCTCACCAACGTCACGCGCCAGCTGCGCCACCGCGACGTCGACGTGGCGATGACGCGCGTGGCCGACGCGATCAAAGACTGGTCCGGCGGCACGCGCATCGGCGTGTGCCTGCGCGAATTCAACTGGCGCTGGGCGCGACGGCTGCTCGGCCAGAATGCCTGCGTGCTGCTGGTGTCGGACGGCCTCGACCGCGAAGCAGGCGAAGGCCTGGGCGAGGAGATGCAGCGGCTGTCGAGGTCCTGCCGCTTCCTTGTCTGGCTCAATCCGCTGCTGCGCTACGACAAGTTCGAGGCCAAGCCGGCGGGGGTGCGCGCCATGCTGCCGCACGTAGACCTGTTCCTGCCGGTGCATAATCTCAAGAGCCTGGTCGACTTGGCGCACACGCTGAGCCGGCCCTTGGCGCGGAAAACGGAGAACAGCGCATGGAAATGAGCGGTGAGCAGTTGATCCCGGCGTCGCAAGCCGACACCTGGGCAGCGCTCAACGACCCGGAGGTCCTGAAAGCCTGCGTGCCCGGCTGCGAATCCATCGAGCTCATCGCCGATAACGAGTTCCAGGTGCTGATGGTGGCGCGCATCGGCCCGGTGAGCGCCAAGTTCAAGGGCAAGCTCGGCCTCTCCGACCTGAAGCCGCCGGACTCCTACGCCATCGCCTTCGAGGGCCAGGGCGGCGCGGCGGGCTTCGGCAAGGGCTCGGCGCAGGTGCAACTCGCCCCCGACGGCGACGGCACGCGGCTCAGCTACCAGGTGAAGGCCAATGTCGGCGGCAAGCTCGCGCAGATCGGCTCGCGCCTGGTGGATGCGGCGGCGAAAAAGATCTCGCAGGACTTTTTCAATGCGTTCAACGAAAAGGTGGCCTCGCTGCATGGCGCGCCGGCCGCCGCCGGGCACGGCGAGCACCCCGCGGGGCCGGTGCCGCGCGACGCGGACCTGCCCGCCGTGTCCGATGCCGCGCTGGTGTTCCTGGCGGCGGGCGCGCTGGTGGTGTTCGTGGTAGCCCTGTTCGCCCTGTACGGCTGAGGCCGCCCGTCGGCCATGGCACGCCGCCCGTCCCGCCCGCCCTCCGCGAGTGGAATTAGTTCCTCTCCGGAATCGGGCGCCCTGCCTACGATGGCGGCGTCGAGTGGCGCGGAGAACACGACGATGGGAGCCGTGGCCGTTCAGGGGCAGAGCGCGCAAGCCGCCGTGCGCGAGGAAGCGGTGATCCTGTTCGCCGAGCTGCGCAATTTCACCCGCATGTCCGAGATGCTGGATGCTGCGCGCGTGCTCGCGTTCGCCGACCAGTTCTTCGACTGCGCGGCGCGCGTCGTGGACGCCAATGGCGGCGAATCCGTGGCGCTGCACAACGACTCGCTGGTGGTGGCATTCCGCGCGGGTGGGGCTGCCGAGCAGGCGCGCGCCGCGGTGCGCGCGGCGCAGCAGCTGGCCGCGGAATTCGACGCGGTGGTCCAGGCCTGGGAGCGCGATTACGGGTTGCGCGCGGCGATCGCGCTGGGCGTGCACCACGGCCAGGTGGTCTTCGGCGAAGCAGGCCCGGCCGGGCAGCGCCGCGCGGTCGCGTTCGGCGACTGCGTCAGCATTGCCGAGCGCCTGGTGCATCGGGCGCGCGCCGGGGAACTGGTGCTGTCGCACGCCGTGATGGGGGTGGTTTCCGTGGCGGAGCTCGAGCTGGACGCGCAGCCGCTGCCGCCGCTGGAGCTGCACAACCGCCCGCCGATGCGCATCTACGGCGTGCTGCGCAACGACCGGCTGGACTTTACGGCGTAACCGCCTCGCGCATCGCCGCGGCCAGCGCCTCGGGCGCCTGCGCGCCCGATACGCTGAAATTCCGTTCGAAGATGAAGGTCGGCACACCGCTGATGCCGAGTGCCTTCATGCTCTCCTCCAGCTGCGCCACGCGCCGCGTCTGCGCCGCGTCGTTCCAGCGCGCCTCGACCGCGGCGCGCGGCAGCCCGGCGGCCGCGGCGATGCCAAGCAGCACCTCGCGGTCCCCGGTGTCGCGTGCCTCCTCGAAATAGGCGCGGAACAGCGCGTCCACCACCGCGCCGCCCGCCCCGCGCTCCTGCGCCAGGTCGATCAGCTGGTGCGCGGCGAACGTGTTGGGCGTGCGCTCGATGCGCTCGAGGGCGAATTCGATCCCCTCGCCGCGCCCTTCCGCAGCGACGCGCGCATCCAGCTGGCGGCCGCGTTCCACGGAGCCGAATTTCGCGCGCCGGTACTCGGCGCGCGGCATGCCTTCCGGCGGCATGCCGGGATTGAGCTGGAACGGCAGCCAGACCACTTCCGGCCGCGGCTCGCCGCCGACCAAGGCGAGCGCCTTCTCCAGCCGGCGCTTGCCGATGTAGCACCAGGGGCACACCACGTCGGAAACAACCTCGATCTTCAATTGCGCGGCTTCTTGGTCTCGGGTACGACCCAGAAATAGACGGTACGGCCGTTCGACTCGAGTTTCTTGTCCGGCTTCCAGGTGCCCATGTCGAACTGGTGCGAGACGATGCGCGTGCCGGGCTTGAGCTCGCGCAGCAGCCGCGGGCGCAGCTTCACGTTGAGGTCGGGCAGCAGGTAGAGCGTGATGACGGTGGCGTCGCGGAAGTCCGCCTTGAACAGGTCGTCCATGCGGAACTGGACCAGCTTCTCGACGCCGTTCTTGCGCGCGTTCTCCTGAGCCTCGCGGATGCGCTCCGGGTCGATGTCGATGCCGACCGCGCGCACGCCGTACAGCTTCGCCGCGGTCACCGGGATACGGCCGTCGCCCGAGCCGAGGTCGTAGAGCACGTCGCCTTTCCTGACGTTCGCCAGCCGCAGCATGTCCTCGACAACTTCCTGCGGTGTCGGCACGAAGATCACATCGGGATTGCGCTCGCCGCGTTCGATCTGCGCCCGCGTCGCCCCATCCAGGGCGAGCGCCGGGCCGACGGCCAGCAACAGCGAGACGATCAGGACCGGTCCGCGCATGGCGCCTCCCATAGTGAACGCGCGCCGATTATGCACGAACGCGGTGCGCGCGATCCAAGTCAGGGCGAAAACGCGCTGGCCCAGCGGCTGGCGGTGACCGCGTCGTCGATCTGGGTCTCGTGCCCCGCCCTGTCGCCTAGCGGCGACTCGCGTGCATCCGGCTCTTCGTACAGCGTCGCCTGAAGGTCGTCGGTGCCGTGCACTTCGAAGCGCGCCCAGGCGATCAGCACGATCGCGCAGGCGATGGCTGCGACTGCGATCCAAGCGATTACGGGGTGCTCGCGTTCCGGTTCAGGCGTAGCGATGGGTTGCATGACTGCGTCCACGCAATGTCCATGCCCGTTCGACCGAGGCGGGCTCGCCGGGTTCCCGGGATTTACTCCCCGGCGATGGTCATGTTCTCCACCAGGATCGAGCCGCTGCGGCGCGAGCCGCGCACCACGGCGTCGCTGCCCACCGCCGCGATGCCACGGAACATGTCCTTGAGGTTGCCGGCGATGGTGATTTCCTCCACGGGGTGCGCGATTTCGCCGTTCTCCACCCAGTAGCCGGCGGCCCCGCGCGAGTAGTCGCCGGTCACCAGGTTGATGCCGTGGCCGAGCAGCTCGGTGACCAGCAAGCCGCGGCCAAGGCGCTTGAGCATGCCGCGGAAATCCGGCCCGCTCGACTCGAGGCTCAGGTTGTGGTTGCCGCCCGCGCTACCGGTGCTCTGCATGCCGAGCTTGCGCGCCGAATAGCAGCCGAGGAAGTAGCCCTCCAGCACGCCGCCGCGTACCACGCTGCGCGCGCGCGTCGCCACGCCCTCCTCGTCGAACGGCGAGCTGGCGAGCGCCCGGCGCTCGTGCGGTTGCTCCTCGATGTTCACGCCGCGGGCGAACACCTGCTTGCCGAGGCTGCCGGACAGGAAGCTCGCCTTGCGGTACAGGTTGCCGCCACTCGCCGCGGATACGAAGCTGCCCAGCAGCATGGCGGCCTGCGGCGCCTCGAACAGCACCGGCGCCTGGCGGGTGCCGATCCTGCGCGCACCGAGCCGCGCCAGCGCGCGCTCCCCTGCGTAGCGGCCCAGCGCCTCCGGAGGCGCCAGCTGCGCCGGCACGCGCGCCGCGCTGTACCAGTCGTCGCGCTGCATGCCGCGCGCGTCCTGCGTGATCACCGACAGGTAGAGCGAGTGGCGCGACGTGGGGAAGCCGCCCATGAAACCCAGGCTGTTGGCGAACACGAACTGCGATTGCTGCGCCGACACCGAGGCGCCCTCGGAATTGCGCATCTTCGGCGACAGCGCGAAGGCCGCCGCCTCGCAACGGCGTGCGATGCCGATCGCTTCCTCGGTGCCGAGCGCCCAGGGGTGGTAGAGGTCGAGGTCGGGTGTGCCGCGTGCGAGCAGTTCGGCCTCCGGCAGCCCGGCGCAGTCGTCCACCGCCGTGTGCCTGGCGATGGCCAGCGCCGCCGCCACCGTCTGCTCCAGCGCGGTCGCGGAAAAGTCCGAAGTGCTGGCATGACCGCGGCGCGCGGCGGGCCGCTCGCCGAGGTACACGGTCACGCCGATGCCCTTGTCGCGGTTGTGCTCGATGGTGTCCACCGCGCCCTTGCGCACGGTGACCGACAGGCCGTGGCCCTCCGATACGTCGCACTCGCATGCGCTCGCGCCCAGCCGCCTCGCGTACGCCAGGACGTCGACGGTGACCTGCTGCAATTGCGCCTGCGTGTAGCTGAAGCGGCCGCCGTTTTTCATGGCGCGCTATCATAGCAGCGCGATGCGCGAGGAAATTCCCAGCAAGACGAAGAAGAAGCAGGAAATGCACGCACTGCAGGAGCTCGGCGCCGCGCTGGTGGACCTGTCCGCCGCGCATTTCGAGCGCATGGCGCTGCCCGAGGAGCTGGCGCAGGCGGTGCGCGAGGCGAGGCGCATCAGCAGCCACGAGGCGAGGCGCCGCCAGGTGCAGTTCATCGGCCGGCTGATGCGCGAACTCGACCCAGAGCCGATCCGCGCGCAGCTCGCCGCGGTGGAGGGTCACTCGGCCCAGGCGCGCGCCAGCCACCAGCGCCTGGAGCACTGGCGCGCGCGCCTGATGGAGGACGACGCCGCGCTCACCGAATTCGCCAGCGCGCACCCGGGCGCCGACCTGCAGAAACTGCGCGCGCTGCTGCGCAACGCGCGCAAGGAGCAAAAGGAAGGCCGGCCGCCGCACGCCTACCGTGAGCTGTTCCGCCTCATGCGTGGGGCCGCCAATGAATGACACCCTGATAGTCGGGCTGCTGTCGGCGAGCGACCGCGCCTCGGACGGCGTCTACAAGGACGAGGGCATCCCTTCACTGAAGGACTGGCTGACGAAGGCCATCGTGGCGCCCGCGCTGCGTTTTGAAGAGCGGCTCATTCCGGACGAGCAGGCGCTGATCGAGGCCACGCTGGTCGAGCTGGTGGACGTGAAAGGCTGCCACCTGGTCCTCACCACCGGCGGCACCGGCCCGGCGCGGCGCGACGTCACGCCCGAGGCAACGCTGGCGGTCGCCGACAAGGTGATGCCGGGCTTCGGCGAGCAGATGCGCGCGGTGAGCTTGAAGTACGTGCCCACGGCAATCCTGTCGCGCCAGGTGGCGGTGGTGCGCCACCGCCGCGGAGTCGGCGGTCCACCCATCGGGGCGCTGATCATCAACCTCCCCGGCCAGCCCAAGGCGATCAAGGAGACGCTGGACGGCGTGTTCGCCGCCGTGCCCTACTGCATCGACCTGATCGGCGGCCCCACCATCGAGACCGACGAATCCGTGGTGAAGGCCTTCAGGCCGAAATCCGCGCAACGGCCCAGGACGGCGTGACGCAAGGTCCGGAGACGGTCGAGATCGAATCCGCCCCGTCGCCCGATGCGGCGGTGATCTGGCTGCATGGCCTGGGCGCGGATGGCCACGACTTCGAGCCGGTGGTCCCGGAACTGCGGCTGCCGTCGCGCCTGCGCCTGCGCTTCGTATTCCCGCACGCCCCAATACGGCCGGTCACCATCAACATGGGCATGCCAATGCGCGCCTGGTACGACATCCTGCAGATGGGCGGCGACCAGGAGGACGAGGCCGGCATCCGCGCCTCGCAGACGCTGGTGCAGGCGCTGATCGAACAGGAAAAGAGCCGCGGGGTCGACCCGCGCCGCATCGTGCTGGCCGGCTTTTCGCAGGGCGGCGCCATCGTCCTGCAGGCCGGGCTGCGCCACGCGGAGCGCCTGGCCGGGATCCTGGCGCTCTCGGCGTACCTGCCCCTGGCTGGCACGCTCGCCGTCGAGCGCAGCGCGGCCAATCGCGACCTGCCCGTGTTCATGGCGCACGGCACGCAAGATCCGATGATCGGCATTGCGCGGGCGCGCGAATCGCGCGCCGCCCTGGAGGCGCTGGGCTACCCGGTGCAATGGAACGAATACGCCATGGCGCACTCCGTGTGCGGCGAGGAGATCGCCGACATCGCCGCCTGGCTGCTCAGGCTTCTCGCATCGCCTCCATGACCTTGCGGATGGCCCGGCCCGGCGCAGCCGACCGAGTCAATCGTGCGAAAATCCTGGCACGCAGGCCCTATGCGATTCCTCATCGTGGACGAGTCCCGCGAGTTCCGCAGCGCGGTCGCCGGCATGCTGCGCGCGCGCTGGCCGGAGGCGGAAATCGAAGAGTGGAATCCGCGCGAGCGCGGCAACCCGCGCGTGGCGCTCGAACACGGGCGCTATGACGCCGTGCTGCTCGACACCGAGCCGGCCGGCGAGGACGGCCTCGCCTGGGTCACGGACATCCGCCGCGACCCGCAGGCGCCACCGGTGGTGCTGCTCACCGGGGCGGGAGGCGAGAGCCTCGCCGTGAAAGCGATGAAGGTCGGCGCCGCCGATTTCCTGCGCAAGGCCGGGCTGGACGCCGAGCGGCTGGCGCGCTCGGTCGAGGACGCACTGCGCGAACAGGAGGCGCGACGCGTGGAGGTCTCGGGCGGGCCGCCGCCGTTCCAGTACCCCCAGGAACTGGACGTGCGCAAGATCGGCGTGCCGGTGAGAACCGACGACCGGCCGATCCCCGGCTACCGCAGCCTGCGCAAGATCGGCGAAGGCGGCATGGCGCAGGTGTACCTGGCGGAGCGCGAGCGCGACGGGCTGCAGCTGGTGCTGAAGGTGCTCGACCCGAACCTGCGCGAGGACGAGACCTTCCACAGGCGCTTCGTGCAGGAGTACCGCCTGGTCGCCGGCCTCAACAACGAGTACGTCGCCCACATCTTCGACCAGGGCTTCGCCGGCGAGCGCCCCTACATCGCCATGGAGTACCTCTCGGGCGGCACGCTGGCCGCGCGCATGCAGAGCGGGCTGACCTCGCTCGCGGCGCTGCGCATCACCTCGCAGATCGCGCGCGCGCTCGACGCCATCCATTCCCATGGCATCATCCACCGCGACCTGAAACCGCAAAACATCCTGTTCCGCGACAACGGCCGGCCGGTGATCGTGGACTTTGGCCTGGCGAAGAACATCGCCGCCAAGATGACGCTCACGCGCCACGGCGTAGTGATCGCCACGCCGCGCTACATGAGCCCGGAGCAGTGCCTGGGCAAGCCGGCCGACCACCGCTGCGACCTTTACAGCCTGGGGGTCATCTTCTACGAGATGCTCAGCGGCCGGAAACTCTACGAAGCGGAAGGCCCGGCCGCGCTGGTCTACCAGCACGTGCACGGGCCGCTGCCCCGCCTCGAAGGGAGGCTGGCCGGCTACCAGGGCATACTCGACCGGCTGCTCGCCAAGGCGCCCGAAGAGCGGTTCCAGAGTGCACGCGAACTGTTCGCGATGATCGCGATATGAGCCTCAATCCCGGCGAGCAGCAGTACCTCGACCTGCTGGCGGAAGTGCTGGCGCGCGGCGCGCTCAAGTCCGACCGCACCGGCACCGGCACGCGCTCGGTGTTCGGGCGGCAGGTGCGCTTCGCGCTCGCCGGCAGCTTCCCGCTGCTCACCACCAAGAAGCTGCACCTGAAATCCATCATCTACGAGCTGCTGTGGTTCCTGCGCGGCGACACCAACGTGCGCTGGCTGCAGGAGCACGGTGTCAGCATCTGGGACGAGTGGGCCGACGCCAAGGGCGAACTCGGCCCGGTGTACGGCTATCAGTGGCGCCACTGGCGCACGCCCGACGGGCGCGAGATCGACCAGCTGCGCCAGGTGGTGGAGCAGATCCGGGCGCGGCCTGATTCGCGCCGCCACCTCGTGACCGCGTGGAACCCGGCCGACGTCGACAAGATGGCGCTGCCGCCCTGCCATGCGCTGTTCCAGTTCTACGTAGCCGAAGGCCGCCTGTCATGCCAGATGTACCAGAGAAGTGCGGACCTGTTCCTCGGCGTGCCGTTCAACATCGCGTCCTACGCGCTGCTCACGCTGATGATCGCCCAGGTCACCAGCCTTGCGCCGGGCGAGTTCGTGCTCACGCTCGGCGACGCGCACCTTTACCTCAACCACCTCGAGCAAGCACGCGAGCAGCTGTCGCGCGCGCCCCGACCTTTCCCGCGCATGCGCCTCAACCCCGGGGTGCGGGACGTCTTCGGCTTCCGCTACGAGGACTTCGCGCTCGAGGGCTACGAGCCGCACCCGGCGATTAAGGCCCCGATCGCT
Source organism: Gammaproteobacteria bacterium (assembly GCA_041496745.1). Classification (GTDB taxonomy): domain Bacteria; phylum Pseudomonadota; class Gammaproteobacteria; order Burkholderiales; family SG8-39; genus JAABQT01. Next base: position 12,031 of record JBGQFF010000079.1, read on the forward strand.
GTATAAAAAAAGGGCCCGCCTGTAGGGGGAAGGGCGGACCCAGGGGAGGAACTGCGTTGCTGGCGCTTACGGGAGCCCTAGAAACCCCCGTACACCAGCAGCTGGCCGAGATACAGCAATCCGGCTGCTGCAAATCCGTAAACCACCGCATCCGAGATGCGCGCGCGCTGCGAGGGCATCCAGCCCGGCAGCGCCCAGACCACCGCCGCGGCGCCGAGCAACGCGGCGAGCAGCGCCGCGCCGAGGCCGAAACTGTGCCCGAAGGCCCGCACGAACCAGCCCTCCGGCGCGATCAGCTTGTAGATGGTGCCGCCGA
>JBGQFF010000080.1:0-12270 GCA_041496745.1 Gammaproteobacteria bacterium
CGACATGACGTTCTTCGTGACCAGCGTGGGCAAGGGCAACGGCGCCGACCTCGGCGGCCTGGAAGGCGCGGACGCGCACTGCAACGCGCTCGCCAAGGCGGCCGGCTCCAAGCGCACGAGCTGGAAGGCCTACCTCAGCACCACCGCGCCGGGCGGAGACGCGGGCGTGAACGCGCGCGACCGCATCGGCAAGGGCCCGTGGCGCAACGCCAAGGGCGTGGTAGTGGCCAATAACGTCGCGCAGTTGCATTCCGCGAAGAACAACCTCACCAAGCAGACCGCGCTGACCGAGAAGGGCGAGGTGGTCAATGGCAACGGGGATACGCCGAACCAGCACGACATGCTCACGGGCTCGGATTCGGCCGGCATGTACTCTACGGCGGGCGGCGACACCACCTGCGGCAACTGGTCGAAGAGCGGCGAAGGCTCCGCGATCCTTGGCCATCACGACCGCATTGGATTGAATAAGGAAAGCTGGCATATGAAGTCCTGGAACTCCTCGCACGGCTCGCGCGGCTGCAGCCAGGAAGATCTCATTTCCACGGGCGGCGCGGGACTTTTCTACTGCTTCGCCGCGAAGTAAAGCTGGCCGCGGCCAGCTTTTTTGTTTCTGGACCCACCGTGATCGGCGCCTCCGGCCTACACTTGCTGCAATCGTGCCGGATACCTCCCAGCTCGAATTGGTGATGCGGTATCACGAGCGCACCAAGCACCACTTCAACCGTTTTGCCGCCGGGCCCGGACAACTGGACTGGGCGAACCAGCCGGATCCGTTCCGGCGCTTCGAGGGGGCGGCGCTGGCGCGCTTGCCGGTGCTCGGGGAGAACGACGAGCCGTTGTCCCCTTCCTACGAAAGCCTGTTCGAGCCGCGCGCGGCGGCGGGTGCGGCGGTCACGGTGCGCTCGCTGTCGCGGTTTTTCGAGTATTCGCTCGCGCTTTCGGCGTGGAAGCAAGCGGGCGGAACGCGCTGGGCGCTGCGCGTGAATCCCTCCAGCGGCAACCTGCACCCCACCGAGGGCTATGTGCTGCTCGGCGCGGTGCCCGGGCTTGCAGCATCGCCGGGACTGTTTCATTACGCGCCGAAGGAGCACGGCCTGGAGCGGCGCGCCGATTGCCCGCAGGCGCTGTTCGCCCGCCTGCTGCGCGGATTTCCGCCGCGCACTTTTCTGGCGGGGCTGTCGTCGGTTTACTGGCGCGAGGCGTGGAAGTACGGCGAACGCGCGTTCCGCTACTGCCAGCACGACGCGGGCCACGCGCTCGGGGCGCTGCGCATCGCGGCGGCGACGCTGGGCTGGTCGGCGGTGGTGCTGGAGGGCCTCGCCGACCAGACCATCGGGACGCTGCTCGGCCTGGACCGCGACGCGGACTTCGAGGACGCGGAGCGGGAGGACGCGGAGCTCGTCATGGCCGTCTGGCCGAACGAGGGCGCGCGAGGCGGCGCCGCGCTGCCGCTCGCCCTGGAGCCCGAGGCGGTGCGCGAGCTCGCGCGCCAGCCCTGGCACGGCAAGGCGAACCGGCTCAGCCCGCAGGACCCGGTCCCCTGGGAAATCATCGGCGGCGTGGCGGCGGCCTCGCGCAAGCCGGCTGGTGAGCCGCGCACGCTGGATCTTCCCCAGCCGCCGGCGCAAGAGCCGGCTCCCGGCGCCGGGCCCGCGGCAGGGCGGATCATCCGCCAGCGGCGCAGCCTCCTCGCCTGCGACGGCAGGACTTCGATATCGGCCGGGCGCTTCTACCGCATGCTCGCGCGGCTGATGCCGCGCGCAGAGCGGGAAGTGCTGTCCCGTCCTGCGCCCTGGGACGCGATCCCCTGGGCGCCGGCGATCCACCTCTGCCTTTTCGTGCACCGGGTGGAGGGCCTCGAGCCGGGCCTCTATGCGCTCGCGCGCGATCCGGCCAAGCTGGACAAGCTCAAGCAAAGCATGCACAGAGAGTTCGCCTGGGAGGCGCCGCCGGGCTGCGCCGCGGACCTGCCGCTGCGTCTGCTCGAGCGCGGCGACGCGAGAGAGGTGGCGACGCAGGTGAGCTGCCGCCAGGGGATCGCGGGCGAGGGCGCGTTTTCCCTTGGCATGCTCGCCGAGTACCGGGAGAACCTGGTCGCCAACGGGCCGTGGTTCTACCGGCGCCTTTTCCGGGAGGCGGGCGCGATCGGCCAGGTGCTGTACCTCGAGGCCGAAGCGGCCGGCGTGCGCGCGACCGGCATCGGCTGCTTCTTCGACGACCCGGTGCACCAGGTCTTCGGCTTGAGCGATCTCGCCTTCCAGTCGCTCTACCACTTCACCGTGGGCGGCGCGGTGGACGACCCGCGCCTCACGACGCTGCCGGCGTACGGCGCGCGGCTCGAGGACCTGCAGCTCGAACCGTACCGGTTGCAGCAGGCCTATACTGATTCGCGCACAAAGGAGGTGGACCATGAAACTCAAGATCACGCGCAGCGAGATGTGGAAGGCGACGATCGACGACCGGCCCGGGGGCGCGGCGGCGGTCCTCGACCCCGTGGCGCAGGCGGGGGCTAATTTCGAGTTCGCGTTCGCGCGCCGCGCGCCCGAGATGCCGGGCAAGGGCCTGCTGTTCGTCCTGCCGGTGAAGGGCAAGAAGGTCATCGCGGCCGCGCAGGCCGCCGGCCTCGGGGTGGCGCCGGACATGCACATGCTGAGGATCGAAGGCGGCGACAAGCCCGGCGCCACTGCGGCGATTGCGCGCGCGCTGGCGAACGCGGGCATCAGCTTCCGCGCGTTCTCGGCGACCGCGGTCGGCCGCAGTTTCAAGGGCTTTCTCGCGCTCGACTCGGCCGAGGATGCGGCGCGCGCGACGGGCGTGCTGAAGAAACTCTAGCCGTCCGCGCGCCCGGCCTGCGCACGAACTACGCACCGAACTACACCGGGGCGTTCCTGCTGGATGCGGACGGCAACAACGTAGAGGCGGTGTGCATGAGCTGAGGTCATCCAACGCGGGCCTCAGGCGTTGATGAGGCATGCATACTGCGTTGCCTGTGGTAACACGAGTGTTACCATAGCGTGCCTGCAATCTGCGTCCTCGAGTACCTCGATGCATCGGGCCGCTCGCCTTTGCGGCGCTGGTTCGACGGCTTGGACGCGACGGCGGCCGCCAGGGTCGGCGGTAAGGACGGCGAGACGGTGGTGATACTGCTGGGCGGGAGCGCGAAGAAGGGGCAGGACACCGCGATCAAGGCGGCGCTCAAGGCCTGGCCGGACTACAAGCGGCGCAAGAAAGGGTAGACGAAGACGATGGCACTGACGCGCGATTTCAAGGAGACCGTGGTGGAGCGGGCACGCCGGGACGCGAAGTTCCGCGAGGGCATGTTCACCCAGGCGCTCAACGCCTATCTCGCCGGCAACACGCGCACCGGCAAGGCGATGCTGCGCGACCTGGTGAACGCGACCATCGGCTTCGAGGGCCTGGCCGAGGAAGTGAGCAAGCCCTCCAAGAGCCTGCATCGCATGCTCTCCGAGCGCGGCAATCCGAGTACCGAGAATTTCTTCGGCATCGTGCAGGCCCTGCAGAAGAAGACCCGGGTGCGGCTGCGCGTTTCGGCCCATGGCGCCTGATCGGGCGGCAATGCAAACACCAGCAGCGTCTCGCAGGCGCCGAATCAGGCGCGCGCGGCCGGCGCGGCGGGCCTAGCTCCCGCTGCCGTAAGGCCGGGTGATGATCTCCAGCAGGTGCCCGCCCGGGTCCTCGAAGTACACGCCGCGCCCGCCGAAGTGGGTGTTGATCTCATCGAGGAAGGGCCCGAAGGGCACGGGCTTGCCCAGGCCGAAGAGACTCGAGTAGAACTGCGCCGCCGTGCAGTCGAGGCGGCGCTGTGGATCGACGAGAACCGGGCCGAGCAAATGAGCCTCGAGAACGTGGCACGCGAAGCGGGCCTCTCGGCGTTCGAGGTCGAGTCTTCGGCCAGCAACTACCTCATGTTTTGGATGATGCTGTTAGCGGCATCTTGCTTCTGCTTCATTATGTTGGAGATGGACTGCACTTGCCGCGATTCACGCTGCGTCGCCTCCTGCAGTTCGCGCTGGTCCGACTTGGCGTCGTCGCCGACCGGACGCCCTGGCTTCGATGCGGGCGCATCGTCAAGCGGGGTCAATTGCATCGCGCCGGGTTTCGCAATTTGCCCCGGACTTTGCACGGCAGGCAGTTCGACCCCCGCTGCGGCGCGGGAGCGCGCGGAAATCTTGCCGGGGCTTGCCGGGGCCGCCGCGCCGCGCTCGCCGTCTGCGCTCTTCACGCTACCGGTGCCCCGCTCGAGGTTGAACGCCGGGGTCCCGGGCGTTGTCACCATCACAGGCGGTTTCGTATCGACGGGCGGGGCAATGATCATTGTCGGCGCGGGCTGAAGCACCGGCGTCACCACTGGTTGCGGTTGCGTCACCGGCCTGACGACCACGGTGGGCGCGACCGTCATTCTCTCGGCGCTTGGCACCTGCGCATGGGCGCCGGGCGACAGCAGCAACGAAACGAACGCGATGCGAAGCAGGTTCATGACGTCCTCCCTGGGCGACGTGGGACCAAGCGTTGACCATGCTACATGGGCCGGTGCAGGCCCACAAGGCGAGCGCCCGGCGCGCCTAGCCCCCGCTGCCGTAAGGCCGCGTGATGATCTCGAGCAGGTTCCCGCCCGGGTCCTCGAAGTACACGCGGGAAAGTATAAGCTTGCCGGCGCGATGATCCTTGAGCTCGCCGCAATCGCCCTGGTGCTCGCCGCCGCTACCCTGTGGTTCGACAGCCTGCGCGCGCGCGAGCACGCCGTGGCCGCCGGGCGCGCCGCCTGCGCGCGCTACGGCGTGCAGCTGCTCGACGAGACGGTGGCCTTCACCCGGCTGCGCCTGGCGCGCGACGAGGAGGGGCGGCTGCGGCTGCGGCGCACCTATGTGTTCGAGTTCTCCGAGACCGGCGACAACCGGCGCCAGGGCGCCATCGTCATGCTCGGCGCGCGACTCGAGGACCTGCAGCTCGAGCCGTACCGGCTGCAGTGAGGGGCGCCAAACAGCGCGGGCCGGGCCTATACTTTGCGCACGCACCAAGGAGGTGGACCATGAAACTGAAGATCACGCGCAGCGAGATGTGGAAGGCGACGATCGACGACCAGCCCGGAGGCGCGGCGGCGGTCCTCGACCCCGTGGCGCAGGCGGGGGCGAACCTGGAATTCGCGTTCGCGCGCCGCGCGCCCGAGATGCCGGGCAAGGGCCTGCTTTTCGTCACCCCGGTGAAAGGCAAGAAGGTGGTCGCGGCCGCGCAGGCCGCCGGCCTCGGCGCGGCGCCGGACATGCACCTGCTGAGGATCGAAGGCGGCGACAAGCCCGGCACCACGGCGGCGATCGCGCGCGCGCTGGCGAACGCGGGCATCAGCTTCCGCGCGTTCTCGGCGACCGCGGTCGGCCGCAACTTCAAGGGTTTTCTCGTGCTCGACTCGGCGGACGACGCCGCGCGCGCGACGAGCGCGCTGAAGAAGCTCTAGCGGCACCCTGATCGACGCCGGCGGCAACAACGTCGAGGCGGTGTGCATGCGCTGACGCAATTGCGGTTGATCTGCGTCAATCCACCGCACCGGCGCGAAGGTATCGTGATTGCGTCCGCAGCACGCACGGAGTCCCGCCGTGAGGATGGCCCTGCTCGTCTGCAACACCTACTTCATGGATCGCGTCATGAAGATCCTGCAGGACAACGGCATCGATTACTTCACCACTTGGGACAACGCCAAGGGCAAGGGGCACGGCACCGAGCCGCACCTGGGTTCCGGCGCGTACAGCAGCACGAACTCGGTGACGATGATCGCGTTCGAGGACGACGCACCGCTCGAGGTGCTGATCCGCGCCGTCCAGGCAGCGAACCAGGAGATCAAGCGCGCGGCGGACCACATCCGGCTGTTCCAGCTGCCGCTGGAACGGATCGTCTGAGGATCGCCGCTCAAGCAAGCGGCTCCGCTAGTCCCCGACCAGGGCGTACCCCGCCCAGAACGTAGGATGCGCAACCGAGATTTTCCGCCCGCTTGATTCATCGACAATCGATTCACTGCTCCTCGCCTTGACCGCACTGGCGAGCGCGGCATCCGCGCCAGCGCCGGGCGCGACTTTGAAGAACTCGACCACGAAGTCGCGAGCGAGCGTGTCGAAAACGCTCCAGTGCGTGACCAGCACCGCGCGGCTCCCGGCGTACATGAAAGAGCGCGCAACGCCAGCGAACCCCTCGCCGTACTGCTCGGCCCGGGACGGCTGGCCCGCGGTGCTGCATGCCGAAAGCACCGTGAGCTCGGCGCGCAGCTCGAGCCCGATCACCTCGCTCATCGTCAGCAGATCGTCTTGCGGCTGCGCCGCGCCGGTGCGCGCGAGCAGCAGCGCCGGCTCCGCGCCGCCCGCGTAGTCGGCGCCCGCGAATCCGTGGGTGGCAAAAAGCACGTAGCGCGCCTGATCAAGGCGCGCGGCATGCACGTTCGCCTTGGAGGCGCGCTCGCGCAGGTACACGTTCTCCGGCTGCGCTTGCAGCAGCTTTGCGACCGCTCGCGCCTCCTGTGCCGTCGCCGGCAGTCGTCGATGGCGCCCCGGCTTCGATTCCGCCGCCTCCTCGTCCTCGAATACCGGATCCGCGAAGGCAATGAGCGGCGTGCGCCACTCGGTTGCGCGCGCATGCGTACCTGCCCTCAGGTAGACCATCGACGAGGCTGCGGGCAGGTAGCGGAAACCGTACCTGCGGCCCAGCCAGGGCACGCTGCCGTACTCAGACAGGGAGGGCGCGCGTTCGCCGTCCGCCTGCTCCCGTTCGGCGCGAAAGCGCGCCGGATCGTATGCGGGTTCGACCAGGGCGCCGAACGGCAGGAGGAACAGCGCCCCGTCGCCGGCGACGTAGACGCGCTTCGCGCCCGAGAGCGCGGCAGCGAAAGGCGCGAACACTTGGCGATACATCTCCAGCGCGCCCGCGGGATCGAAACCGCGCAGCGCGTTGACGAGCTCGGCGGCCGCCAGCGGCCTGCCCGGCGGCTCGAGCTGCGCGCGCAGGCCGGCAATGCGCGATGCGACCTCGGCTTCGCCGATTGCGAGCGGCACGGCCGAGAACGATTTCTGGCGGATCACGAAGGCGACGGAGCGCTTCCCGCCCAAGGCATACGACACGAGCGCCTTCTCGGGCACAAGGACTGCCTGGATCTGTTCGATGCGCAGCAGGTCCGGCTGTTCGATGTCCCGATAGGCAGGGTAATCCTTGCGCAGCTGCGCGCGCATCCGCTCCAGCCGCTCCGACGCCTGCACGCGAGCCGCCTCCGCTGTGGCCCGTTCGTCAGGCGGCGACGTGCGCGCGATGCGGCTGAACCTCACGACATGCGCGACTGCGGCGCGCTCCTGTGTGAGCAGCGCCTGGAACGGCGCGTCGCTCGCTCCGCGCATGCGCATGCCGGTTCGCCGGATCTGGTCGCGGAAGACGCGCGACTTGGCACGCTCGCTGAGCGCGAAAGCGTTGCGGTCGTGCCCGGCGCCAGGTTCCCTGCCGTGCAACAGCATCGCGACCTCGATCGCCTCCAGGTAATAGTGCCGCAGGTCGCCGAAGAGGGCTTCGCCCGGATTCTCGGTGGGATCGCCGAACGCCGCGTGCACCTGCTCTAGCGCATTGACGGCCCTCAGGTAGTGCACATTTGCCGCCTCGAGGTCTCCGAGCGTCCAGTGCGCCAGCGCCTGCGCGCGCGCGCACTGCGCCAGGAACGGCTTGCGGTCGTTCGTCAGCGCGCAGGCCCGCGTCGCAGCAGGAGCGATTCGCGCGTACGCCCGAGCAATCGCAATGCCTCGGCCTTCCCCAGCAGCGCCATGGACAGGCGTTCGCGGTCGTTGGCCGCGCACTCCAGCTTTTCGACGATCTCATACTGAGCAAGCGCCGCCTCGGGCTGTTTCTCGTCGACGGCGAGAGCGGCGAGATTGGACTGCACCGTGGCGATACTGGGGCAAAGGCCGTACTCCTTGTAGCGGCTCAATGCGCTGATGAAGTAGCCCTTGGCGCGGCCGCGATCGCCGAGCCGGTTGTGCACGATTCCCAGGCTGGCGAAGATGTCGGCCCGCAGTACGGGGCTGCCAGAGTCCCCGATCACGTCGAGCGCCCCTTGGAACTGGCGCGCGGCCTCCGGATACATGCGGATGCTCTCGTACACGAGGCCGATGTTCTGCAGCACGACGCCCCTGGCATGGCTGGCGCCCGCGCCGGGGCGCAGGTTGCGCAATGCGCTCGACAGGTGTTCGAGCGCAAGGCGATACTGCCCGAGACGCAGGTAGACGAGGCCCGAGTTGGCCCAGCCGGCGAAGGTCGTCTCCGTGTCGTCGGCCCGGGCGGCGAGCATGCGCGCGCTTTGCGAATATTGCAGAGACAGCTCGTAGTTCTCGATCCGGCGGTGTACCTGCGCGAGCGTCGCCGCGGTTCTCCCCGCCCCAAGGACGTGGTGGATCTGCCGGTAGAGCGTCATGGCGGCATCGGCGTGCGCCAGGGCGCTTCCCAACTCGCCCTTGTCCTTCTTTCCTATGGCGATGATGAGCAGAACTTGCGCTTCGCGCACTGGATCATTGATGCTGCGCGAAATCGTCAGGGCAGCTCCTGCTGCCGAGAACGCTGCGTCGAATTCGTCATTGACAAGATGCTGGTCGGCGACCACCGCCAACTCGCGTGCGCGCTCCCATTGTCTGGCTGTGTCAGGGTCATAGGTGCGGTACAGAGAGACGAGCAAGGTGAGCGCCTTCGCCTGGTCGGACTGCCCCAGCGTGCCCGCAAGCCGCCCGGCCATGATGAAATCCGTGGTCGCGGATTGTCCTCTTGCGAGACGGGAGAGCGCCTGTTCGCAGCCCTGTATCGTCAACTGGTACGCGAGATCCGGTTGGGCCGCGAGTCTTCTCAGCTCATCGTCCAGCGGAGCCGCCGTGCCCGGGCTGCCGATGGAGACGAGCGCAGAGCCTGCTGCTGCGATCAGGAGGCGCAATAGCGCGCGCATGCCGGCACCGCCTCAGCGCACGAACGACCAGTAGCGCTGCTGGCCGGGAGGATGAGCACGCAGATTGCGCTCGAGCGGTTGCATACCGTGCCGGATGAGCATGAACAGGTCGTTGAGGAGGAGCGGCTCGGTCGCGATGTAGGAGTGGCCGAGCGTGCTCGTGTCGATGCCGGAGGCGTCCACGGTATCCAGGCCTTGCACAAATACGAGCGGCTGGGTCGACTGCCCCGCGCGCACGTAAGTGTGCACGGTCTTCGAGAACATGAGCGCCCGGTCCTGCGACGAGGCGTAGAGCGTCGTGCGCCGCGCCGTTTTCACGACCGCCGGCGCGATATCCCGCTCGAACACCTCGCGGTCGATGTCGGGCGCCGCGAGTATTACCTGGCTGAAGAGTGCGCCGTTCGTCTGGGCCGCAATCGAGCGCAGCACCTTGGTGAGCGCGCGGTTGCCCATGCTGTGGGCGATCAGGTGAATACGCACGTCGCTCCCCACACCCGCCCTCAGGTCCAGGAGAAATTGCTGCAGGTGTGGCTCGGTCCACTCGACATTCGTCTCGTCGGTGGTATACCCCAACGGGGCGGGGGAGCCCTGTGATGGCCAGCTGTAGGTGATCGGCGTCCCGGAGAACTGAAGGTCATAGGCAATCTGCGCGGTGCGTCTCACTGCGTCCGGGAAGGCGACGTTGAAGCCGTGCACGAAAACCAGAACGTTTCCCTGTCCGGTGACACTTGCGCGCTTCGCGACGCCGCTGTGAAAATCGAGGGCCGTCATCGGGGTTACGCTAAGAAGTACTATGTGCCGCGTCGGATCCTCCGAAAACTCGAGCTTCCACCACGCCGGCGCCTCGAGCTCGCCCCGCTTGTGCCGGCGCGGAATGCTTACGCCGGTCACGCCGTACTCGAGCTTGCCGCGCCCCGCTGCGTAGAAATCGTTGGGAGCAGTCGCGCCGCTGCGCGAGCGATCGGTGGCGTAGAAGACCTCGACTTCCACGAACTCTCCCTTGTCGCCGTTCCGCGTCGACATCGGCGGCGGAGGAGGCCGCACGGAGCCATCGGTGGGTGTCGGTTCAGACACCTCGTACAAAGCGCAAGCCGTCAGCACCGACACCGCAAGCGCAGCCGCCAATTTTCCAATGGTCGAATTTGGCAATGGTGTCCCCTTTTTGAGATTACGCCAGCACTCCAGGCAACTCCCCCGCCTTCCTCATCGCCTCGATCGACCGCCTCGCCACCTCATACCCGAGGTGCCGGTAGCTCTCGAACTGCGCCTCTTCGAAGAACTGGTCCGCCGTGGTCTCGTGCGGGAAGTCCTGCATCGTGCGCCGGTAATGCATGATGTCCGGCGGCATGTCCGCGGTGATCGACGCCTTCCAGTAAACCAGCGTGCCCGGCGCCGCCCCGCCCGGGTACACGATCTTCGCGACGGCGTAGTGCCGCGCGCTCGGCTGGTCGCCTTGCGGCCGGATGTCGTCCACCTTGTTCTTGCCGAAATCGAACTCGACGCCGAAATCCGTGTAGCACTTGCGCATCGCCCCGGCGAGGTCCTCGAAGGCGTACTTCGGGTCGGCGCCCGCGTCGCTCGCCAGGATCAGCGCGCAGCGCCGCCGCACCAACTCGTATACGCCGAGATTCTCGAAGTGCCCGCCATCGCTCAGGCTGACGAACGGATAGTCCTGGTCCGCCGAACCGGTGAGCTCCGCGCACCAGTAGCGCAGCCCCAGCACCGGGTCGCGCTGCCGCCAGGCCTTCGCCTGCCCGGTGTCGCCGCACCAGTGGCCCAGCCGCACGTTGAACACCGACATCAGGAAGGCCACCGCCGGCGAGGTGTGGTAGCCCATGTTGGGGCTCGCCGCGGCGCCCGAGATCGCCACCGCGGTGCCGAGCATGATCGGCTGGCCGTCGGCGTCCATGCCGTAGTCCGCCGCCGCGCGGTAGCCGCCGTTCACCTGGGTGGAGGCCGGCTCGTAGCCGGCGTGCAGCGGCGTGAAGGTGAAGGAGGCCGCGCGCCGGCTCTGCCAGGCGAGCTGGCGGCCGCGGTTGAGATTGATCGCCGTGCCGACGATGTGCAGCGGCCGCTGCCCGGCGAGTTCGGCCATGGCGACGTCGTCCTCCGGGTCGAAGCCGGTGAGCGCGTGGGGCTTGCGGTCGGCGTTGGTGGCGCCCAGGTAGCAGCGCGTCAGCCGGTTGCGGTAGAAGTGGTGCAGCGAGAACAGGTTGATGTTCACGCGCCATGAGAGCAGCAGCGCGGCGAAAAACAACCCGAGCGCCATGGCGGGCAGCGCCCAGGGCGGCGTGAACCAGCGCCGGATCGACCCGTATTCGGAGGCGGCGATGCCGAGGAACTGCTGCCACGGGCTGGGCTCCTCCACGCCGCGCACGGTGACCACCGGCCGGCCGGGAACGGGGTCGGCGCGCAGCGTGATCCCGGGCGTCCCGGCGGGCGCGGCCTGCGACGCCGACGCGGGGCCGCCGCGCGCCTGGTCCGCCCGCTCCAGCGCGCGGTGCAGGCCCCAGGACAGCGCGAGCAGCAGGCCGAGGACGAAAGCGTAAGGCGCCATGCGCGTCAGGAGCTCCATGGCCCGGTTCGAGTCCTGCGCTCCCGTCGCCTTGCTCCTGCCCGCGAGCACGCCGAACAGCGAGCTCACCACCCAGGCGAAGCCGCCAAGGCCCACGATCCAGTCGCTGGTCCAGCGGATAGCGGCTGCGCCGTAGAACGCCACGCCGAACAGCGCGAGCCAGCACAGCACCAGCGTGAGCAGGCGCGCGCCGAACACGCTCCACAGTTCGCGGTCGGCCTCGCCAAATTTGCGGCCCATGAACCCGACATGCGCCACCACCATCAGCATGATCACGACGATCACCGCCGGCGGCCCGAAGGTCACGCCGGCCCACAGGCGGTGCTCGACGGGCAGGGCGCGGACCGCCCCGGCGACCCCCACGACGAGTGCGCCCCCGATCGCGCCGGCCACCACGGCGAATGCGAGGAAGGCGACATGCCACTTTGCGTTGGCGCGCGACACGAGCTGCCTTGCCTGGCCTCTCGCTTCGGGCAGGAAGAACATCGCCAGCACGAGCCCCAGCCCCCAGAGCACGATGTAGGCGATCAGCACCGCGCGGAACCACGCGCCGCTCTCGGGGGCAACGCGCGCGGCGGCCTGGACGTAGAAGCTCGCCGCGCAGAACGCGGCGGCGAGCACCGGCGCGTCGATGAGTGCGACCAGAGCCCAGCGGCGCATGAACCAGGGCAGGTGCACGCCGCGCGAGGGCGGGCGGTACAGCAGGCCCAGCGCCACGGCGAAG
>JBGQFF010000081.1:0-12252 GCA_041496745.1 Gammaproteobacteria bacterium
AGCAGCAGCAGGTCGCGCGCGGTGGCGCCGAACGGCAGCGCGAGCGGCAGCGCGATGAGGCAGGACAGCGCCGCGCCGACGATCAGGGCCGGGACCAGGTCCAGGCGCGCCGCCGTGGCGCGCAGCGCGACCAGGTTCGAAGCCGCGGCAACCGGCACCAGCATGGCGACCAGCATGCCGGCCGCGTCGCGCGCGCTGTGCATGCCGAGGCCCGCCGCGAACATCCAGCCGATGCCGGCGGCGCCGGCGAGAATCGCGGCCCAGGTGCGCGGCGGGACCGGTTCCCTGAGCAGCAGGCGGGCGAGGATCGCGGTGAGCAGCGGCGAGACGCTCATCACCACCAGCGTGTTGGCGGTCGAGGTGAGGGACAGCGCCAGCACGAAGGCGGTGAACATGACCGCCCACATCGCCCCCGAGAACAGCCCGGGCAGGCCCGCCGCCCGCACCGCGCGCCAGGGCGCGCCCCCGGTCGCGAGCAGGAAACCGGCGACGAACACGCCGGCGGCGAGGCTGCGCCAGAACACCTGCTCGAACGGCGCGGCGCGCTCGATGTGCCGCGTGACCACGCCGGCCGTGCTCCACAGCACCGGCGCGACGACCATCAGCGCCAGCGCCACCGGGCGCCGCGGCGGGGGCAGGGCGCTCAGGCTTTCTTCAGTTCGGTGGGATCGATCGGCAGCCTGCGGATGCGCTTGCCGGTGGCCGCGAAGATGGCGTTGGTCACCGCCGGCGCCGCGGCCGGCAGGCCGGGTTCGCCGATGCCGCTTGGCGCCTCGGTGCTCGGCACGATGTGCACCTCGACCTTCGGCATCTCGCTCATGCGCAACATCGGGTAACTGTCGAAGTTGCCCTGCTCGACCTTGCCGTCCTTGAAAGTGATCTTGCCGTAGAGCGCGGCGGTGAGGCCGAAGACGATCGCGCTCTCGATTTGCCGCTGGATGATCGTCGGATTGACCGTCCTGCCGCAGTCGACCGCGGCGACCACGCGGTGCACCTTTACCTGGCCATCGCTCCCGACGGACACCTCGGCGACCTCGGCGACATAGCTGCCGAAGGACTGCGCCACGGCGATGCCGCGATGCACGCCTTTCGGCAGCGGCCTGCCCCAGCCGGCCTTCTGCGCCGCCAGCTCGAGCGCGCCCTTGTAGCGCGGCTGTTTGCCGAGCAGGTCCCGGCGGAACTCGTAGGGGTCCTGGCCGGCCGCGTGTGCCATCTCGTCGACGAAGCTCTCGCTGAAGAAGATGTTCTGCGAGTGGCCGACCGAGCGCCAGAACCACACCTGCACGCCCGGCTCCTGGCGCGCGTACTCGACGCGCAGGTTGGGAATGTCGTAAGGCAGGTCCTCGACGCCCTCGACGGCTAAGCTGTCCACCCCGTTCGGCGGGATTTCCATGAAGCCCGAGCCCGCCATGATCGAGGGCGAGGCGACGCGCGCGCTGAACGACACCGGCTTGCCGCCCGCGTCGAGCCCGCCGCGAAAGCGCGTCACCGACGCCGGGCGGTAGAAGTAGGCGCGCATGTCGTCCTCGCGCGTATACACCAGCTTCACCGGCTTGCCCGACATCTTCGACAGCAGCGTCGCGTCGATGGTGAAATCGGGCGCGAAGCGCCGGCCGAAGCCGCCGCCGAGGTACATGGTGTTGACCTTGACCTTGCCCGGGTCGACGCTCGCGACCTGCGACAGGATTCCCTGGCTCGGCCCCTGTGACTGCGTGCCGACCCAGATCTCGACGCTATCGGGCTTCACCCACGCAGTGCAGTTCATCGGCTCCATGCAGGCGTGCGCGAGGTAAGGCGCCTCGTACACCGCCTCGAGCGCCTTCGCCGCCGACGCGGCGCCGACGTCGCCCTCGTTGCGGCCGACTTTGCCTTCCTGCGTGGTCGCGTCGGTGAGCATTTTGGTCACGCCTGCGGAGGACAGGCCGCCGTTCGGGCCGTCGTCCCATTTGATCTCGAGCGCGTCGCGGCCCTGCTTGGCTTGCCAGTAGCCGTCGGCGAGCACCGCGACGCCCTGCGGCAGCTGGATCACCTGCCGCACGCCCTGGATCGCCTTCGCCTTGCTGTCGTCGACCGAGGCTGCCTTGCCGCCCGGCACCGGCGGGCGCGCCATGACCGCGATCAGCATGCCGGGCAGGCGCACGTCGAGGCCGAACTTGGCGCTGCCGTTCACCTTGGCCGGCGTGTCGAGGCGCCGCAGGCCGCGGCCGAGGATCTTGAAGCTCTTCGGATCCTTGAGCGTCGGCTTCTCTGGCACGGGCTGCCCGGCCGCCTTGGCGGCGAGCTTGCCGTAGGAAAGTTTCTTGCCGCTCTTGTGGATCACCATGCCTTTCTCGGTGCGGCAATCCGCGGGATCGGCCTTCCAGGTCGCGGCGGCGGCGGCGACGAGCATCTCGCGCGCTGCGGCACCGGCCTTGCGCATCGGCTCCCAATGGCCGCGCACCGAGGTCGAGCCGCCCGTCGCCTGCATGCCGAAGATCGGGTTGTTGAAGGCCCGGTCGACGCCCGCCTGCTCGACGCGCACGCGCGTCCAGTCGGCGTCCAGCTCTTCGGCGACCAGCATCGGGATCGCGGTGAGCACGCCCTGGCCCATCTCCGAGAGTCCGCACATCACGGTGATGCGGTTGTCGGGAGCGATGCGCAGGTAGGCGTTCGGCTTGAACTCGGTCGCGGCCTGCGCGAGGCGCGAGGCGGCGGGAAGGACGAAGCCGATCGTCAAGCCCCCGCCGGCAAGCGCGGTGGTCTTGAGGAAGTTGCGGCGCGAAGGCCGGAAAGCGGCGTTCATGGCCGTCTCCTCAGGCTTTGAGATGCGCGGCCGCATCGTGGATGGCGGCGCGGATCTGGTTGTAGGTGCCGCAGCGGCAGAGGTTGCCGCTCATCGCGGCGTCGATGTCGACATCGCTCGGCTTGGCGTTGCCTGCGAGCAGCGCCGGCGCTCATGATCTGGCCGCTCTGGCAGTAGCCGCATTGCGGCACGTCGTGCTTGATCCACGCCGCCTGGACCGCCTTGCCTACCTTCCCCGCGCTCATCGCCTCGATGGTGGTGATCTTCTTGCCCGCGGCCGCCGATACCGGCGTCACGCAGGAGCGGATCGCAGCGCCGTCCAGGTGCACCGTGCAGGCGCCGCATAGCGCGATGCCGCAGCCGAACTTGGTGCCGGTCATGCCGAGCGCATCGCGCAGCACCCACAGGATCGGCGTGTCGGGTGCGATGTCCACCTTAATGGTCTTGCCGTTGACGGTCAGGGACAACATGGGAACTCCTGGGCGTGGGAGGAATGCCAATTATGCGCGCGCCCACGGCAGATTGCTGCGCTGCGCGAGGAACGGGCCGAGCGCGGCGGCGGTGTGGCCGCGCGACGCGCGCTCGGGCGGGCCTTGGTAGACGGCCTTGCCGCCGCCATCGCCGCCTTCGGGGCCGAGGTCGATGATCCAGTCGGCCTCGGCGATGATGTCCAGGTTGTGCTCGATGACGACAACAGTATTGCCGGCGTCCACAAGGCGGTGCAGGACGCGGATGAGCTTTTCCACGTCGGCCATGTGCAGGCCTACGGTGGGTTCATCGAGCACGTACAACGTGCGATTGCTTTGAAAAACGGTCTCCCGTCTTCCACCAGTGGAAGCCGGGAGATCGAGGGAACCCCGCACTTTTGAAAGCTCGGTCACAAGCTTGATACGTTGTGCTTCACCACCAGACAAAGTAGGGCTCTGCTGTCCCAGCGTGAGGTAACCCAGCCCGACGTCCTGCAGCAGGCGCAAGGCGTGATGAATCGACGCATGCGCGGCGAAGAACTCCACGCCCTCGTCCACGCTCATCGCCAGCACTTCGCCCACTGTCTTGCCGCGCAGGCGGACCGTAAGCGTCCCCGGGTTGAAGCGCAGCCCGCCGCACGCCTCGCAGCCGACTTTCACGTCGGGCAGGAAGCTCATCTCGATTTTCTTCATGCCCTGGCCCTCGCAGGACTCGCAGCGCCCGCCCTTGGTATTGAAGGAGAAGCGGCTCGCGCTCCAGCCGCGGATGCGCGCTTCGCTGGTGTCGGCGAACAGGCGCCGGATCGCATCCCACAAGCCGACGTAGGTGGCGGGGCAGGAGCGCGGCGTCTTGCCGATCGGCGCCTGGTCCACTTCCAGCACGCGCTCGACGAGCTTGCGGCCTTTCAGGGCCTTGCAGCCGACCGGGCCGCCGGCCTTGAGGCTGTCGTGCAGCACGTCGCGCGCCAGCGTGGATTTCCCCGATCCGGATACCCCCGTGACCGCCACCAGCCTGCCGAGCGGGATCCCAAAATCGATTTTCTGCAGGTTGTGCAGCGAGGCGCCGGTGATTTCGATGGCCGGCGCGTCCCTTTTCACCGGGCGCCGCGGCTGCAGGGGATGGCGCAGGGGCTGCAGGAGGAACCTGCCGGTGATCGAGTCCGGGTGCTGCATCAATTCTTCCGCCGTGCCTTCGGCAATCACCCTGCCGCCGAGCTTGCCGGCGCCGGGGCCGAGGTCGATGACGTGGTGCGCGCGGCGGATGGTGTCCTCGTCATGCTCGACCACCACCAGCGTATTGCCTTTGGCCTCGAGTTTTTCCAGGACGTCGAGCAGGACGCGGTTGTCGCGGTGGTGCAGGCCGATGGTCGGCTCGTCGAGGATGTAGCACACGCCGCGCAGGTTGGAGCCGAGTTGCGCGGCGAGCCGGATCCTCTGTGCCTCGCCGCCCGAGAGCGTGGGCGCCGAGCGGTCGAGCGCGAGGTAGGACAGGCCGACTTCCTTCAGGAAGCCGAGGCGGCTGCGCAGTTCCGCCAGCAGGTCGCGCGCGATCTCGCGCTCGCGGCCTTCCAGCGTCACGCTTTCGAACAGCGCGGCGAGACGCTCGACGGGCTCGTTGCCGTAGGCGGCGATGTTGCGGCCGCGCCAGCGCACGGCGAGCGCTTCCGGGTTGAGGCGCTTGCCTTCGCACGCCGGGCAGGCCTCGTCCACCTCCAGCCACTCGATCCAGGAATCGAGCACGTGATCTTCCTGGCCGGTGCGCGAGCGCTCCGCGTCCCAGCCCACGTCCTTCAGCTGCAAGCCGGTGCCGACGCAACTCTGGCACCAGCCGTGGCGCGAGTTGTAGGAGAACAGGCGCGGGTCCAGTTCCTGGAAGCTGCGGCCGCACGACGGGCAGGCGCGCCTGGTGGAGTAGGACTGCGACTTGCGCCCGGCGCTCACCATCACGCTGCCCTTGCCGAATTCGAGCGCCTGCGCGAGCTGCTCGCGCAGCTCGCGCTCGGCCTTGGGCGAGACCGTGAGCTCCGCCACCGGCAGCTCGATGCTGTGCTCCTTGAAACGCTCGATCCGCGGGAAGGGCTGCACCGGCAGGGGCTTGCCGTCCACGCGCAGGTGGCTGTAGCCCTTGGCGCGCGCCCACTTCGCGAGGTTGGTGTAGACGCCCTTGCGGTTCACGATGAGCGGAGCGAGGAGCGTGATCTTCTGCCCCTGGTACTCGCGCAGCAGGCGCGCGGCGATCGCGTCTTCGCTCTGCGGCTCGATCGGCACGTCGCAGTCGGGGCAGTACTGCGTGCCGAGCTTGACGAACAGCAGGCGCAGGAAGTGGTGGATCTCGGTGAGCGTGCCGACCGTGCTTTTCCTGCCGCCGCGGCTGGTGCGCTGCTCGATCGCCACAGTCGGCGGGATGCCGTATATCGCGTCGACATCGGGGCGCGCGGCGACCTGCACGAACTGGCGCGCGTAGGCGTTCAGCGACTCGAGGTAGCGGCGCTGGCCTTCGGCGAACAGGATGTCGAAGGCAAGCGTCGATTTCCCCGAACCGGAGACTCCCGTGATCACGGTAAAGCGCTGGCGCGGGATCTCCACGTCGATGCACTTGAGGTTGTGCTCGCGCGCGTTGTGGATGCGGATGGCATTGCCCAGGTAGCGCCCGGCGGGTTCCCTGGCGGAAGGAATGGGGGCGGAGCCGATTTTCCCCTCGTACTCCCTGAGCGCGCGGCCGGTGTGCGAGGTTGCGTGCTGCATCACGTCCTGCGGTGTCCCGGCGCACACCAGTTCGCCGCCGGCGTCGCCGCCTTCCGGCCCCAGGTCGAGGATCCAGTCGGCGGCGCGGATCACCTCGAGGTTGTGCTCGATCACCACCAGCGAGTGGCCGGTGGCGAGCAGCTGGCGGAAGGCGCGCAGCAGCTTCGCGATGTCTTCGAAGTGCAAGCCGGTAGTGGGTTCGTCGAACAGGAAGAGCTTGCTCTGGGAATCGGGCTCTGACCCCGATCTTCCCGCGAGGTGCCCTGCAAGCTTGAGGCGCTGCGCTTCTCCGCCGGAAAGGGTCGGCACCGGCTGTCCCAAGCGCAGGTAGTCGAGGCCGACGTCGGCGAGGGGCTGCAAGCGCGCGCGCACTTCGGGGTGTTCCTTGAAGAACTCCACCGCCTCCGACACCGTCATCTCCAGCGCGTCGGCGATGCTCTTGCCGCGCAGCTTCACTTCCAGCAGTTCCGGCCGGTAGCGCTTGCCGTCGCAGTCCGGGCAGCGCAGGTAGACGTCGGAGAGGAACTGCATCTCCACGTGCTCGAAGCCGTTGCCGCCGCAGGCCGGGCAGCGGCCGTTGCCCGAGTTGAAGCTGAAGCTGCCCGGCGTGTACCTGCGCTCCGTTGACAGCGGCGCCTGTGCATACAAGGTGCGGATGGCGTCGAAGGCGCCGACGTAGCTCGCGGGGTTGGAGCGCGTGGTCTTGCCGATCGGCGACTGGTTCACCATCACCACTGCGCCGATCTGCTGCTCGCCGCGCAGGGCGCGGTGCTTGCCGGGCGCCTCCGTGGGCTTGCCCTTGGCCTTGAGCAGGGCGGCGCACAGCACGTCCTGCACCAGCGTGGACTTGCCCGAGCCCGACACGCCGGTCACGCACACCAGGCGCTCGAGCGGGATGGCGACGTCGAGGTTCTTCAGGTTGTGCTCGGCCGCGCCCAGCACCTGCAGTAACTTCTCCGGCTTGCGCGGGTTGCGCGGCGCCTCGGCGCGCTTGCGTCCCGAGAGGTATTCGGCGGTGAGCGTGTGCTTGCCCTTCAGCTCGGCCGGCGAGCCGAAAAACACCACCTCGCCGCCGCGCTCGCCGGGGCCCGGCCCCATGTCGAGGATGCGGTCGGCGGCGAACATGATCTGCGGGTCGTGCTCTACCACCACCAGCGAGTTGCCCGCGTCGCGCAGCTTGCGCATCACGTCGATGACGCGTCCCATGTCGCGCGGGTGCAGGCCGATCGAGGGTTCGTCCAGCACGAACAGCGTATTGACCAGCGACGTGCCGAGCGCGGTGGTGAGGTTGATCCTCTGCACTTCGCCGCCCGAGAGCGTGCGCGACTGGCGGTCGAGCGTGAGGTAGCCGAGCCCCACCTCGCCCAGGTAGGCGAGCCGGGTGCGGATCTCGCCGAGCAGGAGGTCGGTGGCCTCGTCGAGCGGCGCGGGCAGCGTCAGGGCCTCGAAGAAGCGCCGCACTTCGCTCACCGGCATCAGCATCAGCTCGCGGATCGTCTTGCCGTCGAGCTTCCACAGCAGCGCGTCGGGCTTGAGCCGCGCGCCGCCGCAGGCCGCGCACTCGGTGTAGGCGCGGTACTTGGAGAGCAGCACGCGGATGTGCATCTTGTAGGCCTTGCTCTCCAGCCACTTGAAGAAGCGGCCCACGCCGTACCACTTGCCCGGCCAGGATTTCTTCCAGCTCACCCAGTCGTTGTCGCCCTCCAGTACCCAGGCACGGTGCTCCGGCTTCATCTCCCGCCAGGGCAGGTCCATCGGCACGCCGCGCTTCTTCACGTACTTGGCCAGGTCGCCCTGGCATTCCTTGAAGCTCGGCGTCTGCCAGGGCTTGATGGCGCCTTCGCGCAGGGATTTCGACTCGTCGGGGATAACGAGGCCGTAGTCCACGCCGATCACGCGCCCGAAGCCGCGGCAGGTCTCGCAGGCGCCGATCGGCGAGTTGAAGGAAAACGCCGCGGGCGTCGGCTCCGAGTAGGAGAGGTCGCAGTCGGCGCAGTGGAGCGCGGTCGAGAACCGGAAATCGGGGTCAGAGCCCGATTTCTTTTCGGAAATGAAATCGGGCTCTGACCCCGATTTTTCCTCCCGGTAGACGTTCAGCCTGCCCTGCCCGTAGCGCAGCGCCGCTTCGATCGCGTCCATCACGCGCGCTTTCTCGGTCGAGCCGGGGCGCACGCGGTCCTGGATCACCTCGATCAGGCTCTTGGACCGGGAACGCAGCTTCGTGTAACCCTGGCGTTGCAGCAGCTCCTCGACCTCTTTCTCCGAAAAATTCTTCGGAATGGGCACCGGGAAGGTAATTTCCAGGCGCGCGTCGGGTCGCGCCGCGAGCGCCTGGTAGATGGATTGCGGCGTGTCGCGCCGCACCGGCTTGCCGCAGCCGCGGCAATGCAGCTTCGCCGCGCGGGCAAACAGCAGCTTCAGGTGGTCGTTCAGCTCGGTCATCGTGCCGACCGTGGAGCGCGAGGTGCGCACCGGGTTGGTCTGGTCGATGGCGATCGCCGGCGGGATGCCTTCGATGGCGTCCACCTGCGGCTTGTCCATGCGCTCGAGGAACTGGCGCGCGTAGGGGCTGAAGGTCTCTACGTAGCGTCGCTGCCCCTCGGCGTAGAGGGTGTCGAAGACGAGCGAGGACTTGCCCGAGCCCGAGACGCCGGTGACGACGATCAGCTCGTTCGCCGGCAGGGTCAGCGTCAGATTCTTGAGGTTGTTCTGGCGGGCGCCGCGGATGACGATGGCTTCGCCGGCGACTTTCTCCTGCTTCACGGGACGATGCGCTCCTCGCGGAACCGCCCGAGCAGCCGCACGAACATCTCCTCGCTGTCCACCGCGGCGTGGAAGCCGTGCAGCCGCAACTTGGTCACGTTCGACATCACGTCCCAGTCGCAGTTGAAGACGTAATCGCCGAAGGGCCAGGCCACGACCTCGTCGAAGCGGTAGGGCCTGAGGCCGTGCTTCTTCGCCATCGCGTCCCACAGCGGCGCCTTGTCCGCCATGAACTCGACCAGCGCGTGCGGCTGCGGGCCCGCCGCCGGCATGTCGAACGCCGCGGCGATCTTCGGCCACACGTGCTGCCAGCGGAAGCAGTCGCCGTTGGTGATGTTGTAGGCCTGGTTGGCGCAGCGCGGTTCGGTGGACGCCCAGTAGGCTGCTGCGGCGAAATGCGCCGATTCGGTGACCTGGTAAAGACTCGACCACGCCTTGCCCGGGAAGGCGAGCGGCAATCCGAGTTCCTTCCGGATCGCCGCGTACACCGCGATCACCGGCACGATGCTCATCGCCGTCCCCGGCGCGAAGCCGCAGAGTGTCTGCGGCCTGAGTTCCGTCCAGCTCCAGCGCTTGCGCCGCTGGAATCCGGTCAGCCAGTCGATCTGGTCGAAATAGTAGTTGGCCCCGGCATGGCGCGGGTCGTCTTCGCGCGCTGGCGTCTTGAAGGGGCCGAGGTGCGAGCCGTAGTACTTGGTGCCCGTGACCAGCACCACGCGTGCGAGCTTCGCCGAGGCCCTGTCGATGGCTGAAACGGAGTTCACCAGCAGGTCGCGGTTGGCGGCGATGTTCTTCGCGTAGTCGGCGGCGGGGCCCGAGCCGGGCTGGAAGGCGGCGAAGAAGACATGGGTGACGTCATCGAGGCCTCGCAGCTTTGCCGCCGCGTCGGCGCGGTCGAGCAGATCGACCGGGATATGACGTACGCGCGGCGCGTCCGTGCCGCGCCGGCGCGACAGCCCGACCACCTGCCAGTCGGGCAGTGTCGCAAGCTTTTCAACGATATAGCGCCCGATCACGCCCTGGGCGCCGACGACGACGGCGGTGTTCAATCCGGGAATTGACGCTGGAAAGATCTCATTCTAGCCGGATCAACAATCGCAAGAAGTCCTCAGCATCCGAAACCAATCTCCGACATCTGCGTTAAAGAGAGCATGGGCATGCTGAACTGGCTCAAGGCCGCCTTCGCGCGCCGCGCCGCCCTGGAAACGGGCTACGGCATGGAGGTGCTGTACGCAGGCTGGGTCGATTTGCCGGCCGAGCTGCGCTCGCGCCAGCGTGATAGCGTTCAGCCATGGCCCGGCAAATCGTCGTCCTCCTCTCCGTCGCGCTAGCGCTGCCCGCCGCGGCGCAGGTTCATCGCTCCGAGGAGCACTCGTTCCGCGTCGTCGAGCTGGTGCGCGGCCTGGAGCAGCCGTGGGCCCTGGCCTTCCTGCCGGACGGCCGCATGCTGGTGACCGAGAAGCCCGGCCGGCTGCGCATCGTCAGGGAAGGAAAGCTCGACCCGCAGCCGGTCGCCGGTCTGCCGGAGGTCACGGTGCACGGGCAGGGCGGGCTGATGGACGTCGCCCTCCACCCCAGATTCCCGGAGAACGGATTCCTCTATCTCTCCTACGCAGCGCGCGGTGCCGACGGTGTGGGCACCGAAGTCGCGCGCGGCCGGCTTGCCGGCCACCAACTGAAGGACGTCCGGGTCATTTTCCAGCAGAGCCCGAAAGGCACCCGGGGCCAGCATTTTGGCTCTCGCCTGGTATTCGACCGCCAGGGCTACCTCTACATCACGCTCGGGGACCGCGGCGAAATGGCGCGTGCCCAAAAACCCGACGACCACGCCGGGTCGGTGATCCGCCTGCACGACGATGGCCGCGTGCCGAAGGACAACCCCTTCGTCGGCCGGCCGGGCTGGAAGCCGGAGAAGTACACCCTCGGCCACCGCAACCAGCAGGGCGCGGCGCTGCACCCGGCGACGGGTGTGCTATGGACCCACGAACACGGCCCGCAGGGCGGCGACGAAGTGAACGTGATCCGCGCCGGGGCCAATTACGGCTGGCCGGTGATCACCTACGGAGTCAACTACGGTTTCGGCACGAGAATCGGCGAGGGCACGGCGAAGGCGGGCATGGAGCAACCCGTGCACAAGTGGGTGCCGTCGATCGCGCCCTCGGGCATGGCCTTCTACACCGGCGACAAGTTCCCGAAATGGCGCGGGAACCTGTTTGTCGGGGCACTGAAGGACGAGATGCTGGTGCGGCTCGATCTGCAGGGCGAGAAGGTGGTACGCGAGGAGCGGCTGATCAAGGGCGTGCTCGGGCGCATCCGCGACGTGCGCGCCGGGCCCGACGGCCTGATCTACCTGCTCACCGACGAGTCGCGCGGCGTGCTGGTGCGGCTCGAGCCTGCGCCGTAGGGTGGGCCATTGGCCCACCCTACGTTACATTTGCTTACGTCTGGACATACCGGATTTACTTCTTTCCCGCAGACTGGCGGCGTCTTCCCAAAAACTGCAAAGGACAACTCATGGACCAGAGCACCCAGCAATCTCCGCGGCGCCGCTTCTTCAGACTTGCCGCCCTGTCCACCGCTGCCGCCGGCATGGCCGGCCTGGGCTTGAGCGCCTTCGCGCGCGGCCGCCGTCGCGGCGGCGGCGGGCCGGGGATGTCGGAAGAGCACCTCGACCAGATGTTGAAGCACATGTACGTCGAGATCGACGCCACCGACGCGCAGAAGCAGAAGCTCGATCCCATCGTCAAGCAGGCGGCCAAGGACCTGCAGCCGCTGCGCCAGAAGGCGCAGGAAGCGCGCCGGCGCGGGATGGAGCTGTTCTCGGCCGACACCATCGATCGCGGCGCCATCGAGCGCCTGCGCGTGGAACAGATCGGCGCGGCCGACGCCGCGTCGCGGCGTTTCACCCAGGCCCTCGCCGATGTCGCCGAAGTGCTCACGCCCGCGCAGCGCAAGACGCTTGCCGCGCGGCTGGGGCGCCACGGCCGCGGCCGTTTCTCCGGCTAGCATCGAGCGTTCGCGACTCGTACTGGACCGTTGCGCTGCCGGGCGGCGAGACGCGCGCGTTTCTCGAGGACGGCGACGAGGTGATCCAGCGCGGCCGCGCCGCGCGCGCAGGATGGGCGGCGATCGGCGTCGGTGAGGCTACCAGGAGCGTGGCGCCGGTGACCGAAAAGTAGGACCAGCCCTGGGTCAGACCCAATCTTCTGCGGATCACCTTCGAATCGTCATCGGCTGCTCGGGCAGCCGCTGCACCGGCAGTGGCGATTTGACCGGTTGAGGTAGCGTCACCGGCTGCGGCAGATCCACCGGCTGCCTCACTACGGGATACGGTAGCGGCAACGGCTGCGGCGCAGCACCCCCGCCTGCCTGAGCGGCCGCACCGCCAGCTGCGGCTCCTGCTGCCCCACCGGCTGCGCCTCCTGCGCCTGCTCCGCCAACTAAGCCTCCGAGTCCACCGGCTGCTCCTCCTGCTGCCCCACCGGCTGCGCCTCC
>JBGQFF010000082.1:0-11975 GCA_041496745.1 Gammaproteobacteria bacterium
AGAAAACGCCCATCCCCATCAGCGTAAAGGCCGTGGGAAAGCCGAGCATGATGCCCACGCAGATCAGCGCGAGCATCATGAGGCCCAGGTGCCCGTTCGTGAGGTGTGTCCATGGCATGAACACGATCAGCGGGATGATGATGGCCGCCATCAGCGAGAAGCCGAACCACAGTTCCTTGCGCATCTTCACTTGCCCGCCTCCTGGCGCACGACAAACTGGTCAAGCTTCTGGATGTCCTCGTCCTTGACGTGGACCATCTCCTTCAGCTTGTCGACGTCCACTTCCTGAACGTCCGCCTCGCGCGATGGCCACTCGCCCTGCCTGATGCAGATCAGGCAGCGGATGATTTCGACGACGCCTTGCACGAGCACGAAGGCCCCCGCGACCGGGATGATGGTCTTGAACGGGTAGTACGGCGGGCCCCCGGAGGTGATGTTCGAACCCTCCTTGATCGCCCACGACTCGGCGGCATAGGTGTAGCCGGCCCAGACGAGCGCGACAACCCCGGGAATAAAGAACACGATGTAGAGGGTAAGATCGAGGCTGGCCTGCGCGCGCGGCGTGAAGAAGCCGTAGACGACGTCCCCGCGCACATGGCCGTTCTTCGCCAGCGTGTAGGCGCCGGCCATCATGAAGAGGGTCCCGTACATCTGGATCATCGCATCGAAGGCCCACGCATGCGGGTGGTCGAGCGCATAGCGCGAGAAGACTTCCCACGCGATGAGCAAGGTGAGGCCGACGATCAACCACGAGAACGCGTGCCCGACCCAGGTGCTCACCTTGTCTACGAACAGCAACAGTTTTTGCATGTCTGAAATCCTGCGGCAATATGGCGGCTGAAGGAGTCTATTCTGCTGATCCTGTCACATCTCTGACGGAGATCAAAAAAAAACACCATCCGGGGGGTCGCCGGATGGTGTTCGTTCGTCAGCCTGGCGTCAGGCCTTCTTCGCTGCCGGCTTCTTGGTTCCGAAATAATAGTTATAGGCCATGCGCGGGTCGACTACGACGTCAAGACGCCAGCGCACTACGCGCTCGGCGTATTTGCGCTGCGACTCGGCGACCTCCTTGAACAGCGGATTGTCCGCCGACCGCTTCGCCAGCACCTGGTCGAAGATTTCGAGCTGCCGGTGGAGCACCGAGTCCGGGGTCTTGTACATCTTCACCTTGTCCTCGGTCTGCAGCTTGATGTGGTCCTGCGAGTAACGGTCGATCGATTTCCACTGCAGGTCCTGCGACGCAGCCTCTACAGCATTCTCGATGATCGTCTTCATCCTGGCCGGCAGCGCGTCGAACTTGGTCTTGTTGAACGTGATCTCGAACTGCTCCCCGCTCTGGTGGTAGCTCTGCAGCATGTACACCTTGGACACGTCGGGGAAGCCAAGGAGGCGGTCGGAGGTGGCGTTGTTGAACTCGGCCGCATCGAGCAGCCCGCGGTCCATCGCCGGCACGATCTCGCCGCCGGGCAGCGCGTTCACCGCCGCGCCCATGCCCTGGAACAGGTCGATCGAGATGCCCACGGTGCGGTACTTGAGGCCCTTGAAGTCGTCCGGCTTGGTGATCGGCTTCTTGAACCAGCCGAGCGGCTGCGTCCACATCGGCCCGTACGGGAAGGACACCACGTTGGCGCCGATGGAATTGTAGACCTTTGCGAGCAGCTCCTTGCCGCCGCCGTACTTGTGCCAGGAGAGCACCTGGTTGGCATCCATGGCGAAGCAGGGACTCGATCCCCACAGGGCGAGCGCGTTCTGCTTGCCGTAGTGATAAACCAGCACGCCGTGCCCGCCGTCGAGCGTGCCCTTGGAGACCGCGTCGAGCAGGCCGAAAGCCGGCACCACCGATCCCGCCGGAAGCACCTCGATTCTGAGGTCGCCGCCGGTCATGTCGTTCACCTTCTTGGCGAAGTCGAGGGCGTATTCGTGGAAGATGTCCTTCGTCGGCCAAGTGCTCTGCCAGCGCATGCTGATCGGCCCCTGCGCCTTGGCGATCATCGGGAAGCCGAACGTCGCCGCGCCGGCCGTGGCTGCCGCGGCGCCGGTCAGAAATTTACGCCGCGAAGCCTCGGGTTTGACTAGTTCCTTGCTCATACGGGTCTCCTCTTTCGGTGTGGTTCCAGCGCGGGGCTCGGGCCCCGTTCGTTCGTGAATTGCGCGGCCATTCTAACCCCCGGCAATCGGCCGCCGCAAGGCGACTTCACGATGTGAAATGACCCCAGGCCGTGGGCACGGACACGACGGCAGCAGGCACTGACGGGGCCTGCCCCTTGTGCTTGCCGTCCGGATGCCAGCCGAGAACCACTAGCAAGACGAAAAAGCCGATCACGTAAGCCACCGCGACGTGCCAGCCGTGGCGCAGCCAGAGGCCCACGGACTTGGCTTCCGGGTACAGATTAGAGAGCGCGACCCCGGCGCTGGAGCCGAACCAGATCATCGAACCACCGAAGCCGACTGCGTAGGCGAGGTAGCCCCAGTCGTAGCCGCCCTGCTTGAGGGCCAGGGCGGTAAGCGGGATGTTGTCGAACACCGAGGATACGAAGCCCAGGCCGAGCGCGGTTTGCCAGGACGCCGCCGGCAGCTTTTCCACCGGCATCATCGACGCGCAAAGGATCAGCGACAGCAGGAAGATCGAACCCTTGAGCGCCTCGGGCAGCAGCTTCCAGTCCGGCTGCCGCCACGCTGCGCAAACAGCGATGGCGACCCACACCGCGGCGCCGATGAACGGGAAGCTGTCCGCCTTGTCAGCGAACCTCAGATTGACGACCACGTTGGCGGCGATCGCCGACACCAGGATGATCGCCACGATGGCGACGCGCGCCCAGTCCACGCGCCGTTCGACCTTCGCGTCCTTGATGATCGGCGAATGCCGGTGCTGCTGCAGTGCGGCAGGAATGCCGAAGATCACCATCGCCACCGCCGCGCCGACATAGGCCTCCATCACCGCGAGGGGGCTCACGCCGTCAATCCACATCATGGTGGTGGTGGTGTCGCCCACCACGCTGCCCGAGCCGCCGGCGTTCGACGCGGCGACGATCGCCGCGAGGTACCCAATGTGTACCTTGCGCCGGAACACCGTGGCGGCGATGGTGCCGCCGATGATCGCCGCGGCGATGTTGTCGAGGAACGAGGACAACACGAAGATCATCACCAGCAGCACGAATGCGCCCTTCCAGCCGTCCGGCAGGAAATGCGGCAGCACGGCGGGGATCTTCGACTCCTCGAAATGGTTGGACAGCAGCGCGAAACCGAGCAGCAGGCCGAGGAGGTTGGTGAGGATCACCCATTCGTGCAGCAGGTGCCGGCCGAACCCGGCAAGCCCGGCGCCGGTCTTGAAGCCGGTGAAGCCAAGCTTGTAGAGCGTGATCACGCCCAGCCCGATGAGCGCGACCCACAGCACCTGGCGGTGGAACAGCGCTACGCCCGCGAGGGTCAGGCCGAACAGCACGAAGTCCATCGGCACGCCGAACTCCAGCGCCGCGCCGCCGAGGATCAGCGCCACGACGAACAGCCCGCGCTCGTGCCCGATAAGGCGCACGGCCGCCTTGAGTCCGCTCTGTGCCATTCCCCTCCCCGCTACTCGATGGCTTTGACGATGTCCTCGACCACCTTCTTCGCGTCGCCGAACACCATCATGGTCTTGTCCATGTAGAAGAGCGGGTTGTCGAGCCCCGCATAGCCCGAGGCCATGCTGCGCTTGTTGACCAGCACCGTGCGCGCCTTGGCCACGTCGAGGATCGGCATGCCGTAGATCGCGCTGCCCTTCTCGTGCGCGAGCGGGTTCACCACGTCGTTCGCGCCTAGCACCAGCGCCACGTCCGCGGTGCCGAACTCGCCGTTGATGTCCTCCATCTCGAACACCTGGTCGTAGGGCACCTCGGCTTCCGCCAGCAGCACGTTCATGTGCCCGGGCATGCGGCCCGCCACCGGATGGATGGCGTAGCGCACGTTGACGCCCTTGGCCGCGAGCTTGGAGGCCATCTCTTTGACCGCGTGCTGCGCACGCGCGACGGCAAGGCCGTAGCCCGGAACGATGATGACGTTTTCCGCGTTCGCCATCAGGTAGGCGGCGTCCTCGGCGGAGCCCGAGCGCACCGTCTTGTCCGAGGCGCCGGCAGCCGCCGCGCCTTCCGCGGCGCCGAACCCGCCCAGGATCACGCTGATGAACGAGCGGTTCATCGCCTTGCACATGATGTAGCTGAGGATCGCGCCGGAGGAGCCGACGAGGGACCCGGCGACGATCAGCATCGAGTTGTTGAGCGAGAAGCCGATGCCCGCCGCGGCCCAGCCCGAGTAGCTGTTCAGCATCGAGATCACCACCGGCATGTCGGCGCCCCCGATCGGGATGATGATCAGCACGCCGAGCACGAAGGCGATGGCGGTCATGACGATGAACGGCGTCCAGGCCTTGTCCGCCGACATGAAGAATGCGACGCCGAAGCCGATCATCACCAGCGCAAGCGCCAGGTTCACCAGGTGCTGGCCGGGGAACACCACCGGCGCGCTGGAGAACAGGCGGAATGTCTTTCCCAGTCCGGCGAGCTTGCCGAAGGCGATCACCGAGCCGGAGAAGGTGAGAGCGCCGACGAAGGTGCCGATGAACAGCTCCACCTTGTTCCCGGCCGGGATCTGCGCGGGCAGCCCGAAGGACTGCGGGTTGTTGACGACCGCGACGGCGATCAGCACCGCCGCCATGCCGACCAGCGAGTGCATGGCGGCGACCAGCTGGGGCATCTGCGTCATCTCTACGCGGCGCGAGACGTAGGCGCCGATGGCGCCGCCGATGAGCATGGCGATGAGGATCAGGTCGATGCGCCCGCGCGCCACCACCGCCAGCGTGGTCAGCACGGCGATGGTCATGCCGGCGATGCCGAACGCGTTGCCGCGGCGCGCGGTCTCGGGGTGCGACAGGCCTTTGAGCGCCAGGATGAAACACACCGACGCCACCAGGTACCACAGGGCAACGAGGTTGGCGCTCATTTCGCTTTCTCTTTCTTCCTGAACATCTCGAGCATGCGCCGCGTCACGAGGAAGCCGCCCGCGACGTTGACCGCAGCGAGGCCCACCGCCACCGCGCCCACGATCGAGCCGAAATCCACTTCCACCGGCCCGGCGGCGAGGATCGCGCCGACGATGATCACGGAAGAGATGGCGTTGGTGACGCTCATCAGCGGCGTGTGCAGCGCCGGCGTCACGTTCCAGATGACGTGGTAGCCGACGAACACCGCCAGCACGAACACGATGAGGTTGATGACGGTCGGGTCCACGGTTCCGGTCATGTTCAGCCCTTCTTCACCAGGTTGCCGCCCTCGCACACCAGCGTGCCGGCGAGGATCTCGTCCGCGCGGTCGATCTTCAACTCGCCCGTCTTTGCATCGAGCATCAGGCCGAGCATGTTCAACAGATTTCGTGACAACAGCGCCGAGGCGTCCGTCGGCACCGTCGCCGGGAGGTTTTCCAGGCCGATCAGCTTGACGCCGTGCTTGACGACGATCCTGCCGCGCTCGATGCCTTCGACGTTGCCGCCCTGCTCCACTGCGAGGTCGACGATCACCGAACCCGGCTTCATTGCCTGCACCGTCGCCTCCCGGATGAGCTTCGGCGCGGGCCGCCCGGGGATCAGCGCAGTAGTGATCAGGATGTCCGACTGGATCGCCTTGTCGTGCACCGCTTGCGCCTGGCGGCGCATCCAGTCGGCCGGCATCGGACGCGCATAGCCGCCGACGCCCTGCGCGATGTCGCGCTCCTCGTCGGTAAGGAAGGGCACATCGACGAACTTGGCGCCGAGCGACTCGATCTGCTCCTTCACCGCCGGGCGCACGTCGGAAGCCTCGATCACCGCGCCCAGGCGCTTGGCCGTCGCGATCGCCTGCAGGCCCGCGACGCCCGCGCCGAGGACCAGTACGCGCGCGGCTTTCACCGTGCCGGCGGCGGTCATCAGCATCGGGAAGAAGCGGCCGATCTCCGCGGCGGCGAGCACCACCGCCTTGTATCCGGCGATGTTGGCCTGCGAGGAGAGCACGTCCATCGCCTGCCCGCGCGAGACCGTGCGCGGCAGCAGTTCCATGGCGAATCCGGTGACGCCACGCTTCGCGATCGCCTCGAGGCCAGCGGCGTTGTAGGGGTCGAGCAGGCCGATCAGCACCGAGCCCTGCCGCAGCAGTCCGACTTCGGTCTCCTGCGGCGCGCGGATCTTGAGCACGACGTCGGCGTCATAGGCTTCCGCGGCCGACGCCACGATCTTCGCGCCGGCCTTCTCGTACTCCGCATCCGGAAAGCTCGCCTGCGCGCCCGCGCCGGCCTGCACGCGCACCTCGTTCTTCGCCGCCAGCTTCTTCACCGTTTCCGGCGTCGCGGCGACGCGGGTTTCTCCTGGCCGGGTCTCGGCGGGAATGCCAATCCGCATCTAAGGACTCTCCCTAAGAGCCCGAATAATACGTCAGGACCCGCTCCTTGCCCGCGCCATCCATCCGAATCTTCGTTCGCCAAATTCGAACGCCCCCTGCACGATGAGCGCAAGCGCCGCAGCGGGAATGGCGCCCGCGAGCAACGTCGCGTTGTCGTTCAGCGCGAGGCCGGAGACGATGCGCTCGCCGTAGCCGCCGGCGCCGACGAAGGCGGCGATGGTCGCGGTGCCGACGTTAATCACGGCGGAGGTCTTTATTCCAGCGAGAATCGACGGTAAGGCGAGCGGCATTTCGATCCGCCAGAGGCGGTCCTGCTTCGACAGGCCGAGCGCGAGCGCCGCCTGGCGCATGCCCGTGCTGATCGCCTCGAGTCCCGTATGGGTACTGCGCACGATAGGCAGCAGCGCGTACAGGAACAGCGCTATCAGCGCCGGCACGGTGCCGATGGCGCCGAGCAGCGCGATCAGGAACGCAAACAGCGCCAGCGACGGGATGGTCTGGATGACGCCGACGATGCCGAGGATGAACTGCGTCGCGCCCCGCGACTTCGCGGCCGCGACCCCGAGCGGTACGCCCACCGCGATGCTGCCCGCAAGCGAAACGAACACCAGCACCAGGTGCTCCCACGTCAGGCGCCAGAAATCCGGGCCAAAAAGCACCTTGAGAAATGTTCTTGGGGTCGCCTCACTCGAATCCGAGTCAAGCAAGGCCGCGGCCTCTGCAAAGCTTTTCCCCTGCAGCTCGGCCGCGGCGTTCAATCGGATCATGGTCCGCTCGTCGATGCGCTGTTCCAGCTTCTGCAGCTTTGCCCACGCCTCGGGATAGCGCCTGGGCACCTCCAGCCGGTAAAGCAGCGCCGCGTCGTAGCGCGGGAAGAACCTGCGGTCGTCCTCGAGCGCGCGCAGCTGGAAGCGCCCGATCTTGGCGTCCGTGGTGTAGATGTCCATGACGTCGATCCTGCCGGCCGCGATCGCCTCGTAGGCGAGGCCGTGGTCCAGGCCCGAGGGCGCGGCGAACGGCAGCTGGTAGGCCGCTTTCAGCCCCGGCCAGCCATCAGCGCGGCCGATGAATTCCTGCGACAGGCCGAGTTTCAGCGCCGGATGCTTCGCCAGGTCGCCGAGCGAGCGGATGCCGAGCGCCTGCGCGCGCTCCTCGCGCATCGCCAGCGCGTAGCTGTTGTTGAAGCCGAGCGGCACTGCGACGCCGAACCCCAGCGGGGCGAGCGCGCGGTTCAGCTCTGCGAGGCCCGGATTGCCGTCAAGCTTGAGAATCTCTTTCGCGATGGTGCCGGTGTATTCCGGATAAAGATCGATCGCGCCGGATTTGAGCGCCGCGTACAGGATGCCAGTGTTGCCGAGCCCGGGCCGGTGCACCGCATCGCCCGCTGCCCGGATGATGACCTCGCCGAGGATGTACGACTCGGTGAAGCGCTTCGATCCGACCTTGAGCGTTTCCGCCTGCGCCGCGGCGCAGAACAGCACGAGCAGCGCCGCCCACCTCATGCCGCCCGCTCGAGCCGCTGCGCGCTGCCGTCCAGGAATTGCAGCCGCGCCAGACTCGCGTACAGGCCGCCCTGGCGCATCAGCTCGGCGTGCGTGCCCTGCGCGGCGATGGCGCCGCGCTCCAGCACCACGATGCGGTCGGCGTGCTGCACGGTGGCGAGGCGGTGCGCGATCACCAGCGTGGTGCGGCCGCGCTCGAGCGCCTCGAGGGCCTGCTGCACCATGCGCTCGCTCTCCGCGTCGAGGGAACTGGTGGCCTCGTCCAGCAGCAGCAGCGGCCGGTCGGCAAGCAGCGCGCGCGCGATCGACAGGCGCTGGCGCTGCCCGCCTGAGAGCGTGACGCCGCGCTCGCCGAGCGGCGTGTCCAGGCCCTGCGGCAGGCGCTCGATGAATTCCAGCGCGAAAGCCTGCTCGCAGGCGCGCTGCACCTCGGCGCGCGTGGCAGCGGGACGGCCGTAGCGCACGTTGTCGAAGACGCTGGCGGCGAAGATCACCGGCTCCTGCGGCACCACCGCCACCAGGCGGCGCAGCGCACGCGGCTCCATGGCGCGCAGATCCACGCCGTCGACGCGGATCGCGCCCGCCTGCGGGTCGTAGAAGCGCAGCAGCAGCGCGAGAACTGTGCTCTTGCCAGCGCCTGAGGGACCGACCAGCGCCACGCGCTCCCCGGCCGCGATGCGCAGCGTGAAGCCGGCGAGCGCCGGCGCAGCGGGCCGCGCAGGGTAGGCGAAAGTCACGCCGTCGAACTCGAACGCGCGCGGCGCCTCCGGCGCAGGCTGCGGCGCAAGCGGCGCGACGATTTGCGGCCGCGCGTCGAGCAGTTCGAACAGGCGCTCGCTGGCGCCGGCGGCGCCCTGGATTTCTCCCCACACCTCGGACACCGTGCCCGCCCCGGTCGCCACCACGCCCGCATAGAACACGAAGGCCGACAGCTCGCCGGCGGTCATGCGCCCGGCGAGCACGTCGTGCCCGCCCACCCACAGGATCACGCCGACGGCGCAGAACGCGATGAGCATCACCGCCGCGATGAGGAAGGCCTTCTGCCCGATGCGCGACGCGGCAGCGGTGTAGGCGGCCTCGGCGTGGCGGGCGAAATCCTCGCGGTCGCAATCCTCGTGCACGTAGGCCTGCACCGTGCGCACCTCGTGCACCGCCTCGTCCACGTGCGCCGACACGTCGGCGACCCGGTCCTGGCTCGCGCGCGACAGGCGCCGTACCCGGCGGCCGAGCAAAAGGATCGGCACCAGCGTCGCCGGCACGCCGAGCAGCACCAGGGCCGCGAGCTTCCAGCTGGTGAAGAACAGCATTCCCGCCGCGCCGATCATCATCAGGATATTGCGCACGAACATCGACAGTCCGTAGCCGATGACCTGCTGCAGCACCGTGGTGTCGCTGGTGAGGCGCGAGATCACCTCGCCGGTGCGCGTGGACTCGAAGAACGTGGGCGAGAGTCCCAGCAGGTGGTCGAACACCGCGCGCCGCAGGTCGGTGACCACGCGCTCGCCGGTGGTCATCATCAGGCGGAAGCGGAAGTAGGTGGCGACGGACAGGGCCAGCGCCAGCGCGACCATCGCGCCGAGCGCCTGGTCGAGCAGCCGCGGCTCGCCGCTGCCGAAGCCGTTGTCCACCACGTGCTTCAAGCCCTGCCCGAGGGCGAGCACGCTGCCCGCGGCCACCAGCAGCGCGACGAGCGCCGCGGCGACGCGCCAGCGGTAGGGCGCGAGGAACCTCGCGAGTCGCAGCATGGAGGGCATGCGGGCACTTTACCGCAGCGCCCGAGGCGGGCGCTATCGGCGCTTCGCGCTAGGAAGGTGGAATGTCGGCGCGTTCAACTTGCACCAGGCAGTCGTAGAAGGTCGCACCGCCGCCCAGGTCGGCGGTGCGCTGCGCGGTGAGGTTGTTCGCGTTGCCGCCGTCGGGTGAGTACTTCTTCCACCACACCGAGGGCGCGACCACCACTCCCCGGCGCGGCTTGCCATTGACGCGCGCGCGCAGCAGCAGGCTGCCGCGGGCGTTGAACACGCGCACGCGGTCGCCGTCGCGGATGCCGCGCGCCGCCGCGTCCGCGGCGTGCATTTCCAGGCGCGGCTCGCCTTCCAGTTCGCGGAAGCGCCTGAGGTGCGCGAAGCTGGAGTTGAGGAAGTTGCGCGCCGGCGGCGACAGGAAGGCGAGCGGATACTCGCGCGCCAGTTCCGGGTTGCTCTGCGCCGATTCGGCCGGCGGATTGAAGAACGGCAACGGGTCGATGCCCTGCTTGCCCAGCGCCACGCTGTAGAACTCGCACTTGCCCGAGGGCGTGGGGAAGCCGCCTTCGGCAAACGGCGCGAAGCGCTCCGCAACGTTCAGGCGCTGCCAGCCGGACTCCTTCACGCGCTCCCAGCCGATGCCGCGCATGCGCGGGCTGGCGGAGTTGAGCGCGGTGCGGCAGATGTCCTCGTCCGAATCGCGGAAACAGGCTTCGTCGAAGCCCAAGCGCGCGGCGAGGCGGCGGAACACCTCCGAGTTCGGCAGCGACTCGCCCACCGGCGCGATCGCCGGGTTGTTGGCCAGCACGTACAAGTGGCCGTAGGACTTGTGCACGTCGTAGTGCTCGAGCTGCGTGGTCGCCGGCAGCACGAGGTCGGCGTAGTCGGCGGTGTCGGTGAGGAACGAATCCATCACCACGCAGAACAGGTCCTCGCGGCGGAATCCGGCGAGCACCTTCTCCGAGTCGGGGCACACGGCGACCGGGTTGTTGTTGTAGACGATCACCGCCTTCACCGGCGGCTGCGCCGAGGTGAGCGCGTCGCCGATCTGCGAATGGTTGATGACGCGCGGCTTCCTGCCGCCGAGCAGGTCGGGGCGCTCGAGCGCCGCGTGGTCGAAGCCGTAGAAATCGGCGGTGCTCAGCACGATGCCGCCCGCCGCGTCGCGCCAGGCGCCGGTGAGCGCCGGCAGGCAGGCCACGGTGCGCGCCGCGATGCCGCCGCCGGCGTGTCGCTGCATGCCGTAATTGAGGCGGATCGCGGCAGGCTTGATGCCGCCGTAGTCGCGCGCCAGCCGCACCACCTCTTCGACCTGCAGGCCGCAGGTGCGCGCGGCCCACTCCGGCGTGGTCTGCCTGACGCGCTCGGCAAGCTGCTCGAAGCCGAGCGTGTGGCGCGCGACGTAGTCGCGGTCGATCAGGTTCTCGGCGATCAGCACGTGCATCATGCCGAGCGCCAGCGCGCCGTCGGTGCCGGGCAGCAACGCGACGTGCTGCGTGCATTTCTCCGCCGACAGGCTCCTGTAGGGATCGATGGCGACCACTCTGGCGCCGCGCCGCTTGGCTTCCTGCACGCGCGACCACAGGTGCAGGTTCGACACCACGGGATTGGCGCCCCACAGCAGGATCAGCTTCGACTCGTCGAAACGCTCGGGGTCCATGCCGACCGAGCCGCCGAGCGTCGCCTTGAGGCCGAACTTGCCCGCCGAGGAGCATAGCGTGCGGTCGAGGATCGAGGCGCCGAGCCGGTGGAAGAAGCGCCGGTCCATCGAGCTGTACTGCACCATGCCCATGGTGCCGGCGTAGCTGAGCGGCAGGATGGTCTCGGGATCCTGCGCGGCCAGCGCCTTGAGCCGGGCGGCGATCTCGTCGAGCGCTTCATCCCAGGTGATGCGCTCGAACTGCGCGCTTCCCTTCGGCCCGACGCGCTTCATCGGGTGCAGCAGGCGGTCCGGAGCATAGGTGCGTTCCAGGTAGTGGGCGACCTTGGTGCACAGGGTGCCGTCGGTGAACGGCATTGTCGGATCTCCCTGGATCGAGATCGCCTTGCCATCCTTCACGCTCACCAGCATGCCGCAGCTGTCCGGGCAGTCGTGCGGGCATGCGGTGCGCACCACCTTCACCTGCGGATCGGCCTTCAGTGCTTGCCTGCTGGGGGCGTTCATGCCGCCTATGCTAATCCCGGTCGAGGAACTCGATCCAGTGGCGCACCGGCACCTCGGCGGCGGCGCCAAGGTGGGTCAGGCAGCCGATGTTGGCGGTGGCGATGGCAGCGGGCTGGCCGCCTTGCAGCGCTGCAAGCTTGCGGCTGCGCAGCTGCCTGGAGAG
>JBGQFF010000083.1:0-11917 GCA_041496745.1 Gammaproteobacteria bacterium
ACCATGCGCGGGTCCAGCCACAGGGCGTAGAAGTCGTTGGAGACGTCGTAGTGGAAGCGGATCGCCTCGGCGTCGCGCTTCTTGCTGTGCACGTTGCGGAACAGCGAGGGCAGCCGGCCCTTGCGCGCCGGGCCCCAGTGCCGCGCCAGTCCTTCGGCGACGCGCATCGCCTCGGCGATCGGGCCGTCGACCTCGAGATGGCCCTCGACGTAGGCCTCCGCCAGCTTGGCGAGGTCGGCGTTGACGAAGTAGCGCAGCGCCGCCGGACCCGGCACGCGCACCGTGACCGTGGGCCGCTCGCCCAGGTCGTAGCGCTTGCCGTTCCACAGCTCGATGGCGACCGGCAGGCTGGCGCCGGCGCGGAACTCGCCGACCATCTTCTCGATGCGCGATTCGAGCATCACGGGGTTATGCCGTCCGGGTCTACGACGATCTCTCGCGCATGGTAACGAATTCCTCGGCCGCCGTGGGATGGATGCCAATGGTGGCGTCGAACTGCGCCTTGGTGGCGCCGAGCTTCACCGCGATGCCGATGCCCTGGATGATCTCGCCGGCGTCGGGCCCGATCATGTGCGCGCCGAGCACGCGCTTGGATGACGCGTCCACCACCAGTTTCATGAACGTGCGCTCTTCGTACCCGCCCAGGGTGAGCTTGAGGGCGCGGAACGCGGTCTTGTAGATGTCGACGCGGCCGTAGCGTTGCCTTGCGCGCTCCTCGGACAGCCCCACGGTGGCGACATTGGGGTTGGAGAACACCGCCGTGGGCACGTTGTCGTGGTCCATCGTGGTGGGCTCGCCTTGGAACAGCGTCTTCGCCAGCGCCATGCCCTCGGCGGTGGCCACCGGCGTGAGGTTGAGCCGGTTGGTGACGTCGCCGATCGCGTGGATCGAGTCCACCGAGCTCTTGGCGTAGGCGTCCACCTCTACCGCGCCGTCGGCGGCGAGCTTGACGCCCGCGCCTTCCAGCCCGAGGCGGGCGGTGTTGGGCTTCCTGCCGGTGGCGAACATGACCAGGTCCACTTCCTGCACCGAGCCGTCTTCGTACGTAACCTTGATACCGCGCTCAAGCTTGGCGGGGTTGGATTGCAGGCGGATGACGACGCCTTTCTTGCTCATCTCCCCGGCGAGGCGCTCGCCGAGCTCGCCGTCAAAGCCGCGCAGCAGCCGCGGGCCGCGGTAAGCGAGCGTGGTCTCGACGCCGAGGCCCTGGAAAATCGACGCGAACTCCACCGCGACGTAGCTGCCGCCTACCACCAGCGCGCGCCGCGGCAGTTTCTCCAGGTGGAAGGCCTCGTTGGAGGTGATCGCCAGCTCGCGCCCCGGGATCTGCGGCAGCTGCGGCCAGGAGCCGGTGGCCACCAGGATGTGCCGGGCGCCGTACTGCTTGCCGCCGAGTTCTACGGTGTGCGCATCCACCACGGTGGCGCGGCCGCGCAGGATCTGCGCGCCGGCCTTCGCCAGCACGCTTTCGTACACGCCGTTCAGGCGCGCGATCTCGCGGTCCTTGTTGGCGAGCAGCGTTGGCCAGTCGAACTTCGGCTCGCCGAGCGTCCAGCCGAAGCTCCGCGCGACGTGGAAATCCTCGCGGTAGTGCGCGGCGTAGGCGAACAGTTTCTTCGGGATGCAGCCGACGTTGACGCAGGTGCCGCCGAAGCGGTCCGACTCGGCCACCGCGACGCGCGCGCCGTAGGACGCGGCGAAGCGGCTGGCGCGCACCCCGCCCGAGCCGCCGCCGATGGTAAAGAGGTCGAAGTCGGGCTTCAGCTTGCTTGAGCGCCGCTACTTCAGATTGGGGAGGTTGATCTCCACCAGCTCGATCTGCGCCGAGAGGGCCTTCTGATCCGGCTTGTCGGCCAGCCACTTGAGCGCGTCGCGCACCTTCTGCTCGAGCTGCGCGCGCGGCGCGCCCTCGATGCCGGCGAACATCTGCGCCAGCTCGCCCAGGTTGGCGGACCGGGCGGCGCTGCGGATCTGGCCCAGCCTCTGCTCGATGCCGGCGCGGTCGAGGTTGGTGACCAGCTTCAGCGTCTTGTCGTGGGTGCTCATCGCGCGCTCCTCCCGGAGTCAGCCTGACGCGGAAGATTGTACCAGCGTGTAGCGGCCTTCCGCCGCGCGCACGCGCCCTTCGGCGGCGAGTTTGCCGAGGTGCGCGGCGAGCGAGCGCATGGCCACCGCGTGCAGGCGCGGCGGCACGTCGTCGTACACCTCGAGCACCAGCTCTTCCAGCGTCGGCGCGCCGAGCCGCGCCAGCGCCGAGGCGACTTTCGCTTCGCGCGCCAGGCGGTGGCGGATCAGCCGGCGCGCCTCGCGGTGCGGCTCGCCGATCAGGTAGCCGTGGCCCGGCGCGAGGATCAGGATGTCCTCGGCCAGCAGCAGCTCCAGCGAGGCGAGGTAGGCGCGCATGTCGCCGTCGGGCGGGTTGATCACTACCGTGGAGCCCTGCATCACGTGATCGCCCGTGAACAGCATCTTCGTGTTCTCGAGGAGGTAGCACAGGTGGTTCGAGGCGTGCCCGGGCGTGTGCAGCGCGCGCAGCGTCAGGCCGCCGAGCATCAGGCGGTCGCCGTGCTCGAGCACGCGGTCGGGAACGAAGCTGCGGTCCTGCCCGGGCTGATCGGGCGCCGGCCGTCCGACCAGCACCGCGCCGGTCGCCGCCTTGATCGCGGCCGCCGCGGGCGAATGGTCCATGTGCGTGTGCGTGCACACCACGCAGCGGATGCGCCCGGCGCCCGCGGCGAGCAGCGCGGCGATGTGCGAGTCGATCGCCGGCCCCGGGTCGATCACCGCGAGGTCCTTGTCGCCCACCAGGTAAGTGTTGGTGCCGGGCCCGGTCATCATGCCGGGATTGGGCGCGATGATGCGCGTGACGTACGGGTCGAGGCGCTTGGGCACGCCCGGCGCGAGCGCGATGCTGGTCTGGCCCGTCTCCTGCGGGTCGCTCCAGTGGATCTCGAAGTACTGCGGGTCGCGGCGCCGGAACAGCGCCTGCGCGCCGTCGGCCCCCAGCGCCCAGCAGGCGCGGTTGGTCTCGACCTCGGCCTCGCGCGCGTGCTCGAGCGCGTCCCTGGCGCGCGCGAAACGCGTCAGGTCCGCCAGCGTGTTCTTGGTGGCGAACACCAGGTCCATGGCGCCGCTCGCCTCGCGCTCGAGCGCCTCCTGCGGGCGCAGCCAGAGGCTGGCAATCAGCTCGGTGCCGTCGTGCGAGCCGTCCTGGCCCTCCGGCGCGAGCGCGAGGAAGAAGCGCGTGTCGAAGCGCCGCGCGCGCCCGGGGGCGGTGATCCAGTGGCCGAAGTAGGCGAGGTCGCGCGCGCGCAGCACCAGCCGCTCGCGCTCCAGGAACTCGGCGAAGGCGAGCTTGCCGGCGTGGAGCATCCCGCGGTACTGCGCCAGCCGCGCCGCTTGCTGCGCATCGAGCGCGCGCCCGTCCTCGCCCTCGGCGAGAAGGATGCCGGCTTCCTCGAAGCATTCGCGCACCGCGGCCACCCAGTAGGCGAGGCCGCCGGAGGGCAGGCCCAGGCGCTCGCTGGCGCCGGCATCGTTCAGCCCCGCCACGCGGCGCAGCACGCGCGGGTCCTGGTCGGCCTTGTCCAGCGCACCGCCCGGAAACACGTGCGCGCCGGCGAGGAACGCGGCGCGCTTCGTGCGCTGGAGGAGGAACGCTTCGGGGCCGAGGCTGCCATCGCGCAGCAGCAGCACGGTCGCCGCCGGGCGCGCAACGAGTTTTTCCGCCATCTGCGGGTGCTCAGGCGGCCCGGCCGGCGCGGTCCTTGTCGTTCTGCGCCTTGATCAGCTCGCGCGCCTTGTGCCAGTCGGCGTCGCTCATCTTGTCGAGCTCGGTGAAGTAGGCGCCGGTGGCGAGGTAGCCCGCGCCGTCGATGGCGATGGTTTCGCCCGAGAGCCATTCGCAGCCGTCGGCCATGAGGAAGGTGGCGAGGTTCTGCAGTTCGGACATCTTGCCGATGCGGCGCATCGGGTTGACCTTGGTGGATTCGCCGAAGTCCGCGCCCGGGCGCAGGCGCTTGGTCGCGCCCTCGGTGGGGAAGGGGCCCGGCGCGATGGCGTTCAGGCGGATGCCATGCTTGCCCCACTCCACGGCGAGCGACTTGGTCATGATGTGCAGCCCGGCCTTGGACATGGCCGAAGGCACGACATAGGGCGAGCCGGTCCACACCCAGGTCACCAGGATCGAGATCACCGAGCCCTTGGTGCCGCCCTCGATCCAGCGCTTGCCCACCGAATGCGTGACGTAGAAGCTGCCGTGGAAAACGATGTTGGCGATGGCGTTGAAGCCGTTCGGCGTCAGGTCCTTGGTCGGGCTGATGAAATTGCCGGCGGCGTTGTTGACCAGGCCCGTCAGCGGCCCGGACTCCTCCCAGATGCGCTGCGCCATGGCGTCCACCGCGGCGTAGTCGCGGATGTCCACGGCGTGCGTGCGCACCTTGCCGCCGTGCTTCGCGGTGAGCTCCTTCGCGGTGGCGTCGAGCACGCCGCCGCGCCGGCCCGCGATCCACAGGTCGGCGCCGAGCTGCAGGTATTTCTCGGCGATCTCCTTGCCCAGGCCGGTGCCGCCGCCGGTGATGAGGATGTTCTTGCCCTTGAGCAGCCCGTCCTGGAACATGCGCTTCTCCTTCAGGGAAGCGCATATTCTAAGGCGCGGCGCTCAGCCGCAGGCGTCGCTGCGGAGCTCGGGTGCGGGCGCGTGGCGGGCCAGCAGCGCGGCGGCCGCCTGCGCGAAATAGCGGTGCATCAGCTCGGCGCGCTCGCGGTGCGCGCGCCGCTCGAGTTCCTCGCGCAGGCCTTCGTCCTGCAGGTACCGTTCCAGCGTCAGTTCCATGATCATTCTCCTTGCGGGTCAGGCGAGCGCCAAGGTGGCGTCGCCGAAGGCGTGCACCAGGGCGAGTCCCTTGCGGCGCAGCTGGTAGCAGCCGCCGGCCTTGAGCACCACGTCCTTGGGCATGTTTTCCTCGGTGATCCACACGCTGCCCTCGTTGCAGCAGATGGTGCTGCCGAGCGCGTCGGTCACTTTCAGCGTCTGCCCGCGGGCGAGCCGCAGGGCGCCGGGTTGCAGTTCGATCCTCATCGCCGTCTCCTTTCGGGTTGCATTTGACATGCGCATAGTGCATCCTTGCCCGAAGGCGCTCAAACGGTAAATCCTCAGGAAATGCATGAGTAATGGGAATGTAAGACTGCCCTCGCTGGACCTGCTGCGCGGCTTCGAGGCGGCGGCCCGGCGGCTGTCGTTTACCCGCGCCGGGGAAGAGCTGCACCTCACGCAGTCGGCGGTCAGCCGGCAGATGCAGGAGCTCGAAGCGCAGCTCGGCGTGAAGCTTTTCGAGCGCCGCCACCGCGCGCTCGCGCTGACCGAGGCCGGCCAGCAGTTCTACCCGGCGGCGGCGCAGGTGCTCGCCACCATGCGCGCCGCCACCGACCGGCTGCGCGCGCAGTCCGGGCGTGGCGC
Source organism: Gammaproteobacteria bacterium (assembly GCA_041496745.1). Classification (GTDB taxonomy): domain Bacteria; phylum Pseudomonadota; class Gammaproteobacteria; order Burkholderiales; family SG8-39; genus JAABQT01. The sequence goes on from JBGQFF010000083.1 coordinate 5,459, forward strand.
CCTATCGGTGACCACCACGCATTCCTTCGCCGCGCTATGGCTCATTCCACGCCTCGCCGGCTTCACGCGCGCGCACCCCGGCGTGGACGTGCGCATCGCGGCCGACACGCGGGTGCAGGACCTGGAGCGCGACGGCCTGGACGTGGCGATCCGCCATGGCCCGGCGCAGCTCGCCGGCGAAGGCGCAACGCGCCTGTTCGGCGAGCGCGTGTTCCCGGTGTGCAGCCCGAAGCTGCTGAAAGACGCGCGGCGGCCGCTGCGCGAGCCCGCCGACCTGCGCCACCACGTGCTGCTGCAGTACGACGATCCCGACGCTCGCCATCCGTGGCTGCACTGGCGCACGTGGCTGGAAGTAGAGCGCGTGACGGAGCTCAAGCCCGCGGGGCGCCTCAGCTTCTCCGGCTACGAGCAGATCATCGCCGCGGCGATCGCCGGGCACGGCGTGGCGCTCGGCAGGAGCCCGCTGGTGAAGAACGCGCTTGCCAGTGGCGAGCTGCTGGCGCCGTTCAAGCGCAGCGCCGATCCGGCGCGCGCCTATTACGCCATCGTGTCGAAGAATGCCGCGGGCCGCCCGGAAGTGGCCGATTTCGTCGCCTGGCTGCGGGAGGAGGCGAACAAGGAGCCGCGCTAGACGATTCGTTCAAGCGGCACCTGGAAAAGCCGGATATGGTCTGCCGCGCGCCGGATCTCCTGATTCGCTGCCTTGACGCTGCGGATCAGCGCCTCGAGCGGCGCATCGTCCTCGAACGCGATCATCGTTACCGAGTTCGTGCTGCTGTACGCGCCGGAACCAAGGTGCGGCTCGGTACCGTGCCCCTTGCCCTTGGCGTTGTCCCAGCTGGTGAAGTAGTCAATGCCATTGTCTTGCAGGATTTTCATGACGCGATCCATGAAGTAGCTGTTGCAGACGACTAAGGCCATTTTCACAGCCGGAGTACTCCATGGATGATGCGGACGAAGTCACGATACCTGTGCGCCGATCCGGCAGATTGACGCAGATCAAGCGCAAACGCAGGATCTGATTGTTCCTAAACGGTGAGCACGATCTTGCCGATGTGCGCGCCGGATTCCATCAGCTTGTGCGCCTCGCTTGCCTGGGCGAGCGGGAAGGTCTTGTAGATCACCGGCTTGATTTTTCCGGCCTCGATCAGCGGCCAGATCTTGTCCCTGAGATTCCGGGCGATGGCGCCCTTGAATTCCACCGGGCGCGGGCGCAGCGTCGAGCCGGTGATTGTCAGGCGTCTGCGCATTACGTCGTTCACGTCGAGTTCGGACTTGGCCCCGCGCAGGAAGGCGATGAACACGAGGCGCCCGTCGTCGGCGAGCGCCTTCAGCTCCCGCGGCACGAAATCGCCCGCCGCCATGTCGAGGATCACGTCCACACCCTTGCCGCCGGTGGCGTCCTTCACGCCGGCGACGAAGTCCTGGGTCTTGTAGTTGAAGGCGCCAGACGCGCCGAGCTTCACGCAGGCGGCGCATTTCTCGTCCGTGCCCGCGGTGGCGAAGACGCGGTTGCCCATCGCCTTCGCCATCTGGATCGCGGCGACGCCGATGCCGGAGGCGCCGCCGTGCACCAGCAGCGTCTCCCCGGGCGCGAGCCGCCCGCGGTCAAAGACGTTCGACCAGACGGTGAAGAAGGTTTCCGGCAGCGAGGCCGCCTCGACCATCGACAGGCCACGCGGCACCGGCAGCACCTGCACTTCCGGCGCGACGCAGTATTCCGCGTAGCCGCCGCCGTGGGTGAGGGCGCATACCTTGTCGCCCACCTTCCAGCGCGTTGCCGCGCTGCCGCACGCGGCCACCTCGCCGGCGATCTCCAGGCCGGGCAGGTCCGAGGCGTCGGGCGGCACCGCATACAGTCCCATGCGCTGCAGCACGTCGGGGCGATTGACGCCCGCCGCCGCCACCTTGACGAGGATCTCTTGCGGTTTCGGTTCGGGACGCGGGCGCTCCGCCGGGCGCAGCACCTCGGGTCCGCCGGGTTTGTCGATCTGGACGACGCGCATGCAGGCGCGCATCTTAACGCACGCGCCGCCTGCGGCTATGATTACCGCCATCCCCATGCCGCGCGCGCTCGCCTTCCTGGCCCTCCTTATCCTTGCGTCCGCGGCGCTTGCGCGCGAGCCGGCACCGTTGCCCGGCGCCGACGGCCGCGTTTCGCTGGGTGCCTACGTCGACGTGCTGGAGGATCCCGAGAGGCGGCTGCGGCTCGAGGACGTGCGCCTGCCGCAGCACGCCGGGCGCTTCGTCGCTGCGAGCTCTGACCCGCTCAATTTCGGCTACACGCGCTCGGCCTGGTGGTTGCGCTTCAGCCTGCCCGGCGGCGCGCCCGCCGAAGAGGAACTGCTGCTCGAGATCGCGTTCCCGAGCATCGACCGCGTCGAGTTCCAGCTTCCCGAGCCGCGGCTCGACGAAGCGCCACGCTACTGGAGGCGCGTCGCCGGCGACGACTATCCCTGGGCGGCGCGCGAAGTGAAGCACCGCAACCACGTTTTCCGCTTCAGCGTGCCGCCGCAGCCCGGGCCGCACCTGTACTACCTGCGCCTGGAATCGCACAGCGTGCTGACGGTGCCGCTCACGCTGTGGCGGCCGGAGGCCTTCGCCGAGCACGACCGCGACGCGCAGCTGGTGCTCGGCCTGTTCTACGGCCTGGCGCTGGCGCTGGTGCTGTACAACCTGATGCTGTTCTTCGCGGTGCAGGACCGCACCTACTTCTACTACGTGTTGTACGCGACCGCGTTCGGCCTGTTCCTGTTCAGCTACGACGGGCTCGCCTACCAGTACCTGTGGCCCGAGAGCCCCTGGTGGGCGAACCACGCCGCCGCCGCTGCGCTCTCGCTCACGCTGGCGCTGGGGGCGCAGTTCGCGCGCTCCTTCCTCGATACCCGGCGCATCGCGCCGCGGGCGGACTGGGCGGTGCTGGCGGTCGTCGCCGCCGGCTTCGGCCTCGCCCTGTGCTCGGCGAGCGGCTGGCTGCTCGACTACGGCATGGTGCTGCGCACCATCTCGGTGCTCGGCTTCGGCATCGCCGCGCTGTCCACGGTCATCGCGGTGCGCGCGCTGCTCGACGGCTACCGGCCGGCGCGGTTTTTCCTGCTCGCCTGGGCGGGGCTGCTGGTGTTCATCCTGTTCGGCGCGCTGCGCAATTTCGCGCTGGTGCCGACCAACTTCGTCACCATCTACGGCCTGCACTTCGGCTTCGCGCTCGACGTCCTGCTGCTGTCCTTCGCGCTGGGCGATCGCATCAACACCTTGCGGCGCGAGAGCGCGCAGGCGCACGCGGAGGGGCTCGATGCGCAGCAACTGGTGCTCGAGGCGACGCGCGAGAACGAGCGCGAACTGGAGACGCGCATCACGGTGCGCACCGCGGAACTGAACAACGCCAACGAGCGCCTGCGCGCCGAAGCGGGCGAGCGCGAGCTGCTGATGGAGCAGCTGCGCGGGCAGGAGGAGCACCTGCGCTTCATGGCGCAGCACGACCCGCTCACCGGCCTGCCCAACCGCACTTCGATGCAGCAGCGCCTCGCGCTCGCCCTGGAGCTGGCCAAGCGCAACCGCAAGAAGGTGGCGGTGATGATGGTGGACCTGAACGAGTTCAAGCGCATCAACGACACGCGCGGCCATCCCGCGGGCGACCAGGCGCTGGTGCAGCTCGCCGCGCGGCTGCGCACCAGCGTGCGCGGCTCGGATACCGTGGCGCGTTACGGCGGCGACGAGTTCGTGATCCTGGCGGGGGAGCTGGACCGCGCGGAGGACGTCGGCATGGTGGCGGAGAAGGTGGCGGACATGATCAGCGTGCCGCTGTCGATCCAGGGCGGGCCGGCGAAGGTGTCGTGCTCGATCGGCATCAGCGTGTTCCCGGACGATGCGGAAGGCGGGGATGAGCTGATCGCGCTGGCCGACAAGGCGATGTACGCGTCGAAGGCGGTGAAGGGAAAGCCCTTCGCTTTCTACCGCGCGACCTAGCGCGCCAGCTGCCGCGCCGCCCAGGCCAGGTCGACGTTGCCGCCCGAGATCACCACGCCGACCTTCTTCCCCTTCGCATCGATCTTCCCCTGCAGCAGCGCGCTGGCCGCAAGCGCGCCTGTCGGCTCGACCACGATCTTCATCCGCTCCCACAGGAAAAACATCCACTTCAGCAGTTCCTCGTCCGTCACCGTGAGGAAATCGTCCACGTGTTCACGGATGAGCGCGAAGGTGATCTTCCCCAAAGAAGTCGTACGCGCGCCGTCGGCGATGGTGTCGGGCAGCTTGATCGTTTCGAGCTTGCCGGAGCGGAATGCGCGCAAGCCGTCATCGCCCGCCGCAGGCTCCACGCCGATCACGCGGCAGCGCGGAGACAGGTACCTCGCTGCGAGGGCGCAGCCGGAGAGCAGCCCGCCCCCGCCGCAAGGCACCATGAGAATGTCCAGGGGACCCGCGTCCTCGATCAACTCCTTCGCCGCGGTTCCCTGTCCCGCAAGGATGTGCGGGTGATCGAAAGGTGGGATGACGGTCAGGCCGCGTTCCGCCGCCAGCTTCTCCGCGATCTTCTGCCGGTCTTCGTTGCTCGCGTCATATAAGACGACCTCCGCGCCGTAGCCGCGCGTCGCCTCGAGCTTCACCCTCGGCGCATCGGTCGGCATGACGATGGTGGCGCGGATGCCGAGCAGTTTCCCCGCGAGCGCCACCGCCTGCGCGTGGTTGCCCGAGGAGAAGGCGACCACGCCCTTTCTCTTCTGCTCGTCGGACAATTGCGCCAGGGCGTTGTACGCGCCGCGAAACTTGAACGCCCCCATCCTCTGGAAGTTCTCGCACTTGAAATGCACCTTGGCGCCGGTGAGCGCGTCGATGGTCGCCGAGGTGAGCACCGGGGTGCGCTTGGCGAACGGCTTGATGCGCTCGTGCGCGGCGGCGACATCTGCGTAAGTTACTTCCATCAGCGGGCCTCGGGCATGCGCATGTTCCAATTGTAGAATGGAGTGATGGACTACTCTAAGTACCAGGACCTGAAAATCCGGCTGATCGAGCCGGGCATCCTCGAGATCGTCATGGGCGACGAGGCGAGCGGCAAGCTCTCCACCGCTGGCCAGCGCATGCATGCCGAGCTCGCCGAGATCTGGCGCGACGTGGACCGCGACCCGGAGGTGCGCGTCGCCATCCTCCGCGGCGCGGGCAAGGGGTTCTCGGCGGGCGGGGACTTCGGCCTCATCGAGGACATCATCCAGGACTTCGAGACGCGAGCGCGCGTCTGGCGCGAGGCGCGCGACCTCGTCTACAACCTCATCAACTGCTCGAAGATCGTGGTCTCCGCGATGCACGGGCCGGCAGTCGGAGCCGGGCTGGTGGCGGGACTGCTCGCCGATATATCGATTGCCGCGAAGAACGCGCGCATCATCGACGGGCACACGCGCCTGGGCGTGACCGCGGGCGATCACGCGGCGATCGTATGGCCGCTGCTCTGCGGCATGGCGAAGGCGAAGTACTACCTGCTGACCTGCGAGCAGGTGTCGGGGGAAGAGGCGGAGAGGATCGGCCTCGTGTCGCTATGCTGCGAAGAGGCGGAACTGCAGGCGAAGGCGCTGGAGGTGGCGCGAAAACTTGCCGCGGGCGCGCAGACCGCGTTGCGCTGGACCAAGTCGAGCTTGAACAACTGGCTGCGCCTGGCGGGACCGACTTTCGACAACTCGCTCGCGCTGGAGATGCTCGGCTTCACCGGCCCCGAGGTACGCGAAGGCGCCGCCTCGCACCGCGAGAAAAGAAAACCGGAATTCCCGCCGGAGCCGAAGGACTTCTAGCTCTTCGGCGCTTCGGCGAGCAGGCGCTCGAGGTCGCGCGCCACCACCGCCGCATCGGGCGGCACCCGCCCCTGGGTGGTGAGCAGCACGCGCACCGGCAGGTCCACCAGCGACGGTTCGGGATGATCGCGCAGGTGCGCCGCGTTCTGCAGCATCGGTACGATGTTCTGCGACCTGATGCCCGCCATCGCGTTGTCGATGCCCTGGATCACCGCGTTCTGGGCGCGGGCGATGCCGATGAGCAGTTCGGCGAGCTGTTGCGCGGAGATTTCCATGCTGTCCTCCCCCGGGGCGATGTGCGCGCCGATGGTAGCATCTGCCACTGCGAGGGCAGACTCCATGTTCGCCGGCAAGCGGCCCGACAACCTCGGCGTGAAGGACGGCCGCCTCGCGCCGCCCAAGCGCACGCCCAACTGCGTCTCCAGCCGGGCCGATCCTGCGGACGCCGAGCACTATGTCGCGCCGATCCGGTTCAAGGGCACGGCGCTCGAGGCCATCGCCGCGGCGCGCAAGGCGGTGGAGGGGATGGAACGAGCCACCGTGATTCGCCACGAGGGCAACTACCTGTACGCGGAGTTCAGCTCGAAGCTGCTGGGCTTCTGCGACGACGTCGAATTCACCTACGACGAGAAGGCCGGCCTGCTGCACGTGCGCTCCGCCTCGCGCCTCGGGCGGCGCGACT
>JBGQFF010000084.1:0-11908 GCA_041496745.1 Gammaproteobacteria bacterium
AGTGGCCGCACCCTCTTGGGGCGTGAGCCTTGTTTTCGCCGGATAAGCTGAAGCCGCCCGAGCGCGCCTACACCTAGCGGACGGCCGCAAAACAGAAAGTATGAGCGTATCTTGGTTGCAATGCAACAGGTTGGCAAGAGCCCTATTTGGGTACGATCGCACGCCAATTCAAGGTCTTAGTCTGGACCGCAACCTTGCGCTCACAGGGAGCGCTTCAGCGAGCCGAAAGGGCGAGCCCCGCACCGGCTGCGACCAATAGCGCGCCGGTCAAGCGATGCAACCATCGGTTGCGGGCGGATCAGCTTCTGGAGTGCGGAGCGATGGCCAGGGCACCGAACGCAAGGTTCGTTTCCTCCGGCTCGATGTGGAGTCTAGTCGGACGAAATCTGACGCAGAGGCCCGCGTCAGCCTCTGCGCATGCTGTCGAAGAAATCCGCGTTGTTCTTCGTCTGCTTGACCTTGTCGAGCAGGAATTCCATTGCCTCGAGCTCGTCCATCGGGTAGAGCAGCTTCCGCAATATCCACACTTTCTGCAGGATATCGGGCTTGAGCAGCAACTCTTCCTTGCGCGTACCCGAGCGGTTGACGTTGATGGCCGGGTAAATGCGTTTCTCGGCCATCCGACGATCGAGGTGGATTTCCATGTTGCCGGTGCCCTTGAACTCCTCGTAGATCACGTCGTCCATGCGGCTGCCGGTGTCGATCAGCGCGGTGGCGATGATCGTGAGCGAGCCGCCTTCCTCGATGTTGCGCGCCGCGCCGAAGAAGCGCTTCGGCCGCTGCAGCGCATTCGCGTCGACGCCGCCGGTGAGCACCTTGCCCGAGGCCGGCACCACCGTGTTGTACGCGCGCGCGAGGCGCGTGATCGAATCGAGCAGGATCACCACGTCCTTCTTGTGCTCGACCAGGCGCTTGGCCTTCTCGATCACCATCTCGGCGACCTGTACGTGGCGCGAGGCCGGCTCGTCGAAAGTGGAGGCGACCACTTCGCCGCGCACCGAGCGGCTCATCTCCGTCACTTCCTCCGGCCGCTCGTCGATCAGCAGCACGATCATCGTCACCTCGGGATGGTTGGCGACGATGGCGTGGGCGATGTGCTGCAGCATCACCGTCTTGCCGGCCTTGGGCGGGCTGACGATCAGGCCGCGCTGGCCCTTGCCGATGGGCGCGACGATGTCGATCACGCGCCCGGTGGTGTTCTCTTCCGCCTTGATGTCACGCTCGAGCTTGAACGCCTCGTCCGGGTGCAGGGGCGTGAGGTTCTCGAACAGGATCTTGTTCTTGGCCGCCTCGGGCGCCTCGCCGTTGACCTTGTCCACCTTGACCAGGGCGAAGTAGCGCTCGCCGTCCTTCGGCGTGCGGATCTCGCCTTCGATGGTGTCGCCGGTGTGCAGGTTGAAGCGGCGGATCTGCGAGGGCGACACGTAGATGTCGTCGGTGCTCGCGAGGTAGCTGGTGTCGGGGGAGCGCAGGAAGCCGAAGCCGTCGGGCAGGACTTCCAGTGTGCCGTCGCCGAAGATCGATTCGCCCTTTTTCGCCTGGTTCTTCAGCAGGGCGAAGATCAGGTCCTGCTTGCGCAGGCGGCTCGCGTTGTCGATCTGGTTGCCGACCGCCATTTCCACGAGTTGCGTGACGTGCTGGGTTTTCAGTTCTGAGAGGTGCATGGCCAATGAAATGGGATGAGGCCCGGCCTGCCGTGCTGCGGTCTCTTTGGGGAGATGCGCCTCGCAAGGAACTACGGCGGGCGCCGGGTACTGCCGCCGCGCCAGTGCTATCCGGCGCGGTTTCGCATCAAAGCGTAGGCGTTTTAGATATTGCTGTCAAGAAACGCGGTGAGCTGCGATTTCGACAATGCGCCGACGCGCGTCGCCTCGAGGTTGCCGTTCTTGAACAGCATCAGGGTGGGAATGCCGCGGATGCCGAACTTGGCCGGCACCTGCTGGTTCTCGTCGACGTTGAGCTTGGCGATCTTCAGGCGCCCGTCATACTCCTTGGCCACCTGATCGAGGATCGGGGCGATCGACTTGCAGGGGCCGCACCATTCGGCCCAGTAATCCACCAGGACCGGGACCTCGGACTTGAGGACCTCGGGCTCGAAACTGGCGTCCGTCACATGCTGGATCTGGGTACTGCTGCTCATGGCTCCTCGGGGATCTTGCGGGGGGAGGCCCTATTATGGGGGCGCCGCGGCGGGAACCCAAGACGCCGTGCTAAACTACTGAACCGATTAACCTTTTTGCCGTCGCAGGCTTTCCCCACCGATGACTTACGTGGTCACCGAGAGCTGCATCAAGTGCAAGTACACCGACTGCGTGGACGTGTGCCCGGTGGACTGCTTCCGCGAGGGGCCGAACATGCTGGTGATCGACCCCGACGAGTGCATCGACTGCACCCTGTGCGTGCCCGAGTGCCCGGTCGAGGCGATCTATGCCGAGGACGACGTCCCCGACGCCCAGCGCGAGTGGATCGCGCGCAACAAGGAGCTGGCGGCGGGCTGGAAGCCGATCATCGAGCGCAAGCCCGCCCCGGCCGACGCCGACCAGTGGGCCAAGGTGACGGACAAGAAGCACCTCCTGGAGAAGTGAAATCGGGGTCAGACCCCGATTTCACTTTCCGAGCGCGCGCATCACCGCCGCGGTGCGCGTCTCCACCCCGAGCTTCTCGTAGATGTGCTGCAGGTGCTTCTGCACCGTGCGCGGGCTCATGCCCAGGATGCCGGCGATCTCGCGGTCGGTCTTGCCCGCGGCGAGCCATTCGAGCACCTCGCGCTCGCGCGACGTCACCGGCAGCGCGCCGAAGCTGCGCTGGCGCGCGAGGGCGTGGCGGTAGAGCGCGGCGAGCGGCTCGCGCACCAGGTCGAGCAACACCCGCTCGCGGTCGCTGAAGTCCTTGCCGTTGCGGTTCAGCACGAAGCTCACCAGCAGGCCGCGGTCGACGAACAGCGGCACGGCGACGACGTGGTCAATGCCGATGCGGCGGTAGTACTCGTTGTACAGCGCGCTCTCGCGGAAATCGGCCCGCTGCAGCGAGTCGCTGATGCGGTGCGCGCCGCCGTGCGGGTGCGCGGCGTGGAAGCGCACCAGGGGATGGTCTGAAAAATGCCGGTCGAAAGCCTCGCGGTCGGCTGCAGAGATTGCGCTGCCGGGTGAGCTCACCACGCTGCGCGTGTTGCGCGCCAGGTCGCACACCGAGAGGGTGGTGATCTCGGAGGCCACCAGGCGCGCGAGCTGCTCGGTGCCCAGGCGCGCGAAGGACACGGCGTCGCCGGCCGCCTCGGTCATCTCGCACACCAGGCGCCAGCTGTCCCGGTAGTCCTGCTGCGTCAGCTCGTGCAACGCGCTCATCCTGTGCCTCCTGCCGCCGCCCGGCATACGCAATCCTACGCATTGCCGCGCGGCCGCGGCAAGCACAGCATGCCTGCGCCCATTCGGCAAACAAAGGAGGTTGGTCATGAGCACCAGTGCACTGGACGGCAGGCGCTTCGACGGCGTGGTGCTCGAACGCGGCAAGACCTCGGGCGACGCCGACACGCTGATCTTCGAGCGCGGCCGCTTTCGCTCGACTGCCTGCGACCGCTACGAGTACGGCGACGGGCCCTACACGGCCTCGGTGTCGGGCGAGACGGTGAGCTTCACCGCCGAGACCGAAAGCCCGAAGTACGGCAAGTTGCGGTGGAAGGGCGTGGTGAACGGCGAGCGGCTCGACGGCGCGCTGACCATGGTGCGCGACGGCAAGCCCGCGGGCGAGAAGTGGGTGGTGGCCGGCGAGACTGCGGCGACCAAGACGCGTTAGCCGACGCAAGAAGCGCATGCCGCACATCGCCGTCGTCCAGCGCGCGCCAGCCTTCCTCGATCGGGGCGCGACGCTGGAACTGGCCGTCGCCGCGGTCGACGAGGCCGCGCAGGCGGGTGCGCGGCTGATCGTCTTCCCCGAGGCCTTCATCCCCGGCTACCCGGTCTGGATCTGGCGCCTGCGGCCCGGCACCGACATGGCGCTGACCGAGCAGTTGCATGCGCGGCTGCGCGCCAACGCGGTCAGCCTGGCTGGCGAGGACCTGGCGCCGCTGGTTCAGGCCGCGAGACGCAACAAGGCATGCGTGGTCTGCGGCGTCAACGAGCGCGACGCGGAGTTCAGCGGCGGCACGCTCTATAACACCGTGGTGGTCATCGGGCCCGACGGCGCGCTGCTCAACCGCCATCGCAAGCTCATGCCGACCAATCCCGAGCGCATGGTCTGGGGCTTCGGCGACGCATCCGGCCTGAAGGCGATCGACACCCCCTGTGGGCGCATCGGCACTCTGATCTGCTGGGAGAGCTACATGCCACTGGCGCGCTGCGCGCTGTATGCGCAAGGCGTGGACATCTACATCGCGCCGACCTACGACAGCGGCGAGCGCTGCATCGCGACGGCGCAACACATCGCGCGCGAAGGCGGCTGCTGGGTCGTCAGCAGCGGCTTCGCCTTCCGCGGGCGCGACATTGCGCCCGCGATGCCGCCGAAGCCGGCGCTCTTCGGCGATGCGGACGAATGGATCAACGCCGGCGACTCGGTGGTCGTGGCGCCGGGCGGCAAGATCGTTGCCGGCCCGCTGCACGAAGCGTTCGGCATCCTGCATGCCGAGATCGACCTGGAGCGCGTGGGGATGGCGCGGCGCAGCCTCGACGTGGTGGGCCATTACGCGCGGCCGGACATCTTTCGCCTGCAGGTGAACCGCCGGCCGCAGGGGCCGGTGATGTTCGAGGACGACGACAACTTGCCGAACCCCTATGAAACCATCGAATGACGACGCCTCATCCAGCCCCGCGTATCACGCGGGCATGCGGCAGTTGCAGGACCGCTTCGACAGCCGCCGTCTGGCCGACCGCCTCGACGAGAAGCTCTCACGCAGCGTCTTCAGCGCGCAGGACCGCGAATTCATCGAAAGCCGCACGCTGTTCTTCCTGGCCACCGCCGACGCCGACGGCCAGCCCGATTGCTCGTACAAAGGCGGCGCGCCCGGCTTCGTGCGCGTGACCGGCGACGGCGAACTGGCCTTCCCGCACTACGACGGCAACGGCATGTTCCGCAGCCTCGGCAACGTCCTCGTCAACCCGGCGGTGGCGCTGCTGTTCATCGACTTCGAGCGGCCCAACCGAATGCGCGTGAACGGGCGCGCCTCGATCGCCGCCGCCGACCCGCTGCGCGCCAGCTTCGTCGGCGCGCAGCTCGTGGTGCGCGTGCGCGCCACGCGCATCTTTCCCAACTGCCCGCGCTACATCCACCGCATGAGCATCACCGAGCCCTCGTCGTACGTGCCCCGCGAAGGCTATACGCCGCCGGTGCCGGCGTGGAAGCGCTTCGACGCGTTCTGCGACGTGCTGCCGAAGGAAAAATAGGGACAAAAATCGGGGTCGGACCCCGATCTTAATGTCCGTAGAGGCCCGCTTTCGCCTTGCCGCGGAACACGCGGTAGGCGAAGACGGTGTAACCGACGAGGAAGGGCAGCACCACGAGCACGCCGGCGAGCACCACCTTGAGCGCCGAAGGGTGCGCAGCCGCTTGCCAGATCGTGAGCCAGCCGAGCACCACGTAGGGGAACACGCTGTAGGCGAGGCCGGCGAAGGCGAGGACGTAGATCGCCACCGCGCCGGCGAACGGCTTCCAGTCGGATTTGCCGAGCGTGAACCAGATCCACAGCCAGGCCGCGAGCGTGGCGAGCGGCAGCAGCATCAGCCCGAGCGTCTTCGGAAAGTCGAACCACTTGTCGCGCACGATTTCGCTCGCGAGCGGCGTGGCGAGCGACACCAGCGCGACGCCGAGCGCCACCCACAGCAAGCCCCACCGGGTCCAGGCGATCGCCTTGCGCTGCAGCCCGCCCTCCGTGCGCAGGATGAGCCAGGTAGCGCCGAGGAGCACGTAGCCGCCGCAGAGCGCCGCGCCCAACAACAGCGAGTACAACGCGTAGCCCCAGCCCGGCTGGAAGGCGGTGAGGTAGCGCCCGAGCATGTAGCCCTGCGCGAACGAGGCGAGAAACGACCCGAACCAGAACAGCCAGTTCCACAGCTCGGCGTGCCAGCCCTGCGCCTTGACGCGCAGCTCGAAGGCCACGCCGCGCAGCATGAGCCCGGTGAGCATCGCCGCCACCGGCAGGTACAGCGCGCCGAGGATGTAGCCGTGCGCCACGGGGAAGGCGATCAACAGGATCCCCACGCCGAGCACCAGCCATGTTTCATTGGCGTCCCAGAACGGCCCGATCGAAGCCACCATCACGTCCTGCTCCGCGTCGCTCGCCGCCGGCATCAGCATGCCCACGCCGAGGTCGTAGCCGTCCAGCACCACATAGGCGAGGATGGCCGCGCCCATCAGGACGGCGAAGACGAGCGGCAGGTCGAGTGTCATGCCTTGGCTCCCTCGCGCGCGAGGCGCGTGAGCACCACCACGTAGGCGGTGAGCATCACGCCGTAGACCAGCAGGTAGCCGGCGAAGCTCGCGCCGAGCGCCGCGTCCGGCACGCGCCCCACCGCGTCCGCGGTGCGCAGGATCCCGGTGACCAGCCAGGGCTGCCGGCCGATCTCGCTCACCAGCCAGCCGGCGAGCGTCGCGATCCAGCCCGAGAAGGTCATTGCCGCGAAACACCATAGGAGCCCGCGCGGCGCGCCTTTGCGCAGCAGCCAGCTGCCGAGCCACGCCAGCGCCAGCATCAGCACGCCGACGCCGACCATCATGCGGAACGCCCAGAATACCGGCCCCACCGGCGAGTGGTCGGGCGCGAACGCCTCGAGGCCCTTCAGTTCGGCGTCGGCGTCGTGCTTGAGGATCAGGCTCGCGAGCCTGGGCACTTCGATCGCGTAGTCGTTCCGCTTGTGCTCCTCGTTCGGGACGGCGAACAGCACCAGCGGCACGCCTTTTGCGGTATTCCATAACGCCTCGATGGCGGCGATCTTCGCCGGCTGGTGCTCGAGCGTATTGAGGCCGTGCAGGTCGCCCACGAACACCTGCAGCGGCGCGAGCACCGCCGCCACCAGCGCGCCGGCGCGCAGCGTCTTCAGGGCGCCCGCGTCCCGCGGCGCCTGCAACAGCCGCCAGGCGGAGAGCCCGGCGACCAGAAACGAGGCGGTGAGGCCCGAGGCGAGCAGCATGTGCGTTAAGCGGTACGGAAAGGACGGGTTGAAGATCACTTTCACCCAGTCGCCGGCGATCAGCGCGTCGCCGTCCATCACGTGGCCCTGCGGCGTCTGCATCCAGGAGTTAAGCGCCAGGATCCAGAACGCGGAAAGGGTGGTGCCCACCGCCACCATCAGCGAGGAAAAGAGGTGCACGCGGGAGCTGACGCGCTCCATGCCGAACAGCATCACGCCGAGGAAGGTGGCCTCGAGGAAGAACGCGGTCAGCACTTCGTAGCCGAGCAGGGGGCCGGCGATGTTGCCCACCTTCTCCATGTAGCCCGGCCAGTTGGTGCCGAACTGGAAGCTCATGGTGATGCCCGAGACCACGCCCATGGCGAAGGTGAGGGCGAAGATCTTCACCCACAGGCGGTAGGTGGCGAGCCAGTGTGGGTCGCCGGTGCGCGCGTACTTGACCCTGAAATAAAGCAGGAACCAGGCGAGCGCGATGCTGAGGGCGGGGAACAGGATATGGAACCCGATGTTCAGCCCGAACTGCGCGCGGGCGAGGAGGAGGGCGTCCCCGGCGTCCATGGGGCAATTATAGGCAGCGCCGGGCCGTTGCGCGGCGCAATAGCGCGTATGCTGGGCCGACTAGGAGAGCCCTATGGAGTATGTCTGGTTCTTGGTGATTGGCCTGATCGTCGGGCTGCTGATGGGTCGGTTCCTCGAAGGCAACAATTTCGGCCTCCAGGGCGACATGGCGTTCGCCGTTGCCGGCTCGTTCACCGGCGGTGTCGCGCTCGCCGTCTCGGGCTTCGGGGCCGACGGCGGCACGGGCGGGCGGATGGTGATGGCCGCCATGGGCGCGTTCTTCGCCCTGTTCCTGCGGCGCATGCTCAAGGTGGTGTGAGCCGCTTGTTCTAAACTTCCGGCGCATGCCCCTTGCGCCGGTCAGCAAGTCCGAACTCCTCGCGCGCCTCGCTGAAGGGCATGCGGCGCGCGTCACCGTCGTCACTCCAAACGCACGCCTGTCCCGCGAGCTGTCCCGCGAATTCGACCAGGGACAGATCGACAAGGGACTTCCGGTCTGGGAGACGGCGGACATCCTGCCGTTCAGCGCATTCGCAGAGCGGCTCTACGAGGACGCGCTTTACTCCGACATCGCGGCGCAGCTGCCGCTCCTGCTGACCGATGCGCAGGAGCAGGCGCTGTGGGAGTCCGCGATCCGCGCGAGCGAGTGGGGCGAGGCGCTGCTCGCGGTGCCGCAGGCGGCGAGCGACTGCGTCAAGGCCTGGGGCCTCGCGCACGAGTGGCGCATCGCGGGCGCGCTCGGAAGTTTTCCCGGCAACGACGACGCGAAGGCCTTCGCCGAGTGGTCGCGCGAGTATGCGAAGCGCTGCGATCTGGAAAGAAATACCGATGCCGCCCGCCTTGCCGACGTCGTCGCGCCGCTGCTGAAGGAAGCCGCGCTGCGCAAACCCAGGCTCCTCGTCGCCTACGCCTTCGACGTGGTGAAGCCGCAGGAGCAGGACTTCCTCGACGCCTGCGCCAGGGAAGGCATCGAAGTTCGCAGCTGCTCCCCGGATCGTAGGGTGGGCGAAGCCCGCCTCCGTGTGTTTCCCTCCGCCCGCGCAGAACTCGACGCCGCCGCCCAGTGGGCGCGCGCGAAGCTCGAATCCGGCGCGAAGCGCATCGGCGTCGTAGTTCCCGAACTGGGGCAGCGCCGGCGCGAGGTGGTGCGGGTCTTCTCGCGCACCATGCAGCCGGCGCACAACCTCCCCGGCAACGAACGCAAGGCGCTGCCTTTCAATGTTTCGCTCGGCGCGCCGCTCGCCGACTACCCGCTGGTGCGCGCCGCGCTCTCCATCCTGGAACTCGCCGCGGGCGAGATTCCTTTCGAGCAGCCATCGAAACTCATCCGCTCGCCCTTCATCGGCGGTGCGGAGAAGGAGATGGCGCAGCGGGCTTTGCTTGATGCAGCACTTCGCAAGCGAGCTCCGGCGCGGTTGACGTTGGGGAAGCTGGTTGGATTGGTCGAGGGTTGTCCTGTCCTTCGACAGAAACTCGAAGCTGTGTTCTCCGTGCCGAAGAAAGAAATCGCCTCGCCGCACGACTGGGGCCGGCAAGTCACTACGCTGCTGGAGGCGGCTGGATTTCCGGAAAGAAGCCTGGATTCGGACGAATTCCAGACCCGGACCAAGTTCAACGAGACGCTGGCCGAATTCGCCAAGCTCGAGCGCGTCGTGCCGAGGATGACCTTCGGGCAAGCGCTCGCGCGCCTGCGGCGCCTTTGCGCCGATACCTTGTTCCAGCCCGAGACGCCCGATGCGCCGATCCAGGTGCTCGGCGTGCTCGAGTCCGCGGGCCTGGAGTTCGACGCCCTGTGGGTGAGCGGCCTGACGGATGACGCCTGGCCGCTGCACGCGCGGCCCAATCCCTTGATTCCGCCCGCGCTGCAGCGCAAGGCGGGAATTCCGGAGGCGTCGGCGGACGCAACGCTGGAGAGAGGCAAGAGGATGACGGAGGGATGGCTTGGATCAGCCGCCGAAGTGGTGGTGTCGTATCCGGCCCATGAAGAAGACAGAACGCTTTTGCCTTCCCCTTTGATCTCCGGCGTTTCCTCGCCTTTGGAAACGCCGGAGACAAGGACCTACGCACGTTATCGCGACGTGATCTTTTCCGCCCGGCGCATCGAGACTGTTCCGGACGGCCGGGCTCCCGCACTCGCCACGAAAACGCCGAAGGGCGGGACCAGGATTCTTTCGGACCAGGCTGCTTGCCCGTTCCGGGCTTTCGCAAAGCATCGTTTAAACGCGGAAACCCTGGAGGAGCCCGTCGAAGGCCTGGACGCAAGGGCGCGGGGGATGTTGCTGCACACCCTGATGAAGGAGCTGTGGACCGAACTCAAAGGAAGCGCCGGGATACAGGGGGATGCAGGCCCGGCTATTGAACGTGCGGCGAACGCTGCCGTTGCCGAAGCGAAACTGGAGGAGCCCTTTGCCGGGTTGGAAAGAAGGCGCCTCGCGAAGCTGGCGCGGGAATGGTTGGACGTCGAGCGCGAGCGGGATCCTTTCGAAGTGGTCGCCATGGAAGAGAAGCGCAAGCTCTCCGTGGCCGGCCTCGAGCTCAACGGCCGCATCGACCGCATGGACAAGCTGGAAGCGGGTGGCCACGCGCTCATCGACTACAAGACTGGTCGTCCGACTCCCAACGACTGGGTAGGCGAACGCCCCGACGACCCGCAACTCCCGCTCTACGCTTTGAACTCCAAGGAGGATATCGCCGCCGTCGCTTTCGCCAAGCTCAAGACCGGCGAGATGCGCTACATGGGCTTCTCCCGCGGGAAGGACCTCATTCCCGACGTGAAGCCCGCCAAGGACTGGGACGCCCTGGTCGCCGGCTGGAAGAAGGAGCTCGACGCGCTGGGTTCCGGCTTCGCCTCGGGCGATGCGCGCGTGGACCCGAAGCAACTCCTGCAAACCTGCCGCTACTGCGACCTGCAGCCCCTCTGCCGCGTGTACGAGCGCGTTAACGCGCTCGGCGAAGAGGGCGAGGAGTCGGAATGAGGTTAGGCCGCGACTTCCACGTACTCCACGCGGCTGCTGGGCTCGGGGATCGGCAGGCCGTCGGCGCGCAGCCCTTCCAGATGGAACTCGATCGCCTCCTGGATCTCGCGCTCGGTTTCCTCGACGGTGGCCCCCGTCGCCACGCAGCCGGGAAGGTCGGGAACATAGGCTCCATAGTTACCTTCGCCCTTCTCGATTACCACCGCGTACCGCATCGGGATTCCTATCTCTTAAGTCCAGATTGCTTAAGGATACTGTTTAACAGGCCTGGAGGTAAATCGTCGCTTGGTTTCCCCGGCACTGTAACGCGCCCGGGCTTGCCCGGGTGCTTGAACTGGCGATGGCTGCCTCGCGTGGCGACCAAGTACCAACCGTCGCGTCGCAGGATCTCCAGTATCTCTCGTACCTTCATCGCCCGAACACCCCCCTTGGGGATGAAACGGGCGACCCGTGAAGCGGTTGACGCAGATGGTTGAGCACAAGGCCGCGGACCAGCACGAGCGCCACGCGGCGCTGGATGTCACGCGCTCGTTCATCGTGCAGGCGCCCGCGGGCTCGGGGAAGACTGCTTTGCTTGTAGAGCGCTACCTGCGGCTCCTGAAGACCGTGCAGAAGCCCGAGGAGATCGTCGCCATCACCTTCACCAGGAAGGCGGCCGCCGAGATGCGCAAGCGCGTGATCGAGCAGATTTCTCCCGAGCTCGCGCCGCGGCTGCGCATCCAGACCATCGACGCCTTGTGCGCCTCGCTCACGGTGCAGATGCCGGTGCGCGCCCGGTTCGGCGCGCAGCCCGGCGTGGTGGAGGATGCTTCCGAGCTGTATTACGAGGCCGCCGCGCGCACCCTCGCGGACGTGACGCCCGCGGTGGCGCGGCTGCTCGCGCACCTGGACAACGACGTGGGACGCGCGACCAACATGCTCGCGGAGATCCTCGGGCGGCGCGACCAGTGGCTGCGCCAGACGGGCGAGGCGCCCACGCGCAAGGAGCTGGAGGCGACGCTCGCGAAGGAGCGGCAGCGGCTCATCGAACGCGCCCGGGCGCTGTGTCCGCAGGCGTCGGTCGAGCTCGCGGAGTCGCTGCTGACGCAGAAGGGCGAGTGGCGCAAGCGCCCGAAGCCGCCGGAGGAGCTGGTCGCCATCCCGGGCTTGCAGGAGGCGCTCGCGGCGCTCCTTCTGCTGCCGCCCGAGAGGTACACGGACACGCAGTGGGGGGCGCTGCACGCGATCCTCGCGCTCTTGAAGCCCGCGGTGGCGCAG